>NZ_JBYSZW010000049.1:0-20926 GCF_058787575.1 Cupriavidus sp. FW305-3-2-15-C-LB2
CTCAGAATCCGCCCCGCCCCGCCCCGAACCGGATCACGGCACCACGGATTCCACGCTGTCCGAGCGCCCGGACAGCCCCTGCATCGGCATTTGCTCGACGCTGTTCGACGAGATCTGCCAGGGCTGCGGCCGCACCGCGGCCGAGGTCAGCAACTGGGTGTTCTTCAGCGAAGAGGAAAAGCAGGTGGTCTGGGAGCGCATTACGCGCGAAGGCACGGGGAAGCGGTTCCGCCAGGGCTGACGCGGCGGCGCTCAGCCGCCCGCCAGCCGCCGCTCCATATCTTCGATTTCGCGCCGTTCCACGCGCTGCCGCGCAAGCTTGCGCCAGTTCTCGGCCAGCGGTGCCAGCTCTGACATTTCCGCGAGCGCGGCATAGTCCAGCCGGTCGACATACAGTACCTGCAGCAGGCGCTGCAGCGACCATCGCGGACAGGGGCGCGCCACCAGTTCCAGCGTATCGCCCGCCGCCACGTCGCCAGTCTCCAGTACACGGTAGTACCAGCCAGTGCGCAGGCTTTGCTGCACGGCGCGCGACATGCCTGCATAGCCGAATCGATGATTGAGCTTCCAGCACGGCTGTCGTGCCTGCGACACCTCCACCAGCGCCGTGCCCAGGCGGAAGCGGTCGCCGATGCAGACGGAGGCCTCGGTCAGCCCGGTGGTGCTCAGGTTCTCGCCGAAGGCCCCCGCAACGTCGAGCACACCGTTGCCTTGCGCGCCCTGCGCAGCCAGTTCCTCGCGCCACGCCGGGTAATGATCGAAGGCGTAGTGGTGCAGCGCCTTTTCCGGACCACCGTGATGGCGCGGATCGCCCTGCCCGTCGCCTTCGAGTCCAAGCGCGGTCACGCGAATCCGCTCGCCAGCCGCGGTCTTGGCGATGCCGCTGGGCACGCCCTTTGGCCCGAACGGGCGTACCTGCCCCGTCAATACGGCGCCGATCGCCGCGCGCACGGGCAATGCCGGCTGGCTCATAGCCCGGCTTCCTCCAGCCAGCGCGCGAACATGCGCTCGCCCGCGGCCGCCACCGTGGCACCGACTTCCGCAGTACGCGCGCGGATGGTGCGCGGATCGATGCCGGCCTTGGCCAGCTCGACGGTATGGCCGATCAGCCAGGCCTCGATATCGCGCGGCATGACCTCGGGGTGGAATTGCAGCGCCAGCACCTGGTTGCCGATGGCATAGGCCTGGTTCTGTACCGCGGCAGTGGACGCCAGCAGTTGCGCGCCGGGCGGAAGGTCGAAGGTATCGCCATGCCAGTGCAGCACCTCCCAGTGGGCGGCAGCCAGTTCTGCCAGCGCGGAATCCTGCCCCGCTGGCGTAGGCGCAATCGGCGCCCAGCCGATCTCGCGCGTGCCCGCGTAGACGCGCGCGCCGGCAGCACGCGCGATCAGCTGCGCGCCCAGGCAAACCCCGATCATCTTGCCGCCAGCCGCCAGGCGTTGGCGGATCAGAGCGATCTCGGCCTCCAGCCAGGGATAGGCATCGGTTTCATAGACACCGATGGGGCCGCCCAGGATCAGCAGCAGGTCGGCCGGATTGTCCGCGACGGGTGCCAGGTCATCGACGCCGGCCTGGAACACCTGCAACGCGTGCCCGCGCGCGCGCAAGGCATTGCCGATCACGCCCGCATGCTCGAATGCGACGTGCTGGATCACATGGGTGGTACGCGTTGCCATCGGGGACTCCTGCCGGTCGAAAGGGGTTCCCATGGTAGCGTCAATTGCTGCGCCCCGCGAAGACCATGGCTGGATCTCGCGTATTTGCGAGCACTCTCAGCACGGCATGTCGTAATCTGCGCTATTTGGTCGCAGCCGGCACCAGGATCAGCGCATCTGGCGCATCCTGCTGCGGCAGCGATGGCACGGGCGGGATCGTCACGTACTCGACCGCGGCCCATTTGCCGGCCCAGTCGCGGTAGCGCGGCAACAGCGCGTTGCCTGACTGCCCGGTGGAGTCCATGAACCGCGACGCCTCCAGGTCCGCCAGGTCATATAGCGCACGCACGCTGGCCGCGTGGGTGTTCTCGAACGGCGCCTTGTCGTCGCGCAGGTTGTGGCGGCCGACATTGACCGTATAGGTATCGCCGCCGGTCGGCACGCGCAGGTTGAACAGCGGCGACAGGTACGCCACCTTGCCGAAGGGCTTGTGCTCGGAGCGGGCCGTGTGCGCCTCGCCCCAGCGCCAGCGGGCGGCGTCGTCGCCGTAGCGGCGCGACAGGTCCGCCATGGCCCGGGTCCAGGCGTCCGCGATGGCGTCGTCGCAGGTCTCTGCCGCGCGCGTATGCTGCCGGTCGCACCAGAACGCGCCCAGCGTGCGCGGATCGCGCAGGATGTTGAGCATGGGCTGCTGCACGTTACGCTGGTCCCACAGGCGGACAAAGATCGCCTCACCCGCCTTCTCTTCGAACAGCCGCCGCGACAACTCGCGCAGCCAGGCGGTGACGACCAGCGGCTCGGCGCGCCCCGGGTCCATGTTTCCGTCCCACTTGCGCAGCGCTTCCAGCAAGGCGCGTTCGCGCTCGGGCCGCGCCGCATCGCGGCTGACGGGCGCGGCCAGCAGCAGCGGCAAGGCATCGCGCACGGCCAGCGAGACCACGTCTTTCTGGATTGCCGCAAAGCTGTCGAAGCTGTGCCTGGGCGTGGCCGCCAGCAGCGCCTTGATCCGGTCAAAGCGATACGGCACGGTCCATTCGCTGGTGATGAAGTACGGGTAGTCCGGTGCGACGATGCGCTGGTTGGCCGTCACGATCACGCCGTCGGCCGGGTTGTAGCGGTGCGGTAGTGCCTCGAACGGAATAAAGCCGGTCCAGTCGTAGCGCTCATCCCAGCCGGGCGCCGGCGCCAGCCCCTTGAGGTCGTTGTCGGCCCGGCGCAGCGGCACGCGTCCGGGTGCATAGAAGCCGATATTGCCGTCGACATCGGCATAGACAATGTTCTGCTGCGGCGAATGGAAGTCGCGCAGCGCCGCCGTGAAGCCGGCCCAGTCGCGCGCCTCGTTCATGCGCAGCCCCGCCTGGAAGGTGCGGTCGTCCGGGCGCAGCGCGGTCCACTGGAAGGCCACCACATACTGTGCGCCCAGCGGTCCCGCGGCAGCCGAAAGCGGCTCGGCCACATCGGAAATCACCGGGCCGTGGCGCGTGGCGCGGACCTTCAGCACCACGTCCGGGGCGCCCTTGACGCGGATGGTCTCGGTGCGGGTCTCGAATGCGGCCCAGCCGTCCGGGGTCTGATACTGGGTGTCGTTGCCGGGGCGCAGCCGTTCGATATACAGGTCCTGCACGTCGGGCGCGGTATTGGTCAGCCCCCAGGCGATGCGGTCGTTGTGCCCCAGCACCACCAGCGGCATGCCGGGCAGCGTGGCGCCGGTCACGTCCAGGCCGGGCGCCGTCATCCTGGCGAAATACCACAGCGCGGGCGCCTGCAGCCCCAGGTGCGGGTCATTGGCCAGCATCGGCTTGCCCGATTGCGTATGCGCGCCCGACACCACCCAGTTGTTCGAGCCCATGCCCTCGACATAACCCGGCGGCGCCTTGTCGCCGACGCTGGCCATGGCATTCGCCAGCGGTGCCAGTTGCTGGTACAGATGGCCGTAATCCATGGTGCGCACCGGCTGCTCGCCCGGATACGGCGCCAGCAACTCGCTGATGCGGGCCACCGGCAGCACTTGCGCCAGCCGCATGCGCAGGGTTTCCTGGGTCCAGTTGCCGCCCAGGTCCCAGGCCATCATGGTCTGCCAGCCCAGCGTATCGGCCGGCTCCCAGCGCTCGGGCTGCGCGCGCAGCAGCAGGAATTCAGGCGGCAGCGGGCCCTTGCGATGGTCGATCCAGGCATTGACGCCGTCGGCATAGGCCTGCAGCGCGGCACGGGTCTCGGGCGAGGCCTGCGCCAGGATGGCCTCGGCATTGCGGCGCACGCCCAGCGTGCGCAGGAACTTGTCGGTATCGAGCGCGGACGGTCCCAGGATCTCCGCAAGCCGGCCTGCCACGACGCGCTTGTTCATCTGCATCTGCCACAGCCGGTCCTGTGCATGGACGTAGCCCAGCGCGAACCAGGCGTCCGCCTTGCTGGCGGCGCGGATATGCGGCACGCCATGGCCGTCGCGCACGACCGTGACCTGGCCGCGCAAACCCGCCAGCGCTTCCTGGCCGGATGCAGGCGGCTGCGCCGCATGGCGATACCAGACCAGGGCCGCGGCAGCGCCGGCCACCGCCAGCACCAGCAGCCCCGCCACAAACCTGGTCAGCCGACCAAACCAGCGCATCGTTGCTCCCCCAATGACTCTCGTTATGTTGTGCGTGTTTTCCGCACATTATCCGCACGAAAAAATGCCCGGGCCAGCCGGGCATTTCCCATATTGCATCAACGCCGCTCAGCGCCGCATCAGGCCGCCGGCTTCTTCAGCTGCAGCGACTTGTACTCCAGGAATTCCTCCAGGCCGTACTTGCCCGCTTCGCGTCCGTTGCCGGACTGCTTGTAGCCGCCAAACGGCGCCTGCATATTGAACGGGCCGCCGTTGATATCGACCTGTCCGGTGCGGATGCGGCGCGCCACGCGGATCGCGCGTGCCTCGTCACCGGACCAGACCCCGCCGCCCAGGCCATAGATGCTGTCATTGGCGATGCGCACCGCGTCTTCCTCGGTGTCATAGCAGATGATCGACAGCACCGGCCCGAAGATCTCTTCCTGCGCCACGGTGGCACGCGGCTCCACGTTGCCGAGCACGGTCGGCTTGACGAAGAAGCCCTTGTCCAGCCCTTCCGGGGTGTCCGGACCGCCAGCTACCAGCTCGGCACCCTCTTCCAGGCCCCGGCGGATATAGCCGGTCACGCGGTCCTTCTGCACCGCGGAGATCAGCGGTCCCAGCTTGCTGGCTTCCTGCAGCGGATCGCCCACGGTAAAGCCCTCGACCACCTTCTGCGCGATCGCCTTCACTTCATCGTAACGGGCCCGCGGCACCAGCATGCGGGTATGCGCCGAACAGGTCTGGCCGGAATTCAGGAAGCAGGCATTGATGGTGCCCTTTACCGCCGACGGCAAGTCGGCGTCGTCCAGGATCACCGAAGCGGACTTGCCGCCCAGCTCCAGCGCCACGCGCTTGACGGTCTGCGAGGCCAGTTCCGACACGCGCTTGCCGGCGCGGGTCGAACCCGTGAACGACACCATGTCGACTTCCGGGTGGCTGGCCAGCACCTCGCCCACCACCGGGCCATAGCCGGTCACCAGGTTGAACACGCCCGGCGGCAGGCCGGCGGCCTCGATCACCTCGGCCAGCACGAAGGCATTGAGCGGCGCCACCTCGGAGGGCTTGAGCACGACGGTGCAGCCGGCGGCCAGGGCCGGCGCCACTTTGAGCGTGATCTGGTTGAGCGGGTAGTTCCACGGGGTGATGGCACCCACCACGCCCACGGGCTCGCGCACCACCAGGGAGTTGCCGACCTCTTCCTCGAAGCGGAAACCGTCCAGCAGCTTGGCGGCCTGGCCCCAGTTGTAGACCGGCCCGCCCACCTGGATCGCGCGCGCCAGCTTGATCGGCATGCCGACTTCGCCGGCGATCAGCTGGGCCAGCTCTTCGCTGCGCGCCTTCAGGCCTTCGGCGATCTTGGCGATATAGCCGGCACGCACCGCCGGCGGCGTGGCCGACCAGCTGTCGAAGGCCGCGCGGGCCGCCTGGATGGCATCCTCGGCGTCGCGCGCCGAGCCTTCGGGGATGGTGCCCATCACCGCCTCGGTGGCGGAATGGATGACGTCGATCGTGCCGTTGCCGTGGGGAGCGACCCACTTGCCGTTAATAAAGAGTTTGTCTCGTTGTTGCATGGCCACAGTTCTCGGTTTGGTGAATTGGCGATTGCAATTTTTTGTTACTTTTATGGTGCACGCACATTGTAGAGCGGATTCGGGACTATGTTTTTGCGCCGCGGAAAGCCGCGCATACCGCTCCGGGCAAGAAGGTGGCGATAATCGGCCGCACCACCTGACAGGGACTCTAGCCAAAGGCGGTCGGACATAACAAGGGGTGAGACATGGTCGATCCGATCTACCGCAAGACGGATGCGGGACAGGACGAGATCCGGACGCGTGCACGCAAGCTTGACCACAAGCTGCGCGCGCTGCTGCTGATGGTCAACGGCGAGCGCCGCGGGCAGGAATTGCTGGCGCAGGTGGCCGGCATGGGGGTGGCACCCGAGGCCATCGACACACTGGTGGCACAAGGGCTGGTCGAAGCCGTCCCGGAGCCGGCACGGCCGCCCGCTGCGGTGGCACCGGCACAGGCACCGGCGCGGGTCACGCCTGCCGCCGACACCAATATGTTCTCCGTGTATGCAATGCGGCACGCACGCGCCCCCGAGGTGCCCGAGACGCCGCAACCGACCGATACCGCGGCCCCTTCGCCCGCCGACATCGCGGCCTTCGAGAGCCTGTATCACTTCTATACCGACGTGATCGGGCAGCATCTCGGCCTGCGCGGCTACATGCTGCAGGTGAAGGTCGAAAGGGCCACCGACCTGCCCGCCCTGCTGGCGCTGCGCGAACCGCTGCATGCGGCACTGCTCAAGGCCAAGGGCGACATCACCGCGCGTGCCATCACGAGCCAGCTCGACCAGATCACAGATCGCATCGCCGCCGGCTGAGATTCCGGCGCACCAATGAAAAAGGCCGCCCGGAGGCGGCCTTCTCTCATCGTCAACGTCCCGACGCTCAGCCGTCGATACCCTGCGACTGCAGGTACTCGTCATACGTACCCAGGTAGTCCGTCAGCGTGCCGTCGGTGCGCACTTCGATCACGCGCGTCGCCAGCCCGCTGATCAGCTCGCGGTCGTGCGAAACGAAGATCAGCGTGCCCGTGAACTTGTCCAGCGCGATCTGCAGCGATTCGATCGACTCCATGTCCATGTGGTTGGTCGGCTCGTCCATGGCCAGCACGTTGTGGCGGCCCAGCATCAGCTTGCCCCAGATCATGCGGCCCTTCTCGCCGCCGGACAGCACCTTGACCGACTTCCTGATGTCGTCGGCCGAGAACAGCAGGCGGCCCAGCGTGCCGCGCAGCGAGGTCTCGTCGTCGCCGGCCTGCGTCCACTGGCTCATCCAGTCCATCACGTCGCGGTTGTCCGGGAATTCCTCGTAGGTATCCTGCGGCATGTAGCCGACGTTGGCGTTCTCGGCCCACTTGACCGTGCCGCGGTCCACTTCCACGCCGCGCTGCACGCCGGTCTGCACCGCGCCGTTGAGCAGGCTGCGCAGCAGCGTGGTCTTGCCCGCGCCGTTCTCGCCGATGATCGCCACGCGCTCGCCGGCCTGAATCGCCAGCGACAGGCCGTCGATGATCTTGCGGTCGTAGGTCTTGGTGATGTTCTCCACTTCCACGGCCAGGTTGTGCAGCTTCTTCTCGAACTCGAAGCGGATGAACGGGTTCTGGCGCGACGACGGCTTGATGTCGTCGACCTTGATTTTCTCGATCTGCTTGGCGCGCGAGGTGGCCTGGCGGGCCTTGGACTTGTTGGCCGAGAAGCGGCGCACGAAGTCCTGCAGCTCGCTGATGCGCTCCTTGGCGCGCGCGTTGGCGGCAACCTGGCGCTCGCGGGCCTGCATCGACGCTTCCATGTAGTCGTCGTAGTTGCCCGGGTAGACCTTGAGCGTGCCGTAGTCCATGTCGGCCATGTGGGTGCAGACCGAGTTCAGGAAGTGGCGATCGTGGGAAATGATGATCATGGTGGAGTTGCGCTCGTTGAGCACGGTCTCCAGCCAGCGGATCGTGTTGATGTCCAGGTTGTTGGTCGGCTCGTCCAGCAGCAGCACGTCCGGGTTCGAGAACAGTGCCTGCGCCAGCAGCACGCGCAGCTTCCAGCCGGGGGCGACGTCGCTCATCGTGCCCTGGTGCTGGCTGGTGGGGATGCCCACGCCCAGCAGCAGTTCGCCGGCACGGGCCTCGGCGGTGTAGCCGTCGTATTCGGCGTACTTGGCCTCCAGCTCGGCGGCCTTCATGTAGTCTTCGTCGGTCGCTTCCGGGTTGGCGTAGATGGCGTCGCGCTCCTGCGCGGCGGCCCACATCTCGGTGTGGCCCATCATCACCACGTCCAGCACGCGCATGTCTTCATAGGCGAACTGGTCCTGGCGCAGCTTGCCCAGACGCACGCCCGGCTCCAGCATGACGTTGCCCGACGACGGTTCCAGGTCGCCGCCCAGGATCTTCATGAAGGTGGACTTGCCGCAACCGTTCGCGCCGATCAGGCCGTAGCGGTTGCCCTCGCCGAATTTGACCGAGATATTCTCGAACAACGGCTTGGGGCCGAACTGCATGGTGATGTTTGCGGTAGAAAGCACGTCTTGAACCTTGTCTGGAGATTGTGGCGCCGCGGCGCTGGCCGCGGCTTGCCGGTTTTGCACACGAGGCGCACCCCATGCCGCTCAGGGACGGGCCTTGCCGGAGATGCATCGCGCTGGCCCGGAGTCATCCGGCGGCCATGGCTGGCGATGCGGCACGGGCCGCGCCCGGTTCATGCGAGAACCCGGCAGGAAGTCAGGAAATAACCGCACATTCTATCATCCGGACGCATTCCTTGCACCCGGATGCGCGGCATCGGACGATGCGGCCGGTCAGGCCAGTGGCGGCAGCACCGGATAGCCGGAAAACGCCATGCTGAAGCCATCCGCACGTGCGGCCAGCCGCACCTGGGCGCCGACCGGCAGCGTCAGCTTGCGCGCGCAGTGGCCGAACGGCAGCCCGGTCAGCACCGGCACCGGCAACTGGTCGCGCAGGTAGGCCACCACTGCGTCCATGTCGTAGCCGTTGTCGTAGTCGGTGACGCGGTAATTGGAGAAATCGCCCAGCACGATGGCGCGCTGCGCGCCCAGCACGCCGGCCTGCTGCAGCTGGATCAGCATGCGCTCCACCCGGTACGGTGGCTCGTTGATGTCTTCCAGGAACAGCACCCCGCCCTCCACCTGCGGCATGAAAGGCGTGCCCAGCAGGCTGCACAGCATGGCCAGGTTGCCGCCCCAGAGCGTGCCTTCCACGCTGCCTGAGAACGGTTGTCCGCCCGACTGCGGCGCCGCGACATCGACGCTGTACGCCGGGTTGCGCAGGATGCCTTCGAAATGCTCCCACATGAAGGGATCCACCACCTCGGCACCAAAATCCGCCAGCAGCATCGGCCCCGCAAAGGTGACGGCACCCGTCGCCGCCAGGCAGGCCAGCTGGAACGCGGTGAAGTCGCTGTGGCCGACGATGGGCGTGCCGCTGGCGCTGGCCTGCGCGGCGATGCGGGCAAAGTCGACTTGCGCCAGCAGCCGCGCGATGCCATAGCCGCCGCGCACCGCCAGCGTCAGCTCGTGCGGCGCGCCGGTGCCGATGGCGTGCAGGTCGGCCAGCCGCTCCGCATCCGTGCCGCCAAAGCGCAGGTAGCGCCGCGCCAGCACGTCGGGGTTGGTCATGTGGTAGCCATGATGCTTGAGCCAGGCACAGCCGCGCGCGGCAATGGCGACGTCGTGCGGATACCCGGACGAGGCGATCAGTCGGACTTCGGTATGCGGCGGCCTGCTGTTCGGCGTGCTCATGCTTCGGTGTCGTTATTCTTGTCGGGATCGGTGACAGGCGCGGCGGCGTCCTGCTGTGCGGCCTTCTGCGCGGCTTTCTGCGCCCGGCGGCGCGCGCCGAAGAAATCCTTCAGCATCTGGCCGCAGGTGTCGGCCAGCACCCCGCCGGCAATGGTGGTCTGGTGGTTGAGCTGCGCCTGCTCGAACAGGTTGAGCACGCTGCCGGCGGCGCCGGTCTTGGGGTCGGCTGCACCGAACACCACGTGGCGCAGCCGCGCGTGCAGGATCGCGCCGCTGCACATGACGCACGGTTCCAGCGTCACGTACAGCTCGCACTCGGGCATGCGGTAGTTGCCGATCACCTGGGCGGCGGCGCGCAGCGCCTGCATCTCGGCATGGGCGGACGGGTCCACCGAGCGGATCGGCAGGTTGTGGCCGCGCGCGATGATGGTGTCGTTCCAGACCACCACCGCGCCCACCGGCACTTCGCCAGCGGCTTCGGCCAGGCGGGCTTCTTCCAGCGCGGCGCGCATGTAACGCGCGTCGCGCTCGGCAGCCTCGGCCGGGTCTTCAGGCAGGGCGCGCAGCGCGCGCAACGGCAGCGGTGGCGTCTCTGGCATCGTCCCCGCTCAGTCCTGCGCCGGCAGCACCGCGGGCGCGCTCACTTCCGCCCAGCAGTTGGGCGTTTCGAACAGCACCAGCCTGGTCAGCTGCAGGTGGTGGCCGAAGCAGTCCTTGAACACCGGCGCCAGGATGTCGAAGGCAACCTGGGCCAGGTTCTCGACCGTCGGGATCGCGTCCAGCACCACGGTCTTGTGCCCTTCCATCGATTGCAGGAAGTTCAGCAGCGCGGTGTCACCACGGTAGATCAGGAAGGCATGGTCCCACTTGTTGACCAGGTGCTCGTTGGCGAGCGCCTTGATGTCGCCGAAGTCCAGGATCATGCCGTCATCCGACGCGCCCTCGCGGTGCAGGACCTCGCCCGACAGCGTCAGGTCCAGCCGGTAGCGGTGTCCGTGGATATTGCGGCACTGGCCGCAGTGGTTCGGGATGCGGTGGCCGGAGTCGAACTCCAGCCGGCGGGTAATGGAAACTTGTTTGCTCATGTGTACCGGCGCCGGTGCCGGCCGCCTGCGTTGGAACGGACACTGCGCGCGCGTCCGAAGCCTGTATTGTGTACGTTTTGCCGCCCGTTGGGCGACCTGTCGATACCGTGGATGCCGCGCCGCTCAGCGGATGCCGAGCAGCTTGTGAGTCTGCAGCGACAGCCGCCAGCGCGGATGGCGCTGGCAGAACGCCACCGCGGCGGCGGTATTTTCCCTCGCCAGCGGGCCATCCATGGCCTGCACCAGGAAATGGCGGAAATCAAGCTGCTCGTATGCGGCAAAGTCCTGGCCCTCCTGCGGGATCACGACTTTGAGCTCGTCACCACGCGTGACCACCAGTTCCGAGCCCATCTTGGGGCTGACGCAGACCCAGTCGATGCCCGGCGGCACGGCGATGGTGCCGTTGGTTTCGATCGCAATCTCGAAGCCCTGCGCATGCAGCGCGTCGATCAGCGGCGCGTCCAGTTGCAGCAGCGGCTCGCCCCCGGTGCAGACCACCAGCGGCTGGCCGCCGGCGCCCTGCGGCCATTCCGACGCGACCACCCCGGCCAGTTCCTCGGCCGTGCGGTACTTGCCGCCGCGCGTGCCATCGGTGCCGACGAAATCCGTATCGCAGAACTGGCACACCGCGCTGGCGCGGTCTTCTTCGCGGCCGCTCCACAGGTTGCAGCCGGCAAAGCGGCAGAACACCGCGGCGCGGCCGGCGTTGGCGCCTTCGCCCTGCAGCGTATAGAAGATTTCCTTGACGGCGTAAGTCATGCGTGGGGGGTCTCTCTGGGACCGTTTGGGGACCGTTAACGGGCATTCGGCCGCCCTTGGGCTGGCCGGGGTTTCAACAGGTATTGGGCAAAGGCCGGATAACAAGTATCACGGATCTGGGCTCGGGCTCCCGGATCGGCGCCGCATGGCTGGCAGCGCGGGCGGTGTGCACCGGGTTTTCCGTGCATGGCTCCGGGCACTGCCGGAGGAACCGCCTGTGGCCTGTCGCAGGCTGCGTCCGGCCGGTCCGGACGTAATGCAAGTATACCAGAGGGGTCAGGGTTTCCGCTTAGAGGCTGGCGGGATGCGGTCCCGGCCGTCGGCCAGGCGCGCGGCAAATATCTCCTGCAGATCACCCGGTTTTGCTGCAAAGGGCCGCCATCGGCGCCCCGGTGCTGAACGCGCTGACCGGCGGCTGCCGCCCAAGCTGCTGTTCGACAATGAAAAAGCCGGGATCCGCGCCCGGCTTTTTCCTACTGGCCCCGCTCGGCTTCTTACTTCAGCCCCAGGTAGTCGCGCTTGCCAATCTGCACGCCCTTGTGGCGCAGGATGTCATAGGCCGTGGTCACGTGAAAATAGAAGTTGGGCAGCGCAAAACCCAGCAGGTAGGACTTGCCGTCGAATGTCATCGGCCCCTGGCGCAGCTTCAGCTCGATCGCGCGCTGCTCGCTGCCTTCCAGCTGCTCAGGCGTGATCTGCTCCAGGAACCCGATGGTGCGGGCGACGCGGTCCCGCAGTTCGGCAAAGGTGGTTTCGGTATCGGCGAACGAAGGCACCTCGATGCCTGCCAGCCGCGCGGCGCAGCCCTTGGCGGCGTCGCTGGCGCGCTGCACCTGTGCCGGCAGCGCATCCATGTCGGCGATCAGGCGGGTCTGGATCAGGTCGGCCGGGTCCATGCCCTGCGCCTGGGCGTGGGCCGCGCCCTTGTCCAGGATCGCGGCGAGATTGCCGAGCGCGCGGATGAACAAGGGAATCGAGACTTCGTACATCGAGAGTGCCATGGGGTCTCCTGTGCAGGCCTTGGTTGGAAATTCCTGTGGTCGGGGGCCGTCGGGCCGCACCGCTGCCGCGAGCATAGACCGGATCGGCATTTGCTGCCGGATTACCCCTGCGCGCACGCGGCAGGCGGCTGGATGTCGCGTAGCACTTTACCGATCGAGGCCAGGAAGCGGCGCCCCGCCAATGGCAGCGGCGCCAGGCCGGAATGGGTCGCGCAGATTTCCAGGCCGACCGCGGGCAACACCGGCCGCACCGCCAGCGCCGCGCGCATGGCCGGCGTCACGCTCCACGCATCCACCAGCGCCAGCCCCAGGCCCTGCTGCACAAAGGCGCATGCCGTGACCGGCGAATGCACCTCGATGGCGGGGGCGCCGCTGTCGCTGTCGCCGAAGAAGCCGGCCAGCGCACGGCCCAGCGGCGTGTCGGGCGGATAGCCGATCCACGCGCTGCCGGCAACATCCTCCGGCGTCACCACCTCGCGGCCTGCGAGCGGATGGTCCGGCGGCAACACGCACAGCATCGGCTGGCGCCCGAGCAGCGTGGACGACAGCGTCGGATGCCCCGCCGGCACCATCGACACGCCGACATCGGCCCGACCGCTCAGGAAAATGCCGACCAGTTCGTCGAAGGTGACGCTGCGGTAGTCGACGCGCGTGGGCACGCCGCAGCCAGGTCGTTGACGCGCTGTACGCCGCTATAGACCTGCTCGACCTCGGCAAACAGGCGCCGCGCTTCCGGCGTCGGCAACAGCTTGCCGCACGCGCGCTCGAACAAGGGGTAGCCGAGCCGGCTTTCGGTCAGCGCCAGCACCCGGTTGACCGCGGGCTGCGACACATGCAGCATGCGTCCGGCACCACTGATGTCGCCTTTATCCCGTACAACGGCGGCCCCGCCGCGCTGCAGGACCTGAAGGGCGGCCGGCTCGACTTCATGTTCAGCAATACCTCCGAGGCCATGCCGCTGATCCGCGGCGGCAAGGTGCGGCCGCTGGCCGTCAGCAGCCTGAAACGCCTTGCGCTGCTGCCCGAGGTGCCGACGCTCGACGAGTCCGGGCTGAAGGGCTACGAGACCGTGGCCTGGGGCGGTGTGGTCGCGCCGCGCGGCACGCCGGCGCCGGTGGTCGACAGGATCAACGCCGCGCTGCAAGCTGCGCTGCAGGCGCCGGACGTGCGCAAGGGCCTGGCCGCGCTGGGCGCCGAGCCTGCCGGCGGCTCGCCCGCGCAGTTCCGGCAGCTGATCGATGCCGAGACCGCCAAGTGGCGTGCCCCGATTACGTCGGCCCATATCGAGCAGCTGGACTGAACCATGCCCGCGCAACCAGACATTGCCAGAGGGAAGACCTGAGGGCCTGCGGGAAAGATGGCGTGCCCGCAACGGGCAACCGGCGACCGGCAACCTGAATTAACATATCCGGTCATCGTCCCCGCTATCTTGCGGCCTTGTGGCCGCGCCCCACATGAACGCGCCGTTCCCTCTTCGCACGGAATGCCCGCCCGGCGCCTGTATCTGCGGGCGCGAGGCCTTGCTGAGTGACCCCAACGCCGACCTGCGCGTGCTGCGGCTCACCCGGGCCGAGGAAAAGCGGCTGGTCGAACGGCTTGAGCGCCTGACCAGCCTGGCTGAATTGCAGCGCATGGAAAGCCTGATGCAGACCCAGCTGGGCATCGTGCTCACCATCACCCCCAGCGCGCGCGGCGTGCGCACGGTACGCGGCATCAGCATCCAGGTGCAGGAGCAGCCCGGCCTGTGCCGCAAGATCCGCCAGTCGATCCCAGCCGCCATCCGCCGCAGCATGGAAGAGCATCCCGAGATCGCCTATGCGATCGTGGATGCGCATGACCTGCTGGGCGGCATCTGACCAGGCCCGCGGAGCCGTTCAGGCGTTGCTGTCCGCAAGGCGCATCGCGTGTTCGCGGATATCCGCCGGCCATGCCTCGAGCCGCTGCGCAAAGCCCGCCACATCGCCCGCGAACAAGGCCCGCGTGGCTTCCTCGAAGCCGGGCAAATCTCCCGCCATCGCCACCATGAAGTGGTAGGCCCGTTCGCTGGCGCGGCGGCTGCGGTCCTTGTCCGCGTGGTCCCGGCGCGCCTGCTCGACCAGCTTGCGCAGGGCCACCGATGCCCCGCCTGGCTGGGCGGCCAGCCATTGCCAATGGCGCGGCAGCAGCGTCACCTCGCGCGACACCACGCCAAGCTTCGGGCGCCCGCGGCCCCGGGGCTCGGCCACGTCCGCTGCTTCGTCGTTGTCGCCGGCTGGCTGCCGCACGGATTCGAGCTGCGCGGCGCGCTCTGCCGTGCGCTCAAGTACGGCGGCCTCCGTCCCGCTCGTATCCAGGTCGATCGAGCGCCCGGTGCCGTCGTCGAAAACCAGCACGGGTCCGCCCGCGCCGGCTTCCAGCGCACGCTTGAGCGCCAGCGCATTGGCTTGCAGCGGGCCCGTGGCGATACGCCGGTGGCCGTCGAAGGTGGTGTAGCTGTGAAGCGTTGCGTTGGTCATGCGGATGCCCCTGGGAGACGATTTCCGAATATTACCCGGATAAAATACGATGTCAATATCATCCGGGTATAAATAGACCGCCTACCAGGGTTCCAGCTTCCACCCGTCCGGCGTTGCCGCCAGGCGATGGGTCAGCCCCAGGCTGCCCATGAACACATCGTCGTGGGACACCACCACCAATGCGCCCTGATAGCCGCGCAGCATCGTCTCCACCGCCTGCACGGACGGCAGGTCCAGGTGGTTGCCGGGTTCATCGAACAACAACAGCTGTGCCGGCGGATCGGCATACAAGGTACAAGCCAGCGCGGCCTTCAGGCGCTCGCCGCCGCTGAGCAGGCCGCTGGGCGCGGTGGCCTTCTGCGCATCGAGATCCAGCAGCGCCAGCCGCGTGCGCAATGCCGCCTCCCCGGCGGTGTGGTTGGCGGCCAGCATCTGTTCGATGGTTGAGCGCTGCGGCAGCAGGCCGGCCAGTTGCTGGTCGAGATAGGCGCGCTCGGCATGCACCGCGCAGCGGCCGGCAAGCGGCTGCAACTGGCCGGCCAGCAGCCTGAGCAAGGTGGATTTGCCGCAGCCATTGGGGCCGACGACGCCCACGCGCTGCTGGCCCGTCAGCATCAGGCTGATGCGGCGCGTGGCGGCCGGCACGAACGGCAGGTCGACCTCGTCCAGTTCAGCCACGCGGCGTTGCGCGGCCTGACTGACAGGCAACGCGAGCAATACGATCGCGGCATCGTCCTCCACCTGTTGCGCGGCGTCGCGCACGCGCGCATCGAGCGCTTCGCGCGTGGCGGCCTGCTGCAGGCGCAGCCTGCCCGCCGAGGCCTGGCTGCGCTCCTTCTGCCGGCCCAGCAGGATGCTGGCCTGGTTGGCATCGCGCGCCTGCCGGTTGCCACGGGCCTGCCGCCGCTCCTGGCGCTCACGCTGCGCACGCAGCGACTGCTCTTCCCGCTTGCGTTCGAGCTTGCGCTGATCCAGCTGCTGCAAGGCGTTCTCGCGCTCCTGCGCCTTGCATTGCGCATAGAACGAATAGCCGCCGCCATAACTGCGCAGTCCGAGCGACGACAGCTCGACGATGCGCGCCATGCCCTCAAGCAACTGCCGGTCATGGCTGACCACCAGCAGGCCGCGCTGCCAGCGTTGCAGTTGCGCGATCAGCGCCAGCCGGTTCGGCCGGTCCAGATGATTGCTGGGTTCGTCGAGGATCAGGAAATCGGCATCCGACAGCAACGCACCGATCAGTGCCACGCGCATGGCTTCGCCGCCGCTCAGGGTGCTCGCCGGGGTGTGCGCCTGGAGGTGGCCCAGGCCATTGCGCTCCAGCTCCTGCCGCAACCGTTGCGGCATGTTCCAGTGCTCGCCGACGTCATCGAAGTCTTGCGCCGCGGCGCTGCCGGCCTCGATGCGCTGCAGCGCATCCAGCATCGATTGCACGCCAGCCAGCCCGGCCACCGACGTCTGCACGGCATGCGCGGCCTGCTGGGACAGGTAATGCACGCTGCCCGACCGCACGCAACGCCCCGCGGAGGGCTCCAGCTCCCCGCCCAGGATGCGCGCCAGCACGGACTTGCCGATACCGTTGCGCCCGACCAGGCCGGTGGGACGATCGTCGAATTGCTCGGACAGTTCAGAGAAGAGCGTCCGGCCGTCGGGCAGGACGTAGGAAACGCTTTCCAGCGTCAGCTTGGGATTTGACATGCGGGATTCCAGGGATGCCAGGAACTCCCCCTGCTTGGGGGCGGTGGAGACTGGCCGTCATGCCGACGGCGGCATCAATGGCGCATGGTATGAATCCTCCGCGGATGGGGTTTGAATCGGCGAGGCATGGGCACGCATGCCTGAGCACACCGCCCCGCCCTACTCTCTGACTCGATCCAGATTATAAGTTCACCGGATCGGTAGCCAGCAGGTGATTGGTGAACGCCGCCTTGGTCTCGCACCGCCACGTCGCCCACAGCTTGCAGCCGTTCGGGTTGTCCGTGCCCCGGTCCAACTCGATCGCAAGCCAGTTCCTGGCCGGCATCACGTACCGGTTGGATCCGGGGAAGAGCATCATTTCCGCGGACAGGTTGACATCAAGCGCCTGCTTCGACTGAGCGACGTTGTTCAGCACATGGAAGAACAGACGCTCCATGACCCCGACCAGCGAGGGATGCACCACGGCAGTACTGGTCAGCTGCTGTATCTGCGCCCAGTTGTCCTTCGGCCCCACATCTTTCCTGCAGGCGACACCCCAGGCCGCGACATGGACATCGCCAGAGATGATCGTGACCCGCAGCTGCTTCTGGCTGGCGGTCTTGAGCAAGGTCTCCACCAGGCGCTTCCTCTCGCCCTCGTGGTCGTCGTGGGTCCAGTGGTCCTTGAGGTCATCGGCACTGCTGTCGAGCACATGATCCTGGCCAAAGTTGTCCAGGAAGGCTTCGGCCAGCGACAGCTTGGGATGCACCACGGGCACGGAAGACATCAGCAGCAGATGCTGGCAATTGATGCCGCCGGGGCTGGCGGCATCGCCCGACTCGATCCCCGACAGCCACCGCTGCAGTGCGCCCCAGGTACCGGGTCCAAGCACCTGTTCCTGGGATCGTTCGGTCCTCAGGTCGGCAACGATCACGCTGACTGGGCCAGCCGAATGCGCGAACGTGAACCCCGGCTGCTCGTCCAGCAACGGCAGCGCAAGCTTGTCGCCGGACAGCACCTGAGACCACTTGACCGGTTCGAACAATGGATCGTCAGACCGGACCCTGACGTCAGTGCGCGGCACCAGGTCGGGAAGCTGCTCGACAGCATGCTGCATCTGGAACACCCAGAAGGCCCGGCGCGCATGGAAGAACAGCCGCTGGAACAACGGACTGCGCTGCATCTCGGAGCTATAGGAACCCCAGCCGTCGAAGATGTCATGGTCATCCCACATCATCACCGTGGGGATCCGTGCCATGGCCTGGGCAGCATCGAGCGGCTTGTCTGCGCTACCCCACCCTGACCTTGCATGAGGCAGCCAGCGCTCGCTGTAGTGCTTGAAATAGTAGTCCTCGATTTCCTTCTCGAGGTCAGCGTCCACCGGGTACTGCAGCTGCTCCTCGCGCGTCAACCCGATCCAGCGCTTCAGCAGCTTGAGGTCTTCCCAGATCGAATCGAAGTAGATCTGGTCGCCGCCCATCAGCATCAGATGGAAGCGCTGGTTGCCCTGGTCATGGGTACGCGCCTCGTGCCAGAGCTGCTCCTTGTCCAGCTCATAGCCTGCCGGACGGATGTCCTTGTCGTGGTTGCACAGCAAGTCCGCCCAAACCGCATTCTCAGCCTTGACCAGCTTGCGCATGCCGCTCGGGTCGGAGAATCCGTTGCACGAAACATAGGCCATGCGCGGCGCGTAGCCCTTGCCGGGCACGGTAAAGTGCCACGCTTCCCCGACACCTTCGATGCTGTACGGTACCCGCCGTTCGTTCTTGCGCAGCTTGCAGGACAAGTCGTAGCGCAGATAGGTGTGGCCCGCATGCTGCAGCAGGATCACCGGCTTGCCGGCCTTGCGGCCCTCCACGGTGACCGGAGGAACCCTGGCTTGATCTTCGATGCCGATGAGCGCCGTCACCTTCCATGAGCCATCCGTTCCGAGGCCACGAAACGACAGCACGGGTCCGAGCAGTAGCTTGCTCATTGCGATGGTCTCCCTTTGGTCACCATTTGTTGTTCGGCCGCGGGCTGCGCTGGCGCGATCGCCGCACAAAGCCTGGCGCCGCAATGGGACGCCGGCCCTGCCGGGGACATAAGGTGAACGAAGAGAGAATGCGCGTCAAGCGCCACCTGCTGATTACGCAAGGGTCGACGCTTCAGACACCCCGCCCTGTGAGCCGCGCCAACGTCTGTTCCAGCTCGCGACGATCCGCCTGCCGCTTGGCGGCCGAACGCTGGGCCAGGTTATGCAAGTTGCGCCGTACGCCCGGCAACTCACCTGCGTGAGGAAGCCCGATGAGCCCGAAATCCGCCATGTCAGCCACCATGGCCAAAGTCAAGCAGCACCTTGCAGCATTTGCCCGGATTGCCCTCGGCCAGTGCAAACGCGCCGGCAACATCGCGAAAATCGACGTGGTGCGTGATAATTTTCCCGGGATTGACCAGGCCTTTCGCGATCCAGTCAATCACCGTCGGGAACATCGCGCAGTTGAGCCGCGAGGCATACAGCGTCAATTCCTTCCTGGTGAGTTCCTGCTGCGGGATCGCCGATGGCGTCGGCGAAAAGCCCAATACCCCGATACGCCCGGCCGGTGCCGCAATACGCACGGCCTCCTCCAGGATGGCCGGATGGCATACGGCATCGAAGATCAGTGTCGGACCGCCTTCCACGCCTCGCGCCGCCAGCGCCTGTTCGAGGGGCTCGCGCGCGGTGTTGATGACTTCGTCCTCTCCCGCACCGCATTGCCGCGCTAGCGCCAGGCGCTCGTCGAGGTGATCCGTGATGAAGGCGCGGATGCCATGGACGCGCTTGAGTACCTGCATCAGGTTGAGCCCGACCGGCCCCGCGCCATAGATCAATGCCACATCCTGCGCAAGCACGCCGGTGCGGTGCGTGACATTGGCAGCCACGGCAAACGGCTCGATCACCGAAGCGCTGGCTTCGGGCATGCCGTCCGGAATCACATAGGCATTGCCGGCCGGCACGCAGGCGTACTCGCTGAAGCCTCCGTCGCGATGCACCCCGATCACCTGGAGCCGGCTGCACACGTTCTGGCGGCCGATCCGGCATGCGTGGCATTGTCCGCAACTGATGACCGGATCCGCCACCACGCGCTGGCCGATGCGCGACGCATCCACCCCGGCACCCACGGCATCGATGGTGCCGACGAACTCGTGGCCGATGACGCGCGGATACGCCACGAACGGATTGTGACCGCGGAAGATATGCAGGTCGGAACCGCAGATGCCGGCATAGCGCACGCGTACGCGCACCTCGCCGGCAGCGGGCTCCGGCATTGGCCGCTCGCATACGGCCATGCTGTTGGGTTCTTCGACAACAATGCTAAGCATCGGAAACTCCGGCTACCAGTGCCACATCGCGCCATCCGCCAGCCGCGCAACCGGCAGATAGGCACGTTCGTAGGGATACTTTGCGGCCAGTGCTTCGTCGATATCGACACCAAGGCCCGGCACCTCGTCCATGACCAGGTAGCCGTCTTCAAAGCGGTAGTTGTGGGGAAAGACCGCATCAGTCAGTTCGCTGTGCGGCATCAGTTCCTGGATGCCGAAGTTGGGCGCCCACAGCCCGAAGTTGACCGCGGCCGCCATGCACACCGGCGACAGGTCGGTCGCCCCATGGAACCCAGTACGCACCTGGTACATGGCCGCAAAATCCGCGATGCGCCGCACATGGGTGATGCCGCCCGCGTGCACGATGGTGGCGCGGATGTAGTCGACCAGTTGCTCGCTGATCAGCGTCTTGCAGTCCCAGACCGAGTTGAAGACTTCCCCCACGGCCAGCGGCGTGGTGGTGTGCTGGCGGATCAGCCGGAACGCCTCCTGGTTCTCTGCCGGCGTGGCGTCTTCCAGCCAGAACAGGCTGAAGGGCTCTAGCGCCTTGCCGAGCCGCGCGGCCTCGATCGGCGTCAGGCGATGGTGGGCGTCGTGCAGCAGGTGGGGCCCGAAACCCACGGCGTCGCGCACCTTGCGGAACAGTTCAGGCGTATGGCGCAGGTAGAGCGAAGTATCCCAGGGCTCTTCCGACGGCAGGCCTTTCTCGGCGGGCTCATAATGCCCGCCACCCTTGCCCACGCCATACACCTTGCCCAGGCCGGGCACGCCGGACTGCACGCGGATGGCCTTGTAGCCCTGCTCCACATGACGCTGCACGGCCTCCACGGCCTCGGCGTGGTCGCGCCCGTTGGCATGGCCATACACCATCAGCCCCCACCGGCTTCTGCCGCCCAGCAACTGGTACACCGGCATGCCGGCCAGCTTGCCCTTGATATCCCACAAGGCCATGTCGATGGCTGCGATGGCGGTCATCGTGACCGGGCCGGGGGGGGGGGGGGGGGGGGGGGGGGGGGGGG
>NZ_JBYSZW010000049.1:20936-61029 GCF_058787575.1 Cupriavidus sp. FW305-3-2-15-C-LB2
CGCCCCCCCGATACAGGTATTGCCAGATGTCCTCGAGGTTGCGGGGATCGCGCCCGATCAGGCACGGAATCACGTGCTCGTCCAGATAGGCCTGGACCGCCAGTTCCCGCCCGTTGAGCGTGGCATCGCCCAGGCCATGGACGCCTTCATCCGTCATCACCTTGACCGTGACAAAGTTGCGCCCCGGACAGGTGACAATGGTTTGTACCGATTCGATCTTCAAGTCGCCTTCCCCCGCGAGGTCAGTCAGTGAAATAGCTCTCCGGCGCCTGCTTGCGCAACGCCTGGAGGTGCTCGGTGATGTGGTTGATATGCGAAGCGACGCTGGCCCCGAGGCCCGCGACATCGCGTGCCGCCATCTGCGCCAGCATCTGCTCGTGCTCCTGCAGCGCGCGGCTGGCGTGGTCGGCCACCCGGCCCAGCAGCAGCCAGCGCACCCGGTCGAAATGCCGCTTGATGGGCTCGAGCATGGCCCAGACGTTGTGCCGGCCCGCAAACTCGAACAGCCTGCGGTGCATCAGCTCATCCAGCTCCGAGAACAAGTCGGTCTGGTTGCCGGCGACGGCGGCGCGCTGGCGCTCGACGATGCTGCCGAACTCCGCCAGTTGCTCGCTCGTGATGGACAGCGCCAGCTGCACGTGATTGGCGCATTCCAGCGTGCAGCGCACGAAGCGTCCCTCTTCGATCAGCGAAGTGCGCACCGGCGCAACGATGGTGCCGACCTGCCGGTAGATCTGCACCAGCTGCTCGTCTGCCAGCATGGCCAGCGCTTCACGTACCGGCGTGCGGCTGACCTCGATTGCCTGGGAGATTGCCGCCTCCGACAGCGCCATGCGCGGGGGCAGCGTGCCGCGCACGATGGCTCGCTGCAACATCGCATGGACCTGGGCGGTGTAGGAGCGGTCCTTTTCCAGCTGGAATCCAGCCAGCGCACGGGTCAGGACCTCTTCGGCATTGAAGGCTTCCTGGGAATTTTCGCGGACAAGCGAGATACGGGAGGCGCGCATTTGGGGTCGGTTATTTGAGTGTCACTGCCATGGTAGCACGTCGCCATTTTCCCAATGGTTCGGCGTAAACCCGCATGGATTCGCCAAATACTCGCGACTACAGTGCACAACACCGCCGCACTACCATGGCAGTGACCAGAGAAATGTGATCCCATATCGATATGCAGCCCATTTCCGCCACGGCAGCACGCCATCAGCGCCTCTCACAAGAAGCCCTTCTCAATGTGCGTGCCGGGGTCGAGCGTCCTCGCTACGATCGCTCCGGCCTGGGCCGGGGCATCGTGCATCTGGGTCTGGGTGCATTCCACCGCGCCCACCAGGCGCTGTACACCGAAGCCGCCCTGGCGCAGGGCGATACCCGGTGGGGAATCATCGGCGTCAGCTTGCGCAGCCCCGCCACGGGCAACACGCTGCAAGCCCAGGACCATCTCTATTCGGTCACCGAGCGTCATGGCGATGCCAGCCACACACGGATCGTCGGTGCCGTGGTTGCGTCGCTGTATGCGCCACAGGCCCTGAAGCAGGTAATCGACGCCATCGCTGACCCGGCGGTCAGCGTCGTCACCAGCACCGTGACCGAGAAGGGTTACAGCCAGCTCCCGTCAACGACCGGGCTCGACCTCGGCGATGAAGACATCCGCCACGACCTGGCCAACCCGGAGCGCCCCCGCAGCACCCTCGGCATCCTTGCGGCGGGCATACGCCGCCGGCCGCGCGGCGCCCCGCTCAGCGTGGTGTGCTGCGACAACATGGCGGGCAACGGCGACACCTTGCGTCGGCTGCTTGCACAGTTCGCGGAACTGTCCGATCCAAACCTGCCACGGCGCATCGAGGACGAGATCGCACTGCCCAATTCAATGGTCGACCGGATCGTGCCGGCCGCCAGCACAGCATCGCTCGACCTGGCCAGCCGGCTGCTCGGCGTGCGCGACGAAGCCGCCGTCGTGTGCGAGCCCTTCACGCAATGGGTCATCGAAGACCGTTTCGCGGGACCACGGCCCGCATGGGAAGCCGGTGGCGCGCTGCTGACGACCGATGTCCGGCCTTACCAGGCGATGAAGCTGCGCCTGCTCAACGGCACCCATTCGGCAATGGCCTATGCCGGTCAGCTTGGCGGATTTTCCAGCATCGCAGACGTCATGGCGAATCCCGCTGCCGCCGCATTCGCGCGGGGCGTAATGCAAGACTTGCGCGCCACTGTTGCGGCGCCGCCAGGCTATGACGTCGACCGCTACTGTCGCGAACTGCTGCATCGCTTCGAGAATACCGCCCTCGCCCACCTGACCGCACAGATCGCGACGGATGGCACGAAGAAGATCCCCGTGCGCTGGCTGCCCGCCTTGCGCGAAAGCTGCAGCGCGGGCGTCGAACGGCCATTCCTTGAGCGTGCGCTGGCGATGTGGCTGCATTACCTGCGAACCGGCCGCAGCGACTGCGGCGAGGTACTTGCGATCAGCGACCCCGGCGCCGCGGCATTGGCCGATCGCCTGCGCAGCGCAGGCTGCGACGCCGATGCCGCGCGCCAGGCGCTCGGCCATGCCGCCGTCTTTGGCACCACGCCGTGGCCCGCGCCCCTTGCCGCCCGCCTTGCCGCTTACCTGGCGGCACTGGCAAACCGCGGCGCGGCGGCATTGCTGTCCATGCCGCCGCGCCAATAAGGCGCCAGATCTTTCAATACAGGAGCACACATCACCATGACCTTCTCCCTGACACGCCGCCAGTTCGGCGCCCTGGCCGCAGGCAGTCTCGCGCTCGCATTGCCGGTACGCCACGGCCTTGCCCAGGGCGCCGGCATCCGGCTCAAGTACGGCACGGCGTTTCCTGCGGACCATCCGGGCACACTGCGCATCAAGGAAGCCGCGGAGGCCATCCGCAAGGACACCGGCGGCAAGGTGGATCTCCAGGTGTATCCCGCCAGCCAGTTGGGCAGCGAGCCCGACATGATCTCGCAGACCCGCGCCGGAGCCATGGATTTCATGTCCACTGCCGGCACCAACCTGCAGACGCTGGTGCCGACCGCCGGCATCAACGGTGTCGCCTTTGCCTTCAAGGACTACGCCACGGTCTGGGCGGCCATGGATGGCGACGTCGGCGCGCACGTGCGGGCAGCGCTGGGCAAGGTCAACCTGCACGTGTTTGAAAAGTGCCTGGACAACGGCTACCGCAATATCACCTCGGCCAGCCGGCCGGTTCAGACCCCAGCGGACCTGAAGGGCTTCAAGATCCGCGTTCCCGGCATCCCGCTCTGGATCTCGATGTTCAAGGCGCTTGGCGCCGCGCCGACCGCCATTCCGTTCGGCGAGCTCTACTCCGCGCTGCAGACGCGGGTGGTGGACGGCCAGGAAAACCCGCTCGCCCTGATCCGCAGCGCCAAGCTGTACGAAGTCCAGAAGTTCTGCTCGCTTACCGCGCATACCTGGGATGGCCACTTCATCTTCGGCAACGCCAGGAAATTCCAGGCGCTGCCCAAGGAAGTGCAGGCGACCATCGCCACCCATTTCGACAGCGCGGCGCTGCGCCAGCGCGAAGACATCGCCAGGCTGAATGTCGATGCGCAGGCGGAACTGGGCAAGCTCGGCATCGCGCTGAACCGGCCCGATCCCGCGCCCTTCCGCCAGTTGCTGCAAAGCGCGGGCTTCTACACCGAGTGGAAGAAGAAGTACGGCGAGGAAGCCTGGGCCAAGCTCGAGAAATACGCGGGCCGCCTGGCCTGACGCCATACCACCAGACTGAACGAGAAGCCGCGCCTCAGCGCGTGCCGCATGGAGACACGACGATGGAGCACACTGCCGAAACCTTCGCTGGCGCACCGCAGGAACCAGGCGCCGCCCTTGCCGTGTGGGGCCGCGCCATGCGCTGGGTCGTGGAGATTCCGGCCGCGCTGATCGTGCTTGCCGAGATCGCCATCCTGGGCGGTGGCGCCTTCGCGCGCTATGTCCTGCATGCGCCGATCCCCTGGACCGATGAACTGGCCAGCATCCTGTTCCTCTGGCTGGCGATGCTGGGCGCCATCATTGCGCTGCAGCGCAGCGCGCATATGCAGCTGACCACCTTCATCAAGGACCTGGCGCCGGGCAGGCGCGCGTGGCTCGATGCCTTTGGCATGTGGCTGGTGGTGGCGTTCCTGCTGATGCTGGTCTGGCCGGCCTACGAGCACCTGAGTGAACACATCGAAGTCTCGTCGCCAACGCTGGAGATCAGCGAGGGCTATCGCTCCGCGGCGGTGCTCGCCGGCGCGCTGCTGATGCTGGCGACGGCCGTCATCCGGCTGGTCGCGCAGGCCGACTGTAAACGGGTTCTCGTCAGCGGCGTGGCGGCGGGCGTAATCGGGGCAATCTTGTGGGCCTTGTCCCCGGTGCTGGCAGAACTCGGCAACATCAACCTGGTGATCTTCTTCCTGCTGGTGCTGGTGGTATGCGTCGCCATTGGCGTGCCGATCGCCTTTGCCTTCGGCCTGGCCACCATGTGCTACCTGGCCTTCACCACCACGACCCCGCTGTCAATCGTCCCGAACCGCATGCAGGAAGGCATGTCGCACCTGATCCTGCTCGCCGTGCCGCTCTTTGTCTTCCTGGGCGCGCTGATCGAGATGACCGGACTGGCGCGCGCCATGATCAGTTTCCTCGCCAACCTGATCGGGCATGTGCGCGGCGGCCTGCAGTACGTGCTGCTCGGCGCGATGTATATCGTGTCCGGCATCTCCGGCGCAAAGGCAGCCGACATGGCAGCGGTCGCGCCCGCGCTGTTCCCGGAAATGAAGCAGCGCGGCGCCAGGGACGGTGACCTGATCGGATTGTTGTCGGCGTCCGGCGCGATGTCCGAAACGATCCCGCCCAGCATCGTGCTGATCACGGTGGGATCGGTCACCGGTGTGTCGATCACCTCGCTCTTCATCGGCGGCCTGATGCCTGCGGCCGTGGGCCTGGTCATGATGGCCTGCGTAGTCTGGTTCCAGACGCGCAAGGAAGACATGAGCACGGTGGTACGCCCTACGCGCGCCGTGATCGTGAAATCGCTGCTGGTGGCCCTGCCGGCCCTGGCCTTGCCCGTGATCATCCGCACCGCGGTAGTGGAAGGCGTGGCCACCGCGACCGAAGTGTCCACCATCGGCATCTTCTACGCAGTGCTCGCCGGCATCTTCGTCTACCGGCGCTTCCACTGGCGCAGCATCTACCCGATGCTGGTCGATACCGCTGCGCTGTCCGGCGCGATCCTGCTGATCGTCGGCTGCGCCACCACAATGGCGTGGGCGCTGACGCAATCGGGCTTCGCCGGCGACCTGGTGAAGATCATGTCCGCCGTGCCGGGCGGCAAGACCGGATTCCTGCTGGTGTCGGCGCTGGCATTCGTCCTGCTCGGCAGCCTGCTTGAAGGCATCCCGGCCATCGTGCTGTTCGGCCCGCTTCTGTTCCCGATCGCAAAGATCGTCGGCGTGCATGAAGTCCACTACGCCATGGTGGTGATCTTCGCCATGGGCCTGGGCCTGTTTGCGCCACCGTTCGGCGTCGGCTTCTACGCGGCTTGCGCCATCGGGCGGGTCTCGCCTGACGTGGCCATGCCGCGGGTCTGGCCGCACATGGCGGCGCTGCTGGTGGCTTTGCTGCTGCTGACACTGGTGCCTTGGTTCTCGATCGGGTTCCTGTGAATGCAGTCTTTCGTGCACCCGTCGATGTCTGCCTGAAAAATCGTGTCGTTCCTTCCGGTTAGCCGATACCGGACCGCTGTCAGGTTTGGGCGCCGTCCGCGCCTCCAGCGCATGCCTGCATATAGCAGAACACCATCGCCGCGCGCGATCGGACACCGAGTTTGCAGTAGATCGTCTTGAGATACGAGCGGACGGTAAATTCGCTGATATGAAGCCGGCCCGCGATCTGCTTAGTCAAATAGCCCATGCAGACGAGTTGCACGATCTGCAGTTCGCGCACGGTCAACACGCTTCGCACATCGGGGACGGCGGGACGCGGCTCGCCGGCTGGCAGCGGCGCGGCCGCCGGCACGGCCACCGGATCAGCGATCAGGGCGTAATAGTTCCCCTCGAACTCGAACTGGGTAATCTCGCCTTCCCCGTACGCCCCCCCGCGTGGCGCACGCAGGCCGCCTACCTGCAGCAACCGACATCGCCGGCCGCCCAGTTCGACCTCGCAGACCTCTCTCCCCCAACTGCCCGACCGGATTGCCGCCGCCCCGTACCCGGCCGTGGGCGAATCCCCTAATGCGCTGTACGGTGCCAGCAGCGCCCCCCGGCGGAATCTGTGAAGCATGGTTTTTCCTTCTTGTCGTTCCGCCTGGCAACACGACGACGAGCGAACGGCACGCCGGATGCCCGCATGACGGCACAGCTCAACTGCCGGCTTCGAGTCGGCATTCGTATCCATGCGCGCTGACAAGCTGCGTTCCCCCGAGTCAGGCTGCAGTGCCCCCGCTGCACTTTTCCCTGACACAGGCCGCTCGAAACTTCTTTGTTTTGGCATATGGCCGGTGACTTTGCAAGGAAAAAGCGAGAGCGCAAGCAGGCTACCCCATTCCGGCTACGGCAAGGCGGCACGCCCCGCCTTGCGGGCCCGTTGTGCTGTACCCCGATGCGCCGGTCCTGTCGCGCCCGGCCGGTCGCGCGAATCCCGCCGTGCCAGAGGCATCGGGCGATGCGGCGGGCACCTCGCCGCATCTAGAGTGGCCATGACAGCGGCATGACACACGGCCGCGTGGAGGCATGCGATGAGCGACCAATTCGACAATGACCTGATGGAAGACCTCAGTTTGGACGAATACGCCAGTAGCACGGACTACGGCGACACGGCCGACGACGCCGCCGATCATGCCGCGCTGCAATCGGGCTTCGCGCGGACCGCGTCCCCGTTTGACGAGGACGGGGGCGACGATGCTTTCACGGACGAGACAGATTCGGCCGATATGGCGGCCGCGCAAGACACCGACATCGGCGACCACATCGACCAGATGGCCGTATGGAACGCCTTCGAGGAAGAAGTAGCCGACGGCCTCGACGCCGCCGACGACGACGAATTTCTCGGCCGCCTGCTGGGCGGCCTCGGCCGCGCGGCCGGGGTGATAAGCCGCCAGGCCGGACGCATGCAGGGCGTCGCACGAAGGGCGGGCCGCGTGGCGGGACAGGTGGGCCGGGTGGCGCAGGCTGCTTCCCCCACCGCCAACGCGGCGGCCGCCCTTGCGCGCATGCTGGGCGCGCCGAACCTTGCGCGCGGCCTGCAAACCGCTGGCCGCCTTGCCGGGGACGTCAGCCACGCGGCGCGCCAGGCGCGCCGGCAGGCGGGCGCCCTCGGCACCCTTGGCGGCGGCACTCAGGACATGCTCGCGCAGATCAGCCAACTGCTCGCCTCGCAGGCCAGCGCGAGCCAGGGCATGGACGCGATGATCGATCTCTATGCCAACGACGGCATCGACGAGGCCCTGCCCGCAGCGGTGGCGCTCGCCACGCGAGCCGCCGCGCGCGGACTCGGCCTGTCAAATGTGGCGCAACTATCGGCCGCGGGCCGGCGGCAACTCGTGCGCGGCGTCGCCAGCGCGGCACGCGAACTGGTGCGCGCAGGCGGACCCGGGGCCACACGCGCCCTGGCACCGCTGGCGCGCGCCGCCACACGCGTCGCACGCCAACGCCAGCAACCGCCGAACCAGGCCGCGCGGGCGCTGCGCCGTGGGCTGCCCCAGGCCGCGCGCCGCGTCGTCGCCAATCCCCGCATGCTCGATCGCCTGGCGCAACCCGCTCCCCCTGGGCCGATGGCCCGCCCCACAGGCATCGGCCGCGGCGTGCGCACCATCCGGCCGAGAAGACCCCGGACCTTCCACTTCGGCGGACCTGTGACGCTGACGGTCGCACCCCGCTGAGCCAATCAACTTGAGCCGCACACCAAGGAGCACACCATGGACCGATTCGAGGCCGATGTAATGGACGAGCTGATGGATGAAGCCGCCGAGGGCCCCACTCGAGGCAGCGCGATGGACCTGATGCACGACGACGGGTACGACGAATCCGACGAGGGCAACGACAGCTACGACGAATGGGATGAAGGCGAGGACAACTTCGTCGGCCGCGTGCTCGCAGGCGGCGCGACCCAGTATGACGAAGGCGAGGACGAGGGCGATACCTACGAGGACGTGGACGGCATCGACTCCGTCGACGAATACGAGGCCGCCTACGACGAACTGGACGGCATGGAGGACGCCGTGGCCGATGCCATGGAAGCCGGTGACGCCGACGAGTTCTTCCGCCGCCTGCGGCGCATGGCGAGCGGCGCGGTCAATGTCGCGCGCCGCGTGGGGCAAGGCATTGGGCAGGCCGCGCGTGTGGTGGGACCGATCGCCAGCATGATTCCTCTTCCACAAGCGCAGTTGATCGGGCGCATCGCCAATGTGGCCGGGCGCATGCTCGCCGACGGCGCCGACGAGTATGAGACCTTCGACGAACTGGTGGATGGACTCGACGAGGATGCGATCGACGCCGCCGCGCCGGTGCTGGCCGGCATGGTGCTCCGCCGCGCCCTCCCCTCGGTCGCGCGCGCCGCGCCCGCCGTGCGTCGCGCCGCGGTGCGCGGCGTGGCCCAGGCGGTGCGAACGGCCACCCGCACCAGCGGCGCCCCCGCGGCACGCGCGGTTGCACGCGCGGTGCGCGCCACGCAACGCACAGTGCAGGCGCGCCAGCTGCCGCCGCGCGCCGCTGTGCGTACCGCCACCCGCACCGCGCAAGCCGTGGCACGGCGACCCCAGGCGGCGCGCCAGCTGTCGCAGCCGCTGGTGCCTGCGGCGCGCCGGGCCACGCCGCGCGGCCGCGGCGCGCAGGCCGCCGCGCGCACGATAGCGCCGTTAGCGCGCCGTGTCGCGGCAACCGGCCCGCGCGCCCAGTCCCGCAACTATGGCGGCCATGGCGTCGGCTGCCCACACTGCGGCGGCCGACGCATGCATGTGCGTGGGCCGGTGACCATCATCGTCCGTGGCGCATGAATCGTCGCCAGTGACACCGATCGGAACGGGGGCCGGCCATGAACCTGCAGCGATTCCTGAGCGCAAAGATTCGCGGCCTGTCCGCGCGCCTGTCGCGGCTGGCCCGGGTCGACAACGCCTTTGTCGGACTGCGCCCGCAAGACATGCCCCATGCGCCTTCGCAGCAACATTTCGACACGGCCAACGCGCGGCTGGCCCAGGCCGAGCAACGCATCCGCGCGCGCTTCGATCAGATCCTGCCGGACTGGCAGCAGAGGCCTGCGCAACGGGTGTTGATCGACGTGGCGCTGGTCGAGCGCGAACTTGACCGCGCGCGGCGGCTGTTCGGCATGTTCTACGAAGTGTTCGCGCAGCGGGGCACGAGCTTCGGCCCGTCGCTCGCCGCGCACGACGTCATCGCCGAAGACTGCTACCGCGCCGTTCGACGCGCCGCGCCACACGTCTTCGATGGCCCGCTGCTCAAGCCGGTCTGCTACATGGAGCACGGCTATTCTCCCGCGACGATGCGCCGTGGCGTGGCGCTGTCGCGGCTGCTCGGCGAGGCCAATCCCTTTCCGCTGATCCGCATACCCTGGGACCGAGACCAGCCGTGGCAATCGGTCTTCCTGCATGAAGTCGCCCACAACCTGCAGGCCGACCTCGGCATCTGGAGGGAAAACCGCCAGGCCGTACTCAGGCGCACCATGGGCAAGACGCGCGATCCCTTCCTCGCCACCGTCTACGGCCGCTGGCACAAGGAGATCTTCGCGGACCTCGCGGCCATCCTGCTCGGTGGCCCGGCGGCGGCCTGGGGCATGGCGGATTTCCTCGCGCACCCCCAGCCGCGCACCATGACCTACCGGCCCGGCGGCGCGCATCCCACCGCCTACCTGCGTGTCTACCTGCTGGCCGAAATGCTACGCCGGCTCGGCTTCGCGCGCGACGCCGCACGGTTGTTACGGGTTTGGCAAAACCTGTACCAGCCCTCCGCCGGGCACCGCATACCCGCCGCGCTGATGCTGAGCGTGCCGCGCATCGTCCCGGACGTCGTCGACGAGATTGCGTTCCAGACGCGCCGCAACCTCGCCCAGCGCGCCCTGGCCGACATCATTCCCTTCTCGCGTGACGACGAGGCTGCCATTCGCGAAGGCGCGCGGCTGCTTGCGTCCGAACGTGAAACCGGACTGCCTCCCCGCCACCTCGTGAGCGCCGCGCACTACGCGATAGTGGACGGGCGCATCCCGCCGAGGCGCCTCGCGCACTGCGTGATCGGCCAGCTGAGCGCGCGCATGGCCTCGCGACGCCCGCGCGCAGCGCCGTACGAGCCGCAGCCTGCGCTATTGCACCTGGTGTCGTAGGCGCGCACGACAACACACGCATCACGCCGTTCAACGCAACAGAGGATCACCATGGCCTATCCCGCGATTCCCCAACCGGTTCCGTCCGGCTCCGACGGCAAACCCATGAGCATCGGAAACAGCCAGCGGCTCGCCTTCGATACCCTGCTGCGGCGCGAACTGAAGATCGGAGATCCCAACGACGCCCAGCAGATCGCGAGAGCATTGCTGGACCGCTACCAGTCCGACGCGCGCGCGCAGGGTATCGGCGGCGAGGCTCAGGGACTGCCGTTCCTGAATACCGCGGCTCCACGGCCCTCGGCCATCGCTGCGCCGGAGGCGACCGCGACCAATCTGGATCTGGATCAGGCCCGGGCGGATGTGGAGCAGGATCTGCAGCAACTGATCGCGAGCAACCTGACCAAGGACATCCGGCCAGAGCTGGAGGGGTGGCATCAGACCCTGTCCCTCACCATCGACGATGGCGTCGCGGCGGCACGCCAGTCCCTCGACCCCTACAGCCGGGACCGGGCTTTCGCCGCACGGCGGCGCCTGGGCGAATATGCCAGGCTGGCACGGATGGTGGGCGCGCTGTCCACCGAGCTGAACGAAAGCTATCGCAATCTCGGGCAGAGCCTCGACGAAGTGGCTGCGGTGCTTCTGGTGTTGATGGGCGAGGCGCTCGCCAATACAGGCTTCCAGGGCGGGCGCACATTACTGCGCGTGCCCTACTCTGAACTGCAGGCGCGGCGCGACCAGGTGCTGGTGTGCCTGCGCAATATGTCGGGCGTGGCCCAGGAATCGCTGGACCAGAACACGATGCCGCGAGGCCTGGCCGCCTATCGCGGCCTGCACGCCAGTCTCGAAGCGCATGGCCAGTCGGACCTGCGGGCACTGCTCCACGAAGCCGACCTTTCCCGTGCGATGGACGAAATGATCCAGCTGTGTGCGGGAGGCTCGAGCGACGGGCTGCGCCGGGTCGGCGCGACCGCATGGAACATGCTCGGGCGGTTCTCGCGCTTCGTGCAGGTGACGCTGCACCTGCCGGTCCGCGACGCGCCACCGCTGCTGGCGTTTCAGGACGCCTTGCAGTTGTTCGTGGACGGCTTCCAGGCTTCCGGCGGCCTGCGCCTCCTGCGCATTGCGCGTCCCAGCGTACTGATGTATGGCCTTTACGGAGGGAGCGGCACCACCTTTGCCGAGCAGCGTCTGATGAATCTGGTCAGTCTGCGCGGCAGATTTGCTTCGACCATCGACTGTGTCACCCGTTGCGACTGCGACCCCGATACGCTCAAGCTGCAGGTCCTGCTTGACCGTGTCCTGCACGATCTCGACCGCGCAATCGATCTCTACGCCAACGGCACCGAAGAGTTTGGCATGCCGGAACAGCGTGCCGCCGCCCACGCCATCTTTGCGCTGGCGCTGCGTTACCCCGATGTCTGGCTCGATGCCGCTGCACCGATGAAGGACATCACCAATCCCGACAACCCGACGGGCGCAATGCTGTCGGAAATGGCCGCACTGCTGATCCCGGCAGGGGTCAGCTTCGCCGCCCCGCAGGATCCGGTCATCCCCGCGCCCCAATGGCGTGTATGGGACAAGCACACCATTGATCACTTCGATCTGACGGGGCCGGCAGGACCGACACCGCTCGCCTGGCTGATGCATGGCGAGCTTGTGCTCCAGCTGCAGGCCGAGCGCGCACTGCGGCCCATCGTCGAACAGATGACATCCGGCTGCATTCCGGCCTCGGATATGCTTGCAGATGCGACGCTCGCCCCCGTCTATCACAGTCCGCCACATATGGGGACCTTTGGCAATATCGGAATGCTGCCGGGATACCAGCGCGGCGCGTTGATGATGATCGAGCAGCGCGTGCCCGAGTGGCACCGGCGCAACCGCGACTATCGCGAGCACGCCCCGCAGATTCCGCCGCATCCGGACGGCTCGATCGATCGTATCGCGCACGAGTTGGGGGAACGGAATCGCCGGCGACTCCTTACGCCGGGCACGTCCGCCGTGCCGCCCGCCGCTGCCCCCGCCCCTCTCACTCCCGGTGCGGCTGATGCCTTCGACGGCACCGAAGGTACTGGCGCCGACGGTAGCGGAGCGGGCCCTGCGGGTCCCGACGGCGGCCCTGCCAAGGCCTGACCCCCGACGACGGAGCGCATCATGAACTTCCAGACCACCGAAACCATTCAGCGCCTGTGGGAGACCTTTCTGCAGGAGCAGCTGGCCAGCCTGCCGCCCGACCAGCGCGACGCCTTCGCCTCGCAGTTCGAGCAGCGTTACTCTGAACTGTTGTCCAAACCCAATGGCAGCGGGGAGGAAGGCTTCTTCGATCTGCTCGGCCTCGGTCCGCAGGGGGCAGTCGGCTTCGAGAAGATCGGCTATCCCTATGTACAGCCTGACTTCGACGATTCAATCATCCCGAGCCAGTTGCATGCGGCTGCCGAGCTGTACTTTATCTATCAGCACGAGCGCATGAAGATCTTTGAGGTGGTCGAGACCCTGCTGCGCTTGTTCCGCCTGGGGAAGATGCGCATCCAGCGCGGCCCCGGCGCGCGCGGACTCTATCTGCTCGAAAAATGGCGGCCACTGCGCTACACCCGGCAGGACCGCATGGTGGCCTATCGGCGCGCCTTCAACTATGGCACCGCGCAGGCCCCGGCCGGCGCAGTGGTCAACCGCAATTTCCATCGCCAGATGGTCGGCTTCATGGTGGCGATGGGCCAGTACTTCCGCGATCTGCTGATCGGCGAAGTCATCCGGGGCGGACAGCTGATCGACCAGCGTCCCTTCGGCAGCGTCGGCACCATCCAGCGCATCGGGCTCGACCTGCGCTATGCGCTGGACCGGTCTACCTACGGCAATATCTTCGCGCTCGCGATGGAAACCGGGCATTACCTGATCCAGGTGCTCAAGCTGCTGGATTCGCCCGACATCAAGAAGGCCTTTGACGCCAACACCAAGTGGGATGTGGTCGAGATCGTCTCGAATCGCTATCTCGGCGGGGTGGCCGAGCCCTCGCAACGGGCCAAGATGGCCGAAAGCGGCCGGCGGATCCTGCAGTTTGTTGCGGACAATGATTTCAAGACCGCAACCGATCCGATCCTGTTCCAGAGCGTGGTGCGGCCCATGGGCGCGCACGCGGAAGCCTGGGTCGCCGCGTACCGGATGACGCCCGAGGGCCGAGGATTCCCCGGCGTGACACACGCGCTGAACAGCGTGCTCGGCGTGCCGCAGGCTGCGGCCTGACCGTGGCGCGCCGTACATTTGCGCATCCCTGACCGCGGCTGACACGGAGACGCCCCGCCATGCATGCTGAGGACATGATCGTATCGGTACGGCAACGCAAGCTCGCCTGCATCCTCGATCCAGCGCTGGTGCTCGGGTCGCCCTGGGGGCCGAGCCTGGCGTTGCGGCTCACGCGGGTGCTGGAGCCCTGGCTCACGCGCGCGTTCTGGCAGGTCATCGATGCGAGCGAGATGGTACTGCCAGGCCTCTCGGCCAACGGCGCGGCACTGGACAGCGGCGGCGCCGTGCCGAGGCCGCTCGAACCCGCTCTGATTGCGTGGATCGCGATGCGCGACTGCACCGATGCCGCGTCGTGGCCGTTTCGCTGGGTCGGAGACAACGTGGCCGGTTCCCAGCTTGGCGACGCTGCCGACCATGCCGTGGTCGAGCGCTACGAGGTCCTGCTCGACGCCCTGCTGCGCCGCTGCGAGGGGGCAAGGCCGGCGCTCGGCCCAATGCCCTCCCCCTGGTGGGATCCGCTCGCCATCGCCCTCGACACGCTCGCACTCTCCGCCACGCTCGATGCCGCCATCGTGCTGACCACGCTTGATGGTGACGGCGCACCGTGGCCGGTGCATGCCCTGTGGCGAAGCGGCGTCGACGTGCGGCATCTGGACCCGCTGCCTTCCGAATCCCTGTTCGGCGCCGAGCGCTCGCTGCTGCGCGACGCACTGGCAGCGGCAGGAGTGGCCGGGCTCGCCGAACGCCTGCCCAGGCTGGCCGCGCTGCATGTAATGGCGTCGTCGCCGCACCATGCTTGCGTCGATGGCCCGCTGGTCGGGACCGGCCATCATGCCGACCCCTGGCAGCAAGCCACCGCCTGGTGGTATCCCCTTTGCCCCACTCCGGCGATCGGCACACCGGCCCCGCAAGGAGCCGAAGCATGAGCGCAGCAATCGACCAGTTCGTCGACGCCATGCTTGACGATGCCGTTCGGCACTGGACGCGCGAGCGCGGACGCGCCGGGGATGCCGACCCTGCCGTCGGCCGCAACGAATGCCTGCCGGCCTCGCGCGCCCGGCATCTGGCATGCCGTGATCTGGCCGCCGCCGAGGTCCGGCCGCGCGGGCAGCGTCCGGCGCTCATCGTCATCAATAACCTGCGTGGCCGTTGCGCCGAGCAGATCCTGGTCGAACGCCTGTGCCTGCGCGGCTTCGATGTGCGCAACCAGCTCCGCATCGGCCCGCGCAGGGGCGGCTCGGTGCTCGATCTCACGCCGATGCCGGCTGCCCCCAAGCGCCTGCCGGCAGGCCTCGAAAGCAAGCTGCTACACGCAACCGATTACCGCGACGCCAACGGACGGCTACGCCTGAGCCATCTTGCGCGACAGGTGGTGCGCGACGTGGACCAGGTGCGGCGCCATATGCGCCAGTCCCGGACCAGCGCCGTGCCCGGGCTGCCGCAGCGCGTGCGCCTGTTCTATCAGGTCAGCGGACGCGTGACTGATGCGGAGCTGCACCATATCGCGCACACCGTCTACGACGCCGTCGCTGCCGAGAACCGGCGCGCGCCGGGACAGCCGCAGATCGCCGCCACCGTGGTGCGCAGGATGCGATAGGAGATGGCTCCCATGTCCCGCCCGATTCCGCTCGTCCAGCAAGCCCTGTCCCGTCCGGCCGGCCGCGACGGTGCACGCCCCGTTCCCCGAATCAATGCCGACGAACTCGTGGCGGTGTCCGTCCTTGGGCAGATCGCGCATCCCGTGGGGCGCGCCTCGCCCTACCGCATTGGCTACGACGGCGTGCCGCGCGTCCTGCCGGGTACCGGCGGCATCGTGGTCAATAGGCGCATCGGCGATCCTTGCGTCGGGTTGGCGGGCGACCATATCGAGCCGGGGGTCGCCCTGCACAACAACGGGCGCGAGATCGTCGGCCCACGCGACGGACCCAACAGCGCCCTGCTGACCTATGCCTGCGTCGGCAATCCGGCCCGTGTGGTCAACGGAGCGTGCGCGGGCCGGACTGGTGTGGTGACGGGCAAGCACGGCGGCGTCAACCACGTGCTGGTGGACTTTCCCACGGAGGTGCTGGTGCGCCTTTGCATCGGCGACCGCATCCAGGTTCTTTCGCATGGACTGGGCTTACGACTCCGCGACTACCCCCGAATCGAAGTCCTCAACTGCTCGCCGCGCCTGCTGGCGCGATGGGGCCTGCTGGAGCGCGATGGCCAGCTCCATGCGCCGGTCACGCATCTGGTGCCGGCGCGCGTCATGGGCTCCGGGCTGGGAAAGAACAATGCATGGCGCGGGGATTACGATATCCAGCTGTCGGACCGGCAGGCACGTGAGCGCTACCGTCTGGGCAGCCTGCGCTTCGGCGACATGGTGGCGATCATCGGCGCCGATACGCGGCGGGGGCCGCGCTACGCCAATGACCGCGTGACCATCGGCGTCGTGGTACACGGCGACAGCACGGTCAGCGGGCACGGCCCGGGCGTGACGCCGCTGCTCACAGGCCCCGCCTCGCTGCTGCGGCCGCTGCTCCGCCCGCAAGCCAATGTAGCCGAAATCCTCGGCGTGCGGCGAGCCGCGCCGCCACGTACCCAGCTGACACTGCCGGAGCGCGACCGGCGCGTTCGCTGCGCGGTGCCAGAAGCGCCACCGCGGCTGGCGTACGCCACGCGGTAGGGCGAAGGTTCTGGTGCAAATACGAAACGCGGGAAGGTCGCGACCCGGTTGTCGGACATCTCAGCAAGCGGAAGCATCGCCATCCAGGCGGCACGCCTCTGGCCGCGGCCGTGCAGGCCCTGCTGCCGCTGTGTATCACGCATGCGCCCGGCTACATGCTGGTGGGCGACGTGGCGATCGAGGACGTCACGCTTACGCCGTTGGCATCCTCGACAACGTGAGCGCAGCCACGATGGTGCTCACGATGATCTCCATCGGCGTGCCCGGTCCGAAAATCCCCTGCACGCCGCACTGGCGCAGCAAGCGCCTGTGGTCTGCCGGAACAATGCCGCCGACGAAGACCGGCACATCGAGCGCGCGCTGCCGCAAGGCGTGTAGCAGCACCGGCAGCAGATCCAGATGCGCGCCGCCCAGCGTGGAGATGCCGATGGCATCGAAGTCGCCATCGCAGGCGGCAGATACAACCGCCTCGGCCGACTGGAACAGCGGCGTCAGTTCGACGACGAACCCGGCATCCGCAAGCCCGGCCGCCACCGCTTTCGCACCGCGGTCGTGGCCGTCCTGGCCGAGCTTGGCCACGAGTATCCGGGGCGCACGGCCAAGCCGCTCGCGCAGCGCACTGACGCACTCGCAGGCCGCCAGCCATTCCGTGTTGCCAGCGCGAGCCGTGCCGTACAGCGCAACGTCGTAGGACGCCCGGACAGTATGGCGCGGCCAGACCTGGAGCAGGGCCCGGGTACATTCCCCGACCGTGGCGCGGCAACGCATGGCATCGATCGCACAGGCTAGCAGGTTGCGGCCGCCGCGCCTGGCCGCTTCGGTCAGCGCCGCCAGCGCATGCCGGACCGCGGCGTCATCGCGGCGGCTGCGCAGCGCGTCCAGGCGGCGTGCCTGTTGCACGCGCACCTGGGTACCGTCGATCTCCAGGCATTCCTGGCCATTGTCGTCGGGCTCCTGGTAGCGGTTGACACCCACCACGACCTCTTCCTGCGCATCGAGCCGAGCCTGCGTCCGCAGCGCGGCCTGGTGGATGCGCCGCTGCACCCAGCCGGATTCGAGGGCTGCCAGGATGCCACCCTCAGCGTCGATGTGCGCCTGCACCGCGCGAACCTCCGTCACCATGCGGCCGGTCAGCGACTCGATCAGGTAGGAGCCCGCCCACGGGTCCGCCACGTCGCACAGGCCAAACTCATGCTGGAGGATCAGCTGCGTATCGCGGGCCAGCCGCGAGGCCTGCGCGCCCGGCAAAGCCAATGCCTCGTCAAAGCCGTTGGTATGCAGCGACTGCGTACCACCGAAGATCGCGGCCATCGCCTCGATCGTGGTGCGCGCGACATTGTTGAGCGGCTGCTGCGCGGCGAGGGTCCAGCCCGAAGTCTGGCAATGCATGCGCATGGCGGTGGCGCGCGCGCTGGTGCCGCCCAGCTCGCACACGATGTCGTGCCACAGGAGCCGCGCGGCGCGCAGCTTGGCGATCTCGACGAAGAATGGCTTGCCGACGCCGAAGAAGAAGCTCAGTCCGCCGCAGAATGCATCGACATCAAGGCCGCGCTCTCGCAGCAGGCCGACATAGGTCCTGGCATTGGCCAGTGTCAGTGCCAGTTCCAGCACCGGATCGGCGCCTGCTTCCTGGAAGTGATAGCCCGAGATCGACATGCCGTTGAACTTCGGCGCATGCGCGGCCAGCCATTCGACCACGTCGGTGGCGATGCGCAGCGACGGCTGCGGCGCATGGATCCAGGTGTTCCGGACCATGAACTCCTTGAGGATGTCGTTCTGGATGGTGCCGCGCAGCTGTTCGAACGGGACGCCCGATTCCTCGGCCGCGACCAGGAACGCTGCCAGTACTGGCAGCACCGCACCACTCATGGTCATCGATACCGACACACGGTCCAGCGCAATGCCATCGAACAGGCGCCGCATATCGTCGACCGAGTCGATGGCCACGCCGGCCATGCCGACATCGGCCTGCGCCAGTGGATCGTCGGAATCATAGCCGCGATGGGTCGGCAGGTCGAAGGCCACCGACAAGCCCTGCGCGCCCTGCTTCAGGGCCTCGCGATAGGCGAGGTTCGACGTCACGGCGTCGCCGTATCCCCCGTACTGGCGGATGGTCCATGGCCTGCCGCGGTACATGGAGGGATAGGGGCCACGAACGAACGGGGCCTCGCCGGGCATGCCGCCCAGGTGGCCAAGACCAGTCAGGTCGCCGGGCCCGTAGACCGGCTTCAGCTCAAGGGCGCCTGCCGGGTCATCCCGTTTCGCGTTCATCGTTGCCTCCACCGCTTCTGCGTGACCACATCTGCGATCTTCTCGCCGTCGCGGCTGCGCTGGATCTCACACCAGTGCGTCAATCCTTCCTCGTCCTCGCGCAGCGCGGAGAAGATCAGCTCCAGCGACTCGCCGACATTGACGTTGCCATGGAAGAACAGGTCCCGCGCGAACACCGTGGGCGGATCCGCGTCGCGGCGCCATTGCCATTCCGCGCGATCGACCATGGCCTGGAAGCTGGCGAAGTACAGCAGGTCGGCGCCATTGAAGTCGTTGCAGGGGCACGGCAGGTACTCGGCCGCGTGGCAGACGCGATGCCGGGCCTGATCGAGCCCGAGATGCGTACCCCAATCGCCGCAGCGAAAACGCCGTGCCAGCAGCGATAGTTCCGCCGCCTGTGCCGACGGGCCGGCGCCGGCCCACTGCGCGGCCACGGTCGGCATGGTGCGCACGACCGAGCAGTTGTCCCGCTCACGCGTGCGGCGGATGAAGGTGGACAGCATCGTCACGCTGGCGCGGCGGCCCCCCTGCATGTCGACCGCGTGTTCGCTGAGGTGCTTCACGCCACCCGCTGGCACGATGCGCGAACCGATGCTGAACTCGGCGTGCTCGCCGACCGTTTGCGGCGCGGCATCGCGCACGCGGATCGCGGTGAACGCCGCATACACCGGATTGCCCTCGGCATCGCGGAAGTCCGGCACCCCCAGGCCGGCGCCGGCGGCCAGCAGGCGCCAGTGCAGGTCGCCGCAGGTCTTCAGCAGCCAGTTCTCTGACAGGCCGGTGTATGCCAACTGGGGCATGCCGGCCACATGGCGCGAGACGACGGCTTCCATGTCAGGCGGCCAGCGCGGTGTCGGCCCGGCCTGCGGCGACCAGGGCGGCCAGGTACTCGGCGTCGCGCGCGATGCCGGAGAATCGCCCCGATCCCCACGTGTGCAGCCAGGGCAGGCCAAGGAAGTACAGGCCGGCGTGTGCGGTCACGCCACGTTCGTGGCCCGGATAGCCGCGGCCGTTGAACACCGGCACTTCGAGCCAGCTGAAATCCGGTCGGAAGCCGATGCACCAGATGATCGAACCAATGCCGGCTGCCTGGGGATCGAGTTCGGTGCGCTCGGCCGGCGGCGTCCACACGGGCTCATAGACGCTCGGCGGCGACGCCTCGATACCTCGCTCCGCGATGAACTTGTCGATGCTCGCGTTGATGCGGTTGTAAGTCGCATCGGCATCGTCCAGGTTGCGACGCAGGTCCGGCGCAAAACGCAGTTGGCCTTCGAGGTAGTCGTCGAGCAAGCCGTAGAGCTCCATGCCCTCAGTGGCAAACCTGCGCAGGTCGATATCGCGCCCGCCGTCGCGGCCGGTGACATAGTGATTGGTGTTGTCGCGAACGCCCTCGCGCAGCGGATGCTCGGTGACCGGCAGGTCGTAGTATTTCATGTCCGCGAGCCAGTCCACGACGTCCCGCCCGCGATAGAAGCGCGCGCAGCGCGGCGCCTCGCCGACGGCCAGGTACACCTTGCGGCCGGCCAGGTGCAGGTCTTCCGCAATCTGCGCGCCCGACTGGCCCGAGCCAACCACGAGCACCGCACCCTCGGGCAGCGACTCGGGATTCCTGTATTCGGACGATTGCAGTTGCCGGACCGACGCCGGCAGGCGCTCGGCCATGCGCGGCACGATCGGCGTGTGATAACCGCCCGAGGCCACCACCACCTGGTCTGCGGTGAATGCACCCTGGCTCGTCACCACGGCAAATCCCCCCTGAGCGCGCGCCTTCACTTGCCGTACCTCGGTGTGCTCGAGCACCGGTGCGCCGACCGTCCGGATAAAGCCATCGAGATAGGCCGTGATCTCATCCTTCTTCATGAAGCCGTGCGGATCATCACCCTGGTAGGGATAGCCCGGCAGCGCGCATTGCCAGTTCGGCGTCACCAGGCAGAACGCATCCCAGCGTTGCGTGCGCCAGGTATGCGTGACGGTGTGCTTCTCGATGATGAGATGATCGATGCCGGCCTGCTTCAGGAAGTAGCTCATCGATAGTCCGGCCTGGCCGCCGCCGACAATGATGACGCCGTAGTGCCTGGGTTCTGCGGCCTGGTCCGGATTGGTGTAGATGACGTTGGACATGTTGGATCCTTTAAGGCGAGGAATTTGAAGAACGGCTAGCTGCCAAAGCCGAGAAACCGGACGGTGGCGCCGTCCTGGCCCCGGAACCGCTGCGCGGCGATTTCCAGGATGCGGAGCTGGTCCATCGCGGACGAGCAGGCGTAGCCATACCTGGCACGCACCCGCTCGGAAGCGGCGCCCAGCGCGGTACGCGCGCGCTCGACGAACTCGTCCAGCGGATACGCCGCCCCTTCGGCAAAGTGCTCCGTGACGATCGAGGATGGGGAATAGCAGGCCATCTCGGTCTGGTCAGGCCAGCGGATGCGGAAATAGGTAACTGGCATGGCAGGTCTCAGGTTGGGGAATCAATCGGCGTGGCCAGGCGCGTCGGCAGGATGAACCCCGCCTCGCGGAAGTCCCACAACGTGGCCCGTTCGCCGGCGTGCGTGAGCGTGGCGACACGGGAATCGTCGATGGCGCCGATCTGGGCGCAGGCAATGCCGCGATCGAGGAAGCGGCGTTCGACCGCCTGCGCATCGTCGTCATTGACGGCCAGCAGGAAGCCATAGCTGGGGAATGCCGTCAGCCATCGCTCCAGCGGCACGCCATCGGGCCGCGGAATGCGCTCCAGCGCGATGCTGGCGCCCACCCCGGAGCATTCGAGCAGCATCAGCGCGGTGCCGAGCGCACCCGCCATGCTGATGTCCTTGGCCGCGGTGCAAAGGCCGTCTTCGGCCAGCACCGGCAAGAGTTCGAGATCCGCGCGCAGTCGTTCGCCCGGCGCGCCCGTCGATGCGTTCCAGAACGGGTACGGCTCCGCGAACGCGCCGCGCAGGTCCACCGCCATCAACAGGCGCTGCCCGGGACGCGCCGCGAAACTCGACAGCAGCTTGCGCGCCCGGCCAACGATCGCCACGGCAAGCTGGCTTTCCTCGCTGCGCGCGTTGCTGTGACCGCCGACGATCGGCACGCCATAAGCGGCAGACGCCGCTGCCATGCCCTTGAGCACTTCAGCGGCGTCGGCGGCGCCATGGCTCCATAGCGCATCGACCACGGCCGTCGGCCTGCCGCCCATCGCATAGATATCGCTGATGTTGACCATGACCGCGCTGTAGCCGGCGAACCACGGCATCGTGCGGATGAAATCACTGACCAGTCCTTCAATGGCGAACAGCAGGTAGCCGTCGCCATCCCGCCATGCCGCGCAGTCGTCGCCGACATCGACAGCCATGGCCGCGTTGCGTCCGGTGGCCGCGGCGCCGAGTGGCGACAGCATGGCCGGGATATCGGTCTTATGCGCAAAGCCCCGGCTGCTGCGCAAGGTGTGTACGAGGTCGTCGAGGCTCATCGCACGGCCCTGCCTTCCGCAATCAGGCCCGCGTGCGGCGTATGACAAGGCGGGTAATGGTTCAGGTCTGCCTGCATCAGGTGGTGAGGCCGCCCGAGCAGCGTCTCCTCTGCCAGGACGTGCCAATGCAAGCGCCTGAACAAGGGCACGTTCTGGCTCTGCACGTGCGCAAGGAAGCGCCGGCAGCCGATCGCGTGGGCGCTGCTCACCGCCAGGCGGATCAGCGTCGCACCGATCTTGCCCTGGCTTCGGTATGCCGCATCCACCGCAAGCCGCGAGCCGAACCACACGCCCGGCTCACTTTCATGGATGCGAACCGTGCCGACCACGGTGCCGGGATGGCGGGGCAATTCCGGCTCGAAGCGCACCGCCACCAGCAGTTGCGCCACGTCGTCCACCGCGTCCCGGTCGTCGCCCGCGAAGATGCCCTGCTCCTCACAGAACACGGCCTGGCGCAGGCGATAGGCCTGCTCCGCCTCCCAGGCGTGCTCCGCCCAGCGGATGCGGAACATCGGGCTGCCCGGCACCTCGACGCAGAGATCGCTTTTCATGATGTCGCTCCGTCGGTCGCCAGTGCCGCCTCGCGCTCGTAGGTGGCCAGTGACGAGCACGCGCCGCACTTGCCGCAACCCGCCTTGATATCCGACGAGCGCATGCCGGCGGCGCTCAGCATGGCGCCGAGCGGTTGCAGGATCGACTGCATGAAGGCCGGCGAGGGTGCCGGGTGGTCCTCCAGCGGCGTGCCGGAGATCGGCACGAAAGGCACCACGAACGGATACACCCCGAGTTCGATCAGCTCGCGCGAGATCGACAGGATGGCTTCCGCGGTGTCGCCGAGTCCCGCGAGGATGTACGTGCTGACCTGCCCCCTGCCGAACACGGTAACGGCGGCCTTGAAGGCTTCCATGTAGCGGCTCGGCGGCACCGCCGCCTTGCCCGGCATGATGCGTTCGCGCAGCGCCGGCGTGACGACCTCGAGGTGCATGCCGAGCGTGTCGATGCCGGCTGCCTTCATGCGCTCAAACCAGCGGTCGTCGTCGGGCGGCTCGCACTGCGCCTGGATCGGCAGGTCGACCGCGGCCTTGATGGCGAAGGCGCTCTCGCAAAGAATAGCCGCGCCCCGGTCCGGCGTCGGCGGCGTGCCGGTGGTCAGCACCATATGCCTGACGCCGTCGAGCAGCACTGCGGCGCGCGCCACTTCGGCCAGTTGCTCCGGCGTCTTGCGCGCGATCGTGCGGCCCGCCGCCAGCGACTGGCCGATCGAGCAGAACTTGCAGGTCTTTTTGCGGCTCTCGTAGCGGATGCAAGTCTGCAGCACCGTGGTGGCCAGCACATCGGCGCCATGCAGCGTGGCGATATGCGAGTACGGGATGCCCTCCAGGGTCTGCAGCGCATGGAAACGCGGCGCCTTCGGAAAGCTGATGCTGGCAATCGGGATGGTGCCGCGCATCAGCGCGCTGCGCCCCGTTCCGTCGGGCGCCTGCGCCACGAACGGCGAGTGCCACGCGGTACTGGTATGCACCGGCACCATGATGGTCACGCCGTCGATGGTGACCGCCTTGTGATCGGACGGACCCGCCCCGCCGCGCCGGCTGGCCGCGCCGGCATTCGGGTCTTCCAGGCGCAGCCCGACGGACTGCAGTTCAGTCATCAATTGCCGGCTCGAAGCCGGCACGCTCGCGCTGGATGTCATCGCGGATACTCCCATGGAAGTTGGAGAAGGCGCCTGCCATCGGCACTGCCGTCGCCGCCGGCCGCTCATTGATGGCAAGGCTTAGCAGTTCCGGGCGCGCGTAGTGGCCCACCGAATCCATCATTCGCTTGCGCTTGGTGATGAGCGACATGTCGAGGTCGGCAATGACCATGCCCTCGCCCTCGCGCAACGGCGGCGCCAGGTGCTGGCCCTCCGGCGAGATGATTGCAGTGTTGCAGCCGCCGCGCAGCGCCTTCTGCAGCGCCGGATCGGTGGTCACGGAGGCGATCTGCGCTTCGGTCAGCCAGCCGGTGGCGTTGACCACGAAGCAGCCGGATTCCAGCGCGTGATGCCGGATCGTGACTTCGATCTGCTCGGCAAAGATCGGCCCGACCAGCGAGCCCGGGAACTGGCTGCAGTGGATTTCCTCGTGCTGGGTCATCAGCGCATAGCGGGCCAGCGGGTTGTAGTGCTCCCAGCACGCCAGCGCGCCGACGCGGCCGATCGCGGTGTCCGCGACCTTCAGGCCGGCCGCATCGCCCTGCCCCCAGATCATCCGTTCGTGGAAGGTGGGCGTGATCTTGCGGCGCTTGACCGCGAGGTTGCCCTCGGTGTCGAAGATAAGCTGCGTGTTGTACAGGCTGCCGTGGTCGCGCTCGTTCACGCCGAGCACCACGACCATGCCGTGCCGGCGTGCGCGCCCGGCGACGGCATCGGTGACCGGGCCGGGCACCACCACGGCCTGCTCGTACAGCCGCATGTGGTCGCTGCCGGAGTGCACCGGCGGCCGTACGAAGGAGAAGTACGGGTAGTACGGCACGAAGGTCTCCGGGAAGACGATCAGCTGCACGCCTTTCCCGGCGGCCTCGTCGATCGCCTCGCAGACCTTGGCCAGCGTGCCTGCGCCGCTCTCGAGGTCGGGCGCGATCTGGACCGCTGCCGCGCGCACAATGCGTTTCTGTGACATGGTGGCACCTGCCCTTTTGCTCAGACCGTCCAGGTATCGATGATCAGCGCGTTCTCCTTGCGGTGCAGCAGCTTGAGGTCGAGCACATCGAGCGGATTGATCGGGCGGATGCCCTCGATCAGCGAGGCCTCGCCGTGGCCGTACAGGGCCTGCAGGGCGAAGCGGCAGGCGTAGACCTTGCCGCCCTCGTCCATGAACTTGGTGAGCTGCTTGTTGAAGTTCATATGCCCGGGGAATGCCTCGTCGCCAAGCGTCGGGAAGCCGCGCTGAACGCCAAGGTTCACGCCGGGGCCGTACAGCAGGATCGAGGTCTCGAAGCCCTTGCGCAGCAGGCGCGTGGCCTGCAGCATGTTGACGAAGCCGATCGAGCCTTCGAAGGCGACGGTGTGGAAGGTCACCAGCGCCTTCTCGCCGGCTTCGGCCTTTACGTCCTCGAATACCTTCTCTTCATAGTCGACCAGGAAATCGCCCTTCTTGTGGGCCGGTTTGCTGACAGCAGGCATGCTTCTCTCCGTTGCGTTGATGGGGCAGTGCGGCCGACCGATCCCTTGCCGATCGACCATTCGGCGCCAGGCCGAACACGCCAACATCCGCAACCGATGTGCCACGCAATGCCCACAGTCATGCGATCAATCTCCAATCAAGCCGAAGCTGACCAAATGATCGGCCCAATGATCGCAACGGCTTTGGCCATGGATGCCACCAAAGGCGCACAGCGCACGCCATGACGGCTTCGCCACAATGCACATTTTTGAACGGGAACCAGCCGCCTGGTGCGCACGCGTGGTGCATCCGCGCTGATATCGCACCATCATTGAGAACTTCCGATGCAATCGCTTGTGCGGCTTGGTAAGCGATCATTCGGGTGCTACCCTCAGGGCACTGAATGCCATCGCATCGCGCAGCGGGAGACCACGGTGTCCAACCTGACCAGCCATTGGGTAAAACGTATCGCCGGCAGTGCCAAGCCGGCCTATTTACTGATTCCGGACCTGATCGAGGAGGCACTGGCCGACGGCCAGTTGCGCGCGCGCGACCGGCTGCCGCCGCTGCGCGACCTGGCCGAAGCGCTGCAACTGAACTACACCACCGTGGCGCGCGGCTACAGTGAAGCGAGGAAGCGGGGATTGATCGACACCAAGACAGGAAGTGGCACCTACGTGCGCGGACGTGCGCCCGCGATGCCGCTGCGCGGCGGCACGGGTGCGGAGATGTCCATGAACATGCCGCCGGAGCCGCCCGCGATGACAGCGCGGCTTCGTTCCGCCATGGCGCAACTGCTGGAGGCTGCCGATCCCTACACGCTGCTGCGCTACCAGGACTTCGGCGGAACCCCGGCCGATCGCTCGGTTGCTGCGAAATGGCTGCGCCGCTGGGTGCCGGCATGCAGCGCGGACACCGTGCTGGTCACGCCCGGCATCCACAGCGCGCTGGTTGCACTGCTGTCGCAGCTCGCACGGCCGGCGCAGACCATCTGTGCCGACGCGCTGGCCTACCCCGGCATCAAGGCCATCGCCGCGCAGCTCAATATCCAGCTACAGGCGCTGCCCGGCGACGAGGATGGCCCGTTCGCCCACGCCTTCGAAGCCATGTGCAAGACACAGAAGCCGGCGGCGCTCTATTGCAATCCGACCATCCAGAACCCGAGCACGCGCACCATGCCGCAGGCACGCCGCGAGCAGCTCGCCGAAGTCGCGCTGCGCTACAGCGTGCCGATCATCGAGGACGATGCCTACGGCATGCTGCCGCTGCGGGCACCACAGACGTTTGCCGCGCTCGCCCCGGAACTCACCTATTACGTCACCGGCCTGTCCAAATGCCTGGGCGCCGGGCTGCGCATAGCGTTCCTGCACGCCCCCACCGCCCGGCAGGCGCAGCGCCTGGCTGGCACCCTGCGGGCAACGACGGTGATGGCGAGCCCCATCAACACATTGCTCGCTACATCCTGGATCAAGGACGGAACTGTGGACGACATGCTCAAGGCCATCCGCGCCGAAAGCGCGGCGCGGCAGTTGATTGCGCGCCATGTGCTCGAGGGCCTGGCCTATGACGCGGACCCGGAGGGCTTTCACCTGTGGCTGCCGATCCCGGCGGCTTCAGCGTGGAGCCCGTCGGAACTGGCGCTGCACTTGCGCTCGCGCGGCATCGGCGCGGTATCGGCCGCCGCCTTCTCGACCGACGGCAACCCGCCCGATGCGATCCGTGTCTGCCTGGGCGGCCCGGGCGAGCGCGATGAGATCGAGGAGTCGCTGCGGATCATCGCGGAAACGCTCGATAATCCGCATCACTTGCATTCAGCGATGCTGTAGCCGGGGGGGCTCCCCTTGACCGCGCAGCTTTCCGCTGTTCGGCGCACTGGTCCGGCGGGGCGTTCAGGGCGCTATCCCCTGGCCGACTCCGTCGCGGCTTCGTCGATCAACGCTGCAACCTCGGCTGGCTTCGAAGCCAGCGAAGCATGGCTTGCCGCCAGAGTCACGACCTTCCGGGGATTGAGCCGGGCCGACATCTTCCGTTGGTTTTCGGGGGCGATCATTCTGTCTTCGCTGGAAATCTGGTACCAGGACGGCTTCTTTTTCCAGGCCGGCGTCGTGATGACGTCGCCGAAGGTGCTTGCAAGCGGCGCCTTCTGCGTCACCGCCATCACCAGCGCGTCGTCGGGCGAAAGATCCTGGCAGAAGCTCTCATGGAACTTATCGGACTTGAGCCACAAGTAGCCGTCGCTGTCGGGTTCGAGATTGGGCGCCGCAACCGGAAGATGCTGATGCGTAATGCCACCGGGGCTCTCCCCCGCATCTGGCGCAAACGCCGCGATATACACAAGCCCCACCACATTGGGCTGGTCACCCGCCTGGGTAATCACCGCACCACCGTACGAATGCCCCACCAGCAGGACCGGCCCCTTCTGCTGGGCAATCATCTTGCGGGTACGCTCGACATCGTCAGCAAGCGATGTCAGCGGCATTTCAACGGCGCGGACGTTCGTATACCCCTTTCGCGCCAGTTCGACGATGACTTTTGCCCAATGCGCGGCACCTCCCCAGAAACCGTGCACCAGAATGATCGAGGGCTTGCTCATGATCTGACTCCTATCTGCCAATGAAGGCTGTAAGCCGAACAATGCAACACGCTGCAGTCCCTCGGCAGTCGGACTGCGCTCCAATCGATTCCACCCAGACGCTGGCTCATCAGCCCTGATCCCCGCCGCCAACTGGCAAGACCGTGCCGGTAATGTACGAAGCCTCGTCCGAGGCGAGAAACAGGATGGCATGGACCTGCTCGTCGATCGTGCCATAGCGGTGCATCAGGCTCGAGGCCCTGGTCTGGTCGACAATGGCCTGGTACCAGATGGCCTCCTGCTCGCTCTGCACTGCCATGTTGCGCGGAATCCTGCGCGGCGGCGCCTCGGTGCCGCCGGTGGCCACGGCGTTGACGCGCACGCCTTCGTGCGCATGCTCGAAGGCGAGGCTGGCCGTCAGTGCGTTGACGCCGCCCTTGGCCGCCGCGTAGGGCACGCGGTGGATGCTGCGCGTGGCAATCGACGACACGTTGACGATGACGCCCTGCCGGCGCGCGACCATGCCGGGCAGCACCGCGCGGCAGCACCACAGCGTGGGGAACAGCGAGCGCCGGATCTCGGCTTCGATCTGGTCCTCCTCATAGGCCTGGAAGGGCTTGGCCCAGATCGTGCCGCCCACGTTGTTGACGAGGATGTCGATGCGGCCGAAGGCTGCTTCGGCCGCCTGCGCCATCTGCGTGGCGCCGGCATAGCGCTCCAGGTCGGCGTGCACTGCGATGGCCTGCCCGCCCGCAGCAACGATCTGCGCCGCGACTTCATCGACCAGCGCCGATCGGTCGACCAGCACCACCGAGGCGCCCTCGGCGGCGGCGGCCTGTGCGACGCCGCGGCCGATGCCTTGTGCGGCTCCGGTCACGATCATGGCTTTGCCGGCAAAGCGTGTAGCAGTTCTCATGTTGTCGTGCTCCTTGCTCATGCCGCGTTGCTGGCCGAGAACTTCTCATAGTAGAAGCCGGCGGGCGTGATGCCGCTCTGCTGCAGCCAGCCGCGCACGGCCTCCACCATCGCCACGGGGCCACACAGGTAGATGTCGACATCGCCGCCGTTGAGCCATTCCGGCTCCACATGGGCTGTGACATAGCCCTTGCGTGGGTGGCTACTGGCAGCGTCGGCGACGCAGGTACGGTATTCGAAGCCGGGCAAGGCACCCTGGGCCGCATCGATGCGTGACAGCGCCACCAGGTCGATGTCGTTGGTGACCCCGTAGACCATGCGCACCGGCTGCGCACAGCCGCTGGCGGCCAGCACATCGAGCATCGACAGGAACGGGGCGATGCCGGTGCCGCCGGCCAGGAACAGCACCGGCCGTGTCACCGCGCGCAGGTAGAAGCTGCCGTACGGACCCGAGAACGCCACGCGCTCGCCGGACTTGGCCTGGCTGGTCAGCCAGGTGCTCATCCGCCCTTCCGGCACGTTGCGCACCACGAAGCCGGTGCGCGCGCTGCCGGGCGCGGAGCTGAAGGAATAGGAGCGCGTCTGCCCGGTGCCCGGGATCTCGACATTGACATACTGGCCGGGCAGGAAGTCCAGGCCGGCGGCCTCGTCCAGGTCGATGGAAAAGCCGATGGTCGAATCGGAGAGCTGTTCCAGCTCGGCCAGCGTCCCCTGGTAGGTGGTGACGCCGGTCTTGCACGCGGCCGACGAGGCGGGCACGCGAATCACGCAGTCCGAACGCGGGCGCGTCTGGCAGGCCAGCACGTAGCCCTGGCCAGCTTCCTCCGCGGTCAGCGCATCTTCGATATAGCTGGATTCGGGCAGGTCATAGCTGCCCGACTCGCACAGCCCGCGGCAGGTACCGCAGGCGCCGTCGCGGCAGTCCAGCGGGATATTGATCTGCTGCCGGTAGGCGGCATCGGACAGGGTCTCGTGCTCGCCGCAGGTGATGAACCTGGTGACGCCGTCTTCGAATTGCAGGGCGATGGTGTGTTCCATGGCGCGTTCCTCCAGCCTGGATCAGATGTGATAGATGTCGATGACCTGGTTGATGTAGTCGTTCTTGAGCACGACATACTTGTCCAGGATGCGCGGCTGCGCGCCGGAGAGGTCGAGCGTGTAGCGCGACATGCCGAAGTAGCTGTAGGTGGTCTGGTAGCGATGGCTCAGCGTGTGCCAGTTGAAACGCACGGTGCAGGTGTCGCCCGCCACCCCGAGCACTTCCACGTTGCTCAGGTTGTGGCTGGTGCGCGTGTCCGGAATAGTGGCGCTGGAGCGCTCGGTCTTGATGCGGAACACGCGATCCTCCAGGCCCTGGCGGGTCGGGTAATAGATCAGCGAGATCTCGCGCTGCGGGTCGGTGATCAGCTTGCCGTCGTCATCCCAGCAGGGCATCCAGAACTTTGCGTCGGGGTGGTAGCACGCAAGCCATGCGTCCCACTCTTCGTCATCCAGCAGCCGTGCCTCGCGGTACAGGAAGGACTGGATGGCGGCCATGTCGACCGGTTGGTCGAGGGTGATGTCGGCGGTGCTCATGCTGCGCTCCCTGCGGCGGCGTCGGTGGTGTCGGTGGCTTCATTCGCGGCTTCGGCGGATTGCTCTGCCACGGCCTTCTTCATCACGTCCAGCCAGTAGCGGTGCTGCACCGTGTAGAGGCCCTCGTCCTCGGTGCGCACCCCGCTCATCACGGGCTTGAGTCCGATGCGCTGCGCGGCCTCGTCGGCACCGTCGATCCAGTGCTTCGCGCCGCGGCACATGTCGTTCCAGGCCAGTGCCTGCCCGGCGTAGCCCTGCTGGCAAGCGCGGAACTCCTCGAGGTCGTCGGGGGTGGCCATGCCGCTGACGTTGAAGAAGTCCTCGTACTGGCGGATGCGGCGCGCGCGCGCCTCGTCGGATTCTCCCTTCGGCGCGATGCAGTAGATGGTGACCTCGGTCTTGTCGACGGCCAGCGGACGCAGCAGGCGGATCTGCGAGCCGAACTGGTCCATCAGGTAGACGTTGGGATAGAGGCACAGGTTGCGAGAGTTCTGGATCATCCAGTCCGCGGTCTCGGCGCCGCAACGCTCGGCGAATTCCTCGCGGCGGCTGAAGTTGGGGCGGTCCTCCGGGTTGGCCCAGCGCGTCCACAGCAGCATGTGGCCATGCTCGAAGGCGTAGAAGCCGCCGCCCTGCTGGCCCCACTTGCCGGCGTCCATGGCGCGGATCTTGTCTTCCTGCGCGTTCTTCTGCTTGCGCTGGCTGGTGGTTGCGGCGTAGTTCCAGTGCACCGCCGACACGTGGTAGCCATCGGCGCCGTTCTCGGCCTGCAGCTTCCAGTTGCCCTCGAACGTGTAGGTGGACGAGCCGCGCAGCACCTCGAGCCCGTCGGCCGACTGGTCGACGATCATGTCGATGACGCGCGCCGCTTCGCCCAGGAAATCCTTCAGCGGCGGCACGTCAGCGTTCAGGCTGCCGAACAGGAAGCCGCGGTAGTTCTCGAAGCGCGCCACCTTCTTCAGGTCGTGCGAGCCTTCCTTGTTGAAGCAGTCAGGGTAGCCGGCGTTCTCGGGATCCTTCACCTTCAGCAGCTTGCCGCTGTTGTTGAAGGTCCAGCCGTGGAACGGGCAGGTGTAGGTGGCTTTGTTGCCGCGCTTGTGGCGGCACAGCATGGCGCCGCGGTGGCTGCACGCGTTGATGAAGGCGTTCAGTTCGCCCTGGCGATTGCGCGCGATCACCACCGGCTGGCGGCCGATATGGGTGGTGTAGTAGTCGTTGTTGTTCGGGATCTGGCTTTCGTGCGCCAGGTAGATCCAGTTGCCCTCGAAGATGTGCTTCATCTCGAGTTCGAACAGCTCTTCGTCAGTGAAGGCCGCGCGGTGCAGCCGGTAGTCGCCGCTTGCCTTGTCTTCCACCAGGAAGGTATCCAGGTCGAGGCGCTTTGCGCCGGGGCGAACGGGGGCCTTGCCCTCCGGATAGATGGGGATCATGGAGTTGTCTCCTGCCGATGTCTTGTCGCCGGGGCGGCGCTGCGCATGGCGCTGCCGCCCGGACTGGATCTGCCGGCCCGCGCGGCGGGCGGCATTGCGGAAAATCAGGCGGCGGCGCGCTGGCGCTCCACCTCGGCGGCGGGGGCGCCGGCCTGCTCCGGCAGCAGCCGGAAATCGAAGTCGATCGAGGCGAGCGGCTTGTCCACGCCGTGTTTGTCGAGCGCGGCGGCTTCGGTGACGCGGGTCACCGCCGGCACCAGCCCCTCGCGGCTGGCGAAGGCGAAGTCGTCCCACAGGTATTCGTCGCCGTCGATGTTGATCTGCGTGGTCAGCTTGCGGTGGCCGTCCGCCGACACGAAGAAGTGGATGTGGGCCGGGCGCCGGCCGTGGCGCGCAAGCTGGTCCAGCAGGCGCTGGGTGGTGCCTTGCGGCGGGCAGCCGTAGCCGTTGGGCACGTTGCTGCGGAACTGGTAGCGGCCGTTTGCATCGGTGACGATGGTGCGGCGCAGGTTGAAGTGCGACTGGGTCTTGTCGAAGAACGAGTAGTTGCCCATCAGGTTGGCATGCCACACCTCGACCCTGGCGCCGGGCAGCGGCTTGCCGTCGGCGCCGTACACCGTGCCTTGCATGAACAGGACCTCGCCCTTGCCGTCGTCACTACCATCATCGAGCCGGGCAAAGCCGGTGCTTTCCGGGGCGCCGGCCACGTAGAGCGGGCCTTCGATGGTGCGCGGCGTGCCGCCGGTCAGGCCGGCGCGGGCTTCGGCCTCGTCGGCGCGGACGTCGAGAAAGCGTTCCAGCCCCAGGCCGGCGGCGAGCAGGCCCAACTCCTGGGTGGCGCCCGCCTCGGCGAAGTACTCGATGCCCTTCCAGACATCGCTGGCGCTCAGGTCGAGGTCCTCGATCGCCTTGAACAGGTCCGCGGTCAGGCGGACTACCACCTGCTGCACGCGCGGGTCGGGGGTGCCTTGCGTGCCGGTGGCGACGATAAAGCTGTGGACCAGGGCGTCGATTTCCGAGTGAGTCATGGGGGTCTCCATAGTTGTGGTTGGGTCCCGGTTCATGCTTTGCAGGTATCGAGCTTGTCTTCCGGGCACGGATGGAGCATAGTCAACGGCAGTTTTGGCAGTCCAACACTGATTTAGTATCCCATCGATACTCAGGAGGTATAGACTTGGAATTGCGGCACCTGCGTTACTTCGTGGCGGTGGCAGAGGAACGCAACTTCACCCGGGCGGCCGAGCGGCTGCATATCGCACAGCCGCCGCTGTCGCGCCAGATCCAGCAACTGGAGGACGACCTGGGTGTGCAACTGTTCGAGCGCCACTCGCGCCCGCTGAAACTGACCGACACCGGGCGCTTCTTCTATACCCACGCGCTGCAACTGCTGGCCCAGACCGCGGAACTGCAGGCGATGACCAAGCGGGTCGGCAAGATCGAGCACAAGATGTCGGTCGGCTTTGTCGGCTCCACGTTGTATGGGATGCTGCCGCGGATCATCCGGCGCTTCCGGCAGATGCACGCCGATCTCGAACTGAGCCTGCACGAGATGTCGACCATGGACCAGATCAAGGCGCTCAAGGAGGGGCGCATCGATGTGGGCTTCGGGCGCATTCGCCACGAAGACCCGTCGGTGCGGCGCGTGGTGCTGCGTGAGGAGCGCATGATCGTGGCGCTGCCGGTCGGCCATCCGCTGGCTGACGCCAAGCCCGAGCTCGCGCTGCACGACCTGGTCGGCGAGCCGCTCATCATCTTCCCCAAGGCGCCGCGCCCGAGCTTTGCCGACCAGGTGCTGGCCGCCTTCCACGACCGCGCCCTGAAGCCGCGCCGCCTGCACGAGGTGCGCGAGCTGCAAATCGCGCTCGGGCTGGTGGCGATGGGCGAAGGCATCTCGGTGGTCCCGAGCAGCGTCTACGGGCTCAAGCGGGGCGACGTGACCTACAAGGAACTGGACGATCCCAAGCTGGTGTCGCCCATTATCATGAGCACGCGCATGCTGGACGAGTCGGCCGACCTGCGCTCGCTGCGGGACATGATCTACCAGCTCTACGAGGATGAGGGCATGGCCTACCTGCCGCCGCCGAAGGAATAAGGCGCAACGGGCGGTTCATACTCTGTAGGTATGAAATCAGACGCCAACGGTCTTGGACACCCCAAAAATAGCCCTCCATACTCCGGTGCAACGTTCAACTGCATCAGGAAGGTATGAAAGTGGCGACGCAGCAAAGCATCACGGCCATCGAGTCCATCGAGGCCATTCTGGTCGATCTTCCGACCATCCGGCCGCACCAGCTCGCCATGGCGACCATGCAGCGGCAGACGCTGGTGATCGTCCGCCTGCGCTGTGCCGACGGCATTGAAGGCCTCGGCGAGGCGACCACCATCGGTGGACTTTCCTACGGCGACGAGAGCCCCGAGGGCATCAAGCTGACCATCGACAGCTACCTTGCACCGGCGCTGCTGGGCCAGGATGCGGCCAATGTGCATGGCGCCATGGCGCGCCTCGGCAAGGTCGCACGCGGTAACCGCTTCGCCAAGTCGGCGCTCGAGACCGCACTGCTGGACGCGCAGGGCAAGCGTCTCGGCGTGCCGCTGGCGACACTGCTGGGCGGCGCCGTGCGCGACACCCTGCCGGTGCTGTGGACGCTCGCCAGCGGCGACACCGCGCGGGACATCGACGAGGCCGAGCGCCTGCTCGCCGAGCGCCGCCACGATACCTTCAAGCTCAAGATCGGCCGGCGCAGCGTGCGCGAGGACGTCGCACACGTTTCCGCGATCAAGCGCGCGCTGGGCGAGCGCGCGCGTGTCACGGTGGACGTCAACCAGGCCTGGAACGAAGCGGATGCCGCCACCGGCATTGCCATGCTGGAGACCGCCGGCATCGACCTGATCGAGCAGCCCACGCCACGCGAGCAACGCGCCGCGCTGGCGCGCCTGGCGGCGCGTTTCGTGGTGCCCATCATGGCCGACGAAGCGGTGTGCGGGCCCGAGGACGCGATGGAACTGGCCCGCATCGGCGGCGCCGACGTGTTCGCCCTGAAGATCGCCAAGTCGGGCGGCATCTTCGGCATGCTGCGCACGGCCGCGGTGGGCGATGCGGCCGGCATCGCGCTGTATGGCGGCACCATGCTCGAAGGCAGCATCGGCACCATTGCCGCCGCCCACGGCTTTGCGACCCTGCCGCAACTGGCGTGGGGCACCGAACTGTTCGGCCCGCTGCTGCTGACGGACGACATCGTCGCCGAGCGCCCCGTCTACCGCGACTTCGCGTTGCACCTGCCGCAGGGCCCCGGCCTGGGCATGGCGCTGGACGAGGACAAGCTCGCCCACTACCGGCGCGACCGCGCCTGATTCCCTGCCATCAGACCCCATCAGAATCGAAGCGAGGAGACACCAATGCTGTATCTGGTACGAATGGACGTAAGCCTGCCGCACGACATGCCCGCCGCGCAGGCGGAGGACATCAAGGCGCGCGAGAAAGCCTATGCGCAGGACCTGCAGCGCCAGGGCAAGTGGCAGCAGCTCTATCGCGTGGTGGGCGAGTATGCCAACTACAGCGTGTTCGACGTCGAGTCCAACGAGGCGCTGCACACGCTGCTGTCGGGGCTGCCGCTGTTCCCGTACATGAAGATCGCCGTCACGCCGCTGGCGCCGCATCCTTCATCGATCCGCTGAGGGAGCCCACGTCATGCGCTTTGCCACCCGCGACGGGCTTCGCCTTCACTATGAACTTAACGGTCCGGCCGGCGCGCCGGTGCTGGCCCTGTCCAACTCGCTGGGCACCACCCTGTCGATGTGGGACCCGCAGATGCCGGCGCTGCTGGAGCGCTTCCGCGTGCTGCGCTACGACACGCGCGGCCATGGCGCCTCCGGCGTGCCGGCAGCGCCGTTCGGCATGGCCGAGCTCGGGGCCGACGTGCTGGCGGTGATGGACCATGCCGGTGTCGAGCACGCCCACTTCTGCGGCCTGTCGATGGGCGGCATGACCGGCATCTGGCTGGCACGCCACCATCCCGAACGCTTCGGCCGCTTCGTGCTGGCCAATACCGCGGCGCTGATCGGCCCGGCGTCCGGCTGGAACACGCGCATCGAGCGCGTCAGCAACGAGGGCATGGCGGCAATCGCCGGGGGCGTGCTGGCCCGCTGGTTCACGCCGGCCGCGCTGGCCGGCGATCCGGCGCACATCGCGCCCGTGCTCACCATGCTCGCATCCACGGATGCCGATGGCTATATCGCCAACTGCGCCGCCGTGCGCGACGCCGACCTGCGCGGCCTGCTGCCAGGCATCCGCTCGCGCGTGCTGGTGATCGCGGGCGTGCAGGATGCCGCCACCACGCCGGAACAGGGCCGCGAGCTGGCGCAAGGCATTGCCGGCGCCGAATACCTCGCGCTCAACGCCGCGCATTTGTCCAACTGGGAGTTGCCCGAGGCGTTTTCGCACGCGGTGATCCACTTCCTGTCACAGGCGTGATGCCATACATCCTTACCGGAGCCGACATGACCCAGCCCTGCATCATCTCCGTCGCCATCACCGGCTCGCTGCCGCGCAAGCGTGACAACCCTGCCGTGCCGATCACTGTCAGCGAGCAGGTCGAATCCACCCAGGCCGCCTTCGAGGCGGGCGCCACGCTCGTCCACCTGCACGTGCGCAATGACGACGAGACGCCCTCCTCCGAGCCCGACCGCTTTGCCCGCGTGCTGGAGGGCATCCGCAAGCATGCGCCGGGCATCATCACGCAGGTCTCCACCGGCGGCCGCTCAGGCGCGGGAAGGGAGCGAGGGGGAATGCTGTCGCTGCGCCCGGACATGGCGTCGCTTGCCACCGGCTCGGTCAATTTCCCCACTCGCGTCTATGACAATCCGCCAGACCTGGTGGACTGGCTCGCCGCGGAAATGAAGGCCTACGCCATCAAGCCCGAGATTGAGGCCTTCGACCTGTCGATGATCTTCCAGGCGGTGGCCATGCAACAGGCCGGCAAGATCGACGGCGCACTGCATATCCAGTTCGTGATGGGGATCAAGAATGCGATGCCGGTCGATCGCGAGGTGCTTGCCTTCTACGTGCACACCTTGCGGCGCCTGGCACCCGATGCGACCTGGACCGGCGCCGGCATCGGCCGGGACCAGCTGACGATGGCGCGCTGGTCGCTCGAACTGGGCGGCCATTGCCGCACCGGCCTGGAAGACAATGTGCGGCTTGACAAGCAGACACTGGCGCCCTCCAACGCCGCGCTGGTCAGCCAGGTAGCGGCCTTGTGCGAGGAATATGGGCGCCCCGTGGCGACAGTGGCCCAGGCGCGCGCGCTGCTGGGGCTGCCATCAATGGAAATCGACGGGCGTTCGCCCTGGTAGATTAAGGCCTATTCGAAGACGTGCAGGGCCGCCAGCAGGCGATCGCGTATGGCGGCGCATGAATCCGGCAAGGGTCCCTCGCAAGAACTAGATCAGTGGATTAGTGGACCGGCGCTTCAAGGCGCGCCGCACGTCAACCGTTGCCCGCCCTTCTCAATGCCGCGCCGACTTCTCCATAGAATGCGCGCAATTTCTCCACCTCGACGTCTACAGGCAGCAAGGCGGGCCACAACAACGCCACCATATCCCTGGCCGTCTCCTCGATATCCACTTGCCGCTGCCGGGCGATCGCGTCCCACAGGATGTGCTCCATCGGGCCGAGGATTGCCGAGCGCAGCAGGCTCAACGGCAGGTCATCCCGGATCTCGCCGTTGTCCCGCGCCCGCGCCAGCAAGTCCATCAACGGTGCCGTATAGCGGCGCTGCAGCGGTACGAACACCTCTCCCAGCCCCGGCCCTTTTGCACGCCCCTCCGACAACACCAGCGCACACAAGCCCGTCCCCTGGATCAGGAACAACCTCAGGTGTGTCCTGACATAGAACTCCAGCTGCACCTTTGTGCTTTGCCCGTGCGGCATGCCTTGTTCCACGGTGCTGATGATCTCGTCATACCAGTCCTCGATCACGCGTGCGCATAGCTCGCGCTTGCCATGGAAGTAGGTGAACACCGTGCCCTCGGAGATGCCCAGGCGCTGGGCGATCTCGGTGGTCGTGGTCCGCTCATAGCCGAGCTCGGCGAATACCTCGCGGCTGACGCGCAGGATGTCCCGGATGCGTTGTTCCGCCTTGGCGCCCGCCGGCACACGGCGGGGCGATGTGACGTCTTCCATCTTGATTGAGTCCTTGCTTGCCCGAAGGCGAGATTATAGGGCCGGCTCAGCCCTGACTTGAGCTTTACTCAATTTTAGGTTGCCATTTCGATTGGCACCATGTATTTTTCGATCATCGCACCAACGGGTGTCAGGCGAGCCTCGAAGGAATAGCCAAAAATAAAGCAACCGCGCCGCAAATATTCGGGAAAACCCGGAGACGCCACCCCAGAATCCATCGATGCGCTGTTTATTGAGTAACACTCACAAATATCCAACGTGACGAACCACAACCGGGCTTTGGAGACAAGTATGACGATGCAGGCCGAGTCCTCTCCCACCATCCTGCCGATTGGCGGGCTTTCGCATGTGAGAGGGGACACCACCATTCCGCTGTCGGAACAGACCGTGCCGGAGTTGCTGGCGCAAACGGTGGCTCGCTATCCCGAGCGGAAAGCCGTTGCCTTTCGCGAGCAAGGGGTGCGCTGGAACTGGCGCGAATTCTCCGATGCCGTGGACGCACTGGCGGCAGGCCTGCACACGCTGGGGCTGGCCAGAGGCGACCGAGTCGGCATCTGGTCCCCCAACCGGGTCGAGTGGCTGGTCACCCAGTTCGCCACGGCGCGGCTGGGGCTGGTGCTGGTGAACATCAATCCCGCCTACCGCCTGTCCGAGCTGGAGTACGCGCTGAACAAGGTGGGCGTCAAGGCGATCGTCGCGGCGGAAGCCTTCAAGACCTCACGGTACCTGGAGATGCTCCAGGTACTCGCCCCCGAACTGGCCACCTGCGCGCCGGGCGAACTGCAGGCGGCGCGGCTGCCGGCACTGCGCTGCGTCATCCGCATGGGCGACGACCATACACCCGGGATGCTCCGCTATGCCGACGTGATTGCGCGCGGCACAGGCGTGGCTCGGTCGACGCTGGATGCCATCACGGCACAGCTGGACCGCCATGACCCGATCAACGTGCAGTTCACCAGCGGCACTACCGGTGCGCCCAAGGGCGCCACGCTGACCCATCGCAATATCGTCAACAACGCACGCTTCATTGCCATGGCGATGCGTTTCTCCGAGCAGGACAAGCTCTGCATCCCGGTGCCCTTCTATCACTGCTTCGGCATGGTCCTGGCGGTGCTGGCCTGCGTGTCCTCCGGCGCGGCAATGGTGTTCCCCGGCCAGGCCTTCGAGCCGGAAGCCACCATGCAGGCAGTCAGCGAAGAACGCTGCACGGCATTGCATGGCGTGCCGACCATGTTCATTGCCCAGCTCGATCACCCGAACTTCGCGAGCTACGACTTCTCTTCCCTGCGCACCGGCATCATGGCGGGGTCACCCTGCCCGATCGAAACCATGAAGCGCGTGGTGTCGCAGATGCATATGTCCGAGGTGACGATTGCCTACGGCATGACGGAAACTAGCCCGGTCTCCTTCCAGAGCAGCACCACCGATCCCCTGGACAAGCGCACGACCACGGTGGGCCGCATCCAGCCGCACCTCGAAGTCAGGATCGTGGATGCGACAGGTGCCACGGTTCCCGTAGGAGAAACCGGCGAGCTGTGTACCCGCGGCTATTCGGTGATGCCGGGCTACTGGGATGACGAGGCGCGTACCGCCGAAGCCATTCGCGACGGCTGGATGCACACCGGCGACCTCGCCACCATCGACGCGGAAGGCTACTGCAACATCGTCGGCCGCGTGAAGGACATGCTGATTCGTGGCGGCGAGAACATCTACCCGCGCGAGATCGAGGAGTTCCTGTTCCGCCATCCGAAGGTCCAGGCGGTCCAGGTGTTCGGCGTTCCCGACCAGAAGTACGGCGAGGAGGTCTGCGCGTGGATCGTGCTCAAGCCCGGCGCGAGCGCCACGGAGGACGAGATCCGCGATTTCTGCCGCGACCAGATCGCGCACTACAAGATCCCGCGCTACATCCGCTTTGTCGACGAGATGCCCATGACCATCACCGGCAAGGTACAGAAATTCGTGATGCGCGAGCGCATGACGCAGGACCTGAAACTCAGCGAATCCAGGACGGCCTGACGCGCTGGCGCCGGTGCACGGCGCCAGCCAATCCCCCCGCTCCCACAGACAACACCAGAGACAACACCGCTATGAACACCCTCCCCGGCCTCAAGTTCGACCTCGGCGAAGACATCGAAATGCTGCGCGATTCCGTGCGCGCCTGGGCTCAGGCCGAGCTGGCCCCGCGCGCCGCCGAGATCGACCGCACCGACCAGTTCCCGATGGACGCCTGGAAGAAGATGGGCGACCTGGGCGTGCTGGGCATCACCGTGGCCGAGGAATACGGCGGCGCCAACATGGGCTACCTGGCGCACATGATCGCGATGGAAGAAATCAGCCGCGC
>NZ_JBYSZW010000050.1:0-60363 GCF_058787575.1 Cupriavidus sp. FW305-3-2-15-C-LB2
GGGCGGGCTTTTTCTGGAATCCTTGGGCATGCCCGGGCGCGAAGGCCTCGGCAACAGGGCCTGTGCTTCGGCTTAATGCTCGGCCAGCGCCGATTGCAGCGGCAGCATGATTTTAAATGTACAGCCGATGCCGTCGGCATTGTTCTCCACCCACAGGCGGCCCTGGTGCGACTCGATGATCGAGCGGCAGATGTTCAGCCCCATGCCCATGCCGTCGGACTTGGTGCTGAAGAAGGGCTCGAACAGGCGCTCCTTGGTGGCTTCGTCCACGCCCGGGCCCTGGTCGATCACGTCGATATGGACGCTGTCGCCAATCTCGCCCGGCTCCACCCGCGCGTGCAGGCGCACCACGCCGCCGGCGTGCAGGGCGGGCAGGCCGGCCATGGCCTCGACCGCGTTCTTGAGCAGGTTCACCAGCACCTGCTCGATCAGCACCGGGTCGACATAGACCGTCAGCGGCGGGGTCGGCAGGCGGGTCAGGATGGTGACGCGGCGGCGCGTGGCCTCCAGGTCGGCCAGGCCTACCGCGTCGGCGACGATGTCGTGCAGCGCGGCCTCGCGCCGCTGCGGCTGGCTGCGCTTCACGAAGCCGCGGATGCGGCTGATGATGGTGCCGGCGCGCACCGCCTGGGCCGAGGTCTTCTCCAGCACCGGGATCAGGTCCTCCGGCGTGCTGCGGCCCGAGTGCAGCCGCGCCACCGCGCCCATGCAGTAGTTGTTGATGGCCGCCAGCGGCTGGTTCAGCTCATGCGCCAGCGACGAGGCCATCTCGCCCATGGTGGTCAGGCGGCTGGTGAACTGCAGGCGCTCTTCATGCTGGCGCGCCATTTCCTCGGCGGCCTTGCGCACCGTGATATCGGTGGCGATCTGCATCTGCGCCAGGTGGCCGTCGACCCACTGGATATAGCGGCGGCGCACTTCGAACCATTTCTGCATGTCCGGCACGAACACTTCGCGCGCGTCCGATGCGTACGGCATCAGCTCGGACGCCGGCAGGCCGGCATAGGCGTCGACATAGTCGGTGTTGTCGCTGGAGACCTGGTCCTTGTCGAGGTCGTCGCCGGCCAGCTTGAGGTGGCCCTCGGCCTCCCAGCCGAACAGCTGGCGGTAATAGCGGTTGGCAAAGAGCAGCTCCGCCTTGTCGGTGGCCAGCACCGACACCGCGGCATCCAGGCTTTCCAGCACCGTGGTGAAGCGGTCATGCGCCGCGGCCAGTTCCTCGCGCGCGCGCTTGGGCTCGGTGATGTCCGTCATCGAGCTCATCCAGCCAGTATGGCGGCCGCGGCTGTCCACCAGCGGCGACACGTACATGCGCGCGTAGAAGCTGCTGCCGTCGCGGCGCATCACGCGCATCTCGTAGCCGCCGGCGGGCGACTTGCCCTGCAGCGTCAGGTCGATCTGCTTCTGCATCTCCTGCTGGTCGTTGGGCGGCCAGTAGGGGAAGGGCGGCAGGCGCCCGACCAGGTCGTTCTCCTGCCAGCCGGTCATGCGGCAGAAGGCCGGGTTGACATAGGTGATGCGGCCGTTCAGGTCGAGCGCGCGCAGGCCGATCAGCATCGAGTTTTCCATCGCGCGCCGGAACGAGGTCTCGGCCAGCAGCGCGCGCTGCGCCTCGGAGCGGCGGCTGGTGTGGCGCCACATGCTCCACAGGCTCCACAGCAGGAAGCACGACAGCCCCACCACCAGCCACAGCAGCATGTTGTTGGGCAGGTTCGACGCCGGCGGGTAAGCATCGGCGCGCAGCGACAGCGAGTGGCCCGGCGGATCCAGCAGCACCTCGTACGACAGCGCGTTGCCCGGCACCGGCCGCAATGAGGTGCTGGCGCGGGTCTGGTTGTTCTTGTCGATCAGCGAGAAGCGGTAGCGCTCGGTCAGCTCGGGCGGCAGCAGGTGCGTCAGGATGCCGTTGATCGAGTACAGCGCGCCGAGCGTGCCGAGGAACTCGTTGTCGCGCACGATCGGCACTTCCATCAGCATGAAGCTGTCGCCGCGCTCGTTGACCAGCGGGCGCGAATAGACCACTCGCTGGGTCTCGCGCGCGGCGTCGAAGGTGTCGAGCACTTCCGGTTCGAGCGGCTGGTCCTGGTTCTCGCGCAGGCGGCTGGCGAATTCCGAGGTCGATGGCAACGACCAGCGGCCGCGCTTGGTGGCATCGAGCCAGTTGATGAAAACGATCTCGGGGTTTTCGCGCAGGATTTCCTGCGCCGCGGTGCGGTAGGCGCCTTGCTCAAGCTGCGCGGCGGCGATGTCGCGCGCCAGCGAGGCCAGCTGGTCCTGGTTGCTCAGCAGGGACAGGCGCACGCGCTGCTGCGCCCAGGCGGCGTCGCGGTACAGGGCGTCGCGCTGCTGCTGGCGCTCGGTCTCGTGCAGGGACCACAGGATCACGCCCATGGCCACCGTGAACAGCACGATGGCAACCAGCGGGATGAACATGAACCAGCTGGTGGCCACCAGGTTGCGCCAGCGCAGCCACCACAGCCCGCGCGGTGCGGCCACGGGGGCGCCGTCGTCGGGGCCCAGCGCCTCGATCGGCCCCAGTCCGGCAGCCGGCGAAGGGGCGTGCGCGGGATCGCCTCCGGCCGCCTTGGCTGACCCCGACGCGTCGGGAGGAAGCATGGCTGCACGCAGGCTGGAAAGGAGTCGGTCGAAAAACGGCATGGGAGGGATTGACGGCTGACCGACCAGTGTACCGAGATTATTGCGGTGCGTCGCTTGGGGAAAGCGCCAATGAAAACATTGCTGCTGCGGCCGGGGCGGGCAGGCTTATGGCGCATGGCGGGGCAGCCGGGCAGTGATTCTTGGTGCGCCGCCGCATAATTCCACATTATAAAAAACGATACCGCAATTTGAAAATTTCACTTGTGCTGGACTTTGGGCTTCCATAGAATCGGTTCGACCCAAGAATGCGGGCGGCAGCCATGCGCCTGCCGCGCGGAGAAACCGGAACAGGTTTCCCGGCGGCGGCCCCGATGCAAGGCGGCATGGTGCCGGATCCGCAAGTCGGTGCGAGTCATACGTAAAGTCGTGTCCGGGCGCTGCCAGCGCGGGCGCGGATGCAAAGAATTCACCCAGGAGACAGTCATGTCCGCCGTACCAGAGCAGATTCTCGGCGCCTCGAGCGCCAACGACGCCGATCCCCAGGAAACCCATGAATGGCTCGACGCCCTGCAGGGCGTCCTGGCCGCCGAAGGTCCGGCGCGCGCCGCTTTCCTGATCGACAAGCAGATCGAATACGCACGCGTGAACGGCGTGACCCAGCCGTTCCACGCCGAGACGCAGTACATCAACACGATTCCGGTCGAGCAGCAGGCCCGCATCCCCGGCGACCAGGACATCGAGCACCGGATCCGCTCGTACACCCGCTGGAACGCCATGGCGATGGTGCTGCGCGCCAACAAGCACACCAACGTCGGCGGCCACATCTCGTCGTTCGCCTCGGCGGCCACGCTGTATGACGTCGGCTACAACCACTTCTGGCGCGCCCCGTCGGAAGCCGGCGGCGGCGACCTGGTGTTCGTGCAGGGCCACTCGGCTCCGGGCGTGTATTCGCGCGCCTTCCTGCTCGGCCGCCTGACCCAGGACCAGCTCGACAACTTCCGCCAGGAGGTGGACGGCAAGGGCATCTCGTCCTACCCGCACCCGTGGCTGATGCCGGACTTCTGGCAGTTCCCGACGGTGTCGATGGGCCTGGGCCCGATCATGGCCATCTACCAGGCCCGCTTCATGAAGTACCTGGACAGCCGCGGCCTGGCCAAGGCCGGCGACCGCAAGGTCTGGGCCTTCCTGGGCGACGGCGAGACCGACGAGCCGGAATCGCTGGGTGCGATCGGCATGGCCGGCCGCGAGAAGCTCGACAACCTGGTCTTCGTCATCAACTGCAACCTGCAGCGCCTGGATGGCCCGGTGCGCGGCAACGGCAAGATCATCCAGGAACTGGAATCCGAATTCCGCGGTGCCGGCTGGAACGTGATCAAGGTGGTGTGGGGCAGCAAGTGGGATTCGCTGCTGGCGCGCGACACCAAGGGCCTGCTGATGAAGCGCATGATGGAATGCGTCGACGGCGAGTACCAGACCATGAAGGCCAAGGACGGCGCCTATGTCCGCGAGCACTTCTTCAACACGCCTGAGCTGAAGGCGATGGTGGCCGACTGGTCCGACGACGACATCTGGCGCCTGAACCGCGGCGGCCACGATCCGCACAAGATCTACGCCGCCTACAAGGCCGCCAGCGAGCACAAGGGCCAGCCCACGCTGATCCTGGCCAAGACCATCAAGGGCTATGGCATGGGCGACGCCGGCCAGGCCATGAACGTGGCCCACCAGCAGAAGAAGATGCCGGTGGACGCGATCCGCAAGTTCCGCGACCAGTTCAATCTCCCCGTTGCCGACGACCAGCTGGAAGATGTGCCGTACATCACCTTCCCGGAAGGTTCGAAGGAACTGGAATACATGCGCCAGGCGCGCCTGAACCTGGGCGGCTACCTGCCGGCCCGCCGCCAGAAGGCCGAAGCGCTGCCGGTCCCGCAGCTGTCCGCGTTCGACGCGCTGCTGAAGGCCACCGGCGAAGGCCGCGAAGTGTCCACCACCATGGCCTTCGTGCGGATCCTGAACACGCTGCTGAAAGACAAGCAGATCGGCAAGCACGTGGTGCCCATCGTGCCGGACGAGTCGCGCACCTTCGGCATGGAAGGCCTGTTCCGCCAGGTCGGCATCTGGAACCAGGAAGGCCAGAAGTACGTGCCGGAAGACCATGACCAGCTGATGTTCTACAAGGAATCGCAGACTGGCCAGGTGCTGCAGGAAGGCATCAACGAAGCCGGCGCCATGTGCGACTGGATCGCGGCCGCCACGTCGTACTCGACGCACGGCGTGCAGATGATCCCGTTCTACATCTACTACTCGATGTTCGGCATCCAGCGTATCGGCGACCTGTGCTGGGCCGCTGCCGACATGCGCTCGCGCGGCTTCCTGCTGGGCGGCACCGCCGGCCGCACCACGCTGAACGGCGAAGGCCTGCAGCATGAAGACGGCCACTCGCACGTGTTCCACGCCGCGATCCCGAACTGCATCTCGTACGACCCGACCTTCCAGTACGAACTGGCGGTGGTCATGCAGGACGGCCTGCGCCGCATGTACGCCGAGCAGGAAGACGTCTACTACTACCTGACGGTGATGAACGAGAACTACGAGCATCCGGAAATGCCGGCTGGCGTGGAGCAGGACATCGTCAAGGGCATGTACCAGTTCCGCAAGGGCGTCGAGAACAGCAACGCGCCGCGCGTGCAGCTGCTGGGCTCGGGCACGATCTTCCGCGAGGTGATCGCCGCTGCCGACCTGCTCAAGAAGGACTGGGGCGTGGAGTCGGACCTGTGGGGCTGCCCGAGCTTCACCGAACTGGCCCGCGAAGGCCACGACGTCGAGCGCTTCAACCTGCTGCACCCGACCGAGACCCCGCGCGAATCGCACGTGGCCAAGAGCCTGAAGTCGGCCCGCGGCCCGGTGATCGCCTCCACCGACTACGTGCGTGCGTTTGCCGAGCAGATCCGTCCGTTCGTGCCGCGCCGCTACGTGGTGCTGGGCACCGACGGCTTCGGCCGCTCGGACACGCGCGAGAAGCTGCGCCACTTCTTTGAAGTGGATCGCTACTGGGTCACGCTGGCCGCGCTCAAGGCGCTGGCCGACGAGGGTGCGATCGGCCGCGACAAGGTTGCCGAGGCCATCAAGAAGTACAACCTCGACCCGAACAAGCCCAACCCGATGTCGGTCTGATCCGGCAGCCAGCACCAACCCCCGCAGTACGGCAACGCCGTGCCGCGGGCGCCCCGGCCAGAGCCCGGACGGCGCCTTGCGGCATGGCGGCGTGACAGAAGCGGGCGGCGAAGGTAATCTCGCCGCTTGCGGATGTCGCGCGTGCCGGCCTGCCCAGGAGACACTGAATGAGTCAAGCGATTGAAATCAAGGTGCCGGATATCGGCGACTATGACGCCGTTCCCGTCATCGAAGTGCATGTGAAACCCGGCGACAGCATCAACGCGGAAGACGCGCTGGTGACGCTGGAATCGGACAAGGCCACCATGGACGTGCCCTCGCCGCAGGCCGGCGTGGTCAAGGACGTCCGCATCAAGGTGGGCGACAACGTGTCCGAAGGCTCGGTGCTGGTGATGCTGGAGGCGGCCAACGAGCCCGCCGCCGCCGCACCTGCCCCTGCTGCCGCAGCACCGGCGCCGGCCGCCGCAGCCCCCGCACCGGCTCCTGCCCCCGCAGCAGCCCCAGCCGCGGCCCCGGCCGCTGGCGGTGGCGGCACCATCGAAGTCAAGGTGCCCGATATCGGCGACTACGACGCCGTGCCGGTCATCGAAGTCCACGTCAAGGCGGGCGACACCATCAACGCCGAAGACGCCGTGGTGACGCTGGAGTCCGACAAGGCCACCATGGACGTGCCGTCGCCGCAAGGCGGCGTGGTCAAGGAAGTCAAGGTCAAGGTCGGTGACAACGTCGCCGAAGGCACGCTGCTGCTGATCCTGGAAGGCGCCGCCGCAGCCGCCGCCCCGGCAGCTGCCGCCGCGGCTCCGGCTCCGGCCCCGGCTGCCAGCGCGCCCGCACCGGCACCGGCACCGGCCCCCGCAGCCGCCGCCCCGGCACCGGCCGCAGCACCTGCTGCCGCGCCGGCCGCCGCTGGCGTAACCGGCAAGGCCGCCCACGCCAGCCCCTCGGTGCGCAAGTTCGCACGCGAGCTGGGCGTGGACGTGTCGCGCGTGCCGGGCACCGGCCCCAAGGGCCGTATCACCCAGGAAGACGTGCAGGGCTACGTCAAGGGCGTGATGAGCGGCCAGGCCGCCGCGCCCGCACAGGCCGCCGCGGCTGGCGCCGGTGGTGGCGAGCTCGGCCTGCTGCCGTGGCCGAAGGTCGATTTCACCCGCTTCGGCGAGGTCGAAAGCAAGGCGCTGTCGCGCATCAAGAAGATCTCGGGTGCCAACCTGCACCGCAACTGGGTCATGATCCCGCACGTCACCAACCATGACGAAGCGGACATCACCGAGCTGGAAGCCTTCCGCCTGCAGCTGAACAAGGAAAACGAGAAGTCCGGCATCAAGGTGACGATGCTGGCGTTCATGATCAAGGCCACGGTGGCGGCGCTGAAGAAGTTCCCGAACTTCAACGCGTCGCTCGATGGTGACAACCTGGTGCTGAAGAAGTACTTCAACATCGGTTTTGCCGCCGACACCCCGAACGGCCTGGTCGTGCCGGTGATCAAGGACGCCGACAAGAAGGGCGTGCTGGAGATCAGCCAGGAAATGAGCGAGCTCGCCAAGCTGGCCCGCGACGGCAAGCTCAAGCCGGACCAGATGCAGGGCGGCTGCTTCTCGATCTCTTCGCTGGGCGGCCTCGGCGGCACATACTTCACGCCGATCATCAACGCGCCGGAAGTGGCCATCATGGGCGTGTGCAAGTCGTACCAGAAGCCCGTGTGGGACGGCAAGCAGTTCGCGCCGCGCCTGACGCTGCCGCTGTCGCTGTCGTGGGACCACCGCGTCATCGACGGTGCCGAAGCGGCGCGCTTCAACACGTACTTCGGGCAACTGCTGGCGGATTTCCGCCGCATCCTGCTGTAAGCGGGGTTGCGCCGTGCAGGCCAGGCCGACGGCCTGGCCTGCCCGGCGCACCACGCGCAACCGGGAGCGAGCCATGACTACCTGCGTGGTCGTCAGGAAGGGCGCCGAGGTGGCCATCGCGGCAGACGCGCTGGTGACCTTTGGCGACACGCGCCTGTCGCGCGCCTACGAGCGCAACCAGAAGGTGTTCCCGGTAGGCGACGGCTTCATCGCGCTGGCCGGGACCACCGCGCACTTCCCGGTCATGCGCACGCTGCTGGCGGGGCTTGGCGAAGAGTGCCGGCTGGGCTCGCGCGATGACGTGTTCCGCACCTTCCTGAAGGTGCATGAGAAGCTGAAGTCGGACTACTTCGTCAACACCAAGGAAGACGAGGACGATCCCTACGAGTCGTCGCAGATCGTATGCCTGATCGCCAATCCGGCGGGCATCTTCGGCGTCTACTCGTACCGCGAGGTGTTTTCGTTCGACCGCTTCTGGGGTATCGGCTCGGGCCGCAACTACGCGCTGGGCGCGATGCATGCGGTCTATGACCGGTCGGACCTGGATGCGGGCGAGATCGCGCGCATCGGCGTCGATGCGGGCGTGGAGTTCGACAAGAGTTCGGCGGGGCCGATCGAGGTGCACACCGTGCGGCTGCACGAGGGTGACACCGCGCCGGCACCGCCGGCTGGCGGTGCCACGGGCGGCAATCCGGCAACCGGCAGTACGGCACCCGACAGCGCGGCAACCAACAACGACGGCGCGCCCTGAAGCCGAGAGGCGGGCGCGCATAGAGGAGCAAACATGAGTGTGATCGAAGTCAAGGTGCCGGATATCGGCGATTTCGACGCGGTGGAAGTGATCGAGGTGCTGGTCAAGGCCGGCGACACGGTCGAGGTGGAACAGTCCCTGATCGTGCTGGAATCCGACAAGGCCAGCATGGACGTGCCGTCGTCGGCCGCCGGCAAGGTGGTTGAGGTCAAGGTCAAGGTCGGCGACAAGGTCGGCCAGGGCGCGGTGATCTGCACCATCGAGGCCCAGCAGGCCGCGGCCGCCCCGGCGCCCGCGCAAGCTCCGGCACCGGCGCAGGCTCCCGCACCCGCGGCGGCGGCTCCGGCACCGGCTCCTGCTGCCGCCAGCCACAGCGGTGGCGCCGATATCCAGTGCGAGATGCTGGTGCTGGGCGCCGGCCCCGGCGGCTACTCGGCCGCCTTCCGCGCCGCAGACCTGGGCATGAATACCGTGCTGGTGGAGCGCTACAGCACGCTTGGCGGCGTCTGCCTGAACGTGGGCTGCATCCCGTCCAAGGCGCTGCTGCACAACGCCGCCGTGATCGACGAAGCCAAGGCGCTGGCCGCCCACGGCATCCTGTTCGGCGAAGCCAAGATCGACCTGGACGGCCTGCGCCACTACAAGAACCAGGTGGTCGGCAAGCTCACCGGCGGCCTGGCCGGCATGGCCAAGGCGCGCAAGGTGCAGGTGGTGCGCGGCATCGGCAACTTCCTCGACCCGCATCACATGGAGGTCGAGCTGACCGAAGGCGAGGGCAAGCGCAGCACCGGCAAGAAGACCGTGATCCGCTTCGAGAAGGCCATCATCGCTGCCGGCAGCCAGGCGGTGAAACTGCCGTTCATCCCGGAAGATCCGCGCATCGTCGACTCGACCGGCGCGCTGGAGCTGCCCGAAGTGCCCAACAAGATGCTGGTCATCGGCGGCGGCATCATCGGCCTGGAAATGGCCACGGTGTACAGCACGCTGGGTGCCGACATCGATGTCGTGGAAATGCTCGACGGCCTGATGAACGGTGCTGACCGCGACCTGGTCAAGGTCTGGGAAAAGAAGAACAAGGACCGCTTCGGCAAGGTCATGCTGAAGACCAAAACCGTCGGCGTGGAAGCCAAACCGGACGGCATCTACGTCAAGTTCGAAGGCGAGGCCGCGCCGGCCGAGCCACAGCGCTACGACCTGGTGCTGGTGTCGGTGGGCCGCTCGCCCAACGGCAAGCGCATCAGCGCAGAGAAGGCCGGCGTGGCCGTGAGCGAGCGCGGCTTTATCAACGTCGACAAGCAGATGCGCACCAATGTGCCGCATATCTTTGCGATCGGCGATATCGTCGGCCAGCCGATGCTGGCGCACAAGGCGGTGCATGAAGCCCACGTTGCCGCTGAGGCCGCGCATGGCGAGAAGGCTTACTTCGATGCCAAGCAGATCCCGTCGGTGGCCTTCACCGATCCGGAAGTGGCCTGGGCCGGCCTGACCGAAGACGAGTGCAAGGAGAAGGGGGTCAAGTACAGCAAGGGCGTGTTCCCCTGGGCGGCATCGGGCCGCGCCATCGCCAACGGCCGCGACGAAGGCTTCACCAAGCTGATCTTCGACGAGGAAACCCATCGCGTGATCGGCGGCGGCATCGTCGGCACGCATGCAGGCGACCTGATCAGCGAGGTCTGCCTGGCGATCGAGATGGGCGCCGATGCGGTGGATATCGGCAAGACCATCCATCCGCACCCGACGCTGGGTGAATCGATCGGCATGGCGGCGGAGATCTATGAAGGCACGTGTACTGACGTGCCGCCGCCGCGCAAGCGCTGAGCGCCGTTCGCTGCAAGCGAGAAAGCCCGCCCGCCCAGGCGGGCTTTCTCATTGCCAATTATGCAATTAACCGCCAGAATTTGCCGGCGTCCGCGAGGTCTGCCTGCCAGTACCGCTCGCGTCGGCAGCCAATGTGCAGATTGCGACAGGAGCGGTGCAAGACCTTCGCTGCCTATACTGAATTCAGCCGCCATGCACCCCAAGGCGACCGAGGCCGGCGCTGCATACTCGCGCGCGGCCGATCGCTGCCGGATGTCTGCTGGCGGGATCCGGTGGCCCCCGGTGGCTACCGTTCAGCTGACAAGGAGGCACGACGTGTTCAGGCATCTTCTTGTTGCGGTGGATGGCTCCGCTCTGGCCGAAGCGGCCTTTCGCAAGGCACTGGAGTTCGCGCAGGAGACGCAGGCCAGCATTACGGCGCTGCGCGCCTGCCCGGATTTCCACGTCACGACTTACCACACCGAAATGCTCACCGACACGCGAGAGCAGTTCGAAGAGGCTGTCCTCGAGGACGCATCGAAATACCTCGACGGCATCGCGCGAGAGGCCGCCGCGGCAGGCGTGCCCTGCGACACCAGCAGCGTGGTCGACGATCATCCCTACGATGCCATCATCAAGGCTGCAGAAGAAAACGATTGTGACCTGATTGTCATGGCGTCTCATGGGCGCCGGGGTGTGAAGGCGCTGTTGATCGGCAGCGAAACCCTGAAGGTACTGACCCACAGCAAGATTCCGGTGCTGGTCTATCGCTAGACGTCGCGTGAATGGGGTCGCCGGCATTGATGACACCGGATACGTTCGTGATGCCACCATGGTTGCCTGTCATGGGCGCCATAAAGGATCTGCCATGAGCACTCGCCGCTATGTCGTGATGATCGACCAGCCCAGGGACGTTGCCGACGAGCAGATGGCAGAGTACATCAAGCATGCCATCGCCGGATGGGGTGCCGGATTGCCTCCGCCTCCGGCTGACAGCCCGTTCTTCGACCTGGATGTATTGTCGGTAACCGTGATCAGCAAGCCGCACAAGGACCATTCATGAAGGATGTGCCCGGTTCAGGGAGCTATGCCGGCCGCTACTGGCATTTCCTGGATGACGGCCGCATGCAATGCGACCTGTGCCCGCGCCACTGCCGCCTGCATGGCGAGCAGCGCGGCGCTTGCTTCGTGCGCCAGCGGGTCGGCGATCGGATGGTGCTGACCGCCTATGGCCGCTCGTCGGGCTTCTGCATCGACCCGATCGAAAAGAAGCCGCTCAACCACTTCTACCCGGGCTCCGCCGTCCTGTCGTTCGGCACAGCCGGCTGCAATCTGGCCTGCAAGTTCTGCCAGAACTGGGATATCAGTAAATCGCGCGAGATGGAGACCCTGGCCGATGCGGCCATGCCCGAAGCGATCGCCGCATCGGCGGCGGCGCACGGTTGCAAAAGCGTGGCCTTCACCTACAACGACCCGGTGATCTTCGCCGAGTACGCCATGGACGTAGCCGATGCCTGCCACCAACTGGGCATCAGGACGGTGGCGGTGACCGCAGGATATATGGGCGCCGAGGCGCGGCGTGATTTCTACGCCAGGATGGATGCGGCAAACGTCGACCTGAAAGGCTTCAGCGACGCGTTCTATGTTGCCTTCACCGGGGCGCACCTGCAGCCGGTACTGGAGACGCTCCAGTACCTGAAGCACGAAACCGATGTCTGGCTCGAGATCACGACGCTGCTCATTCCCGGCAAGAACGACAGCGATGACGAGATTCGCGCCGAGGCCCGGTGGATCGCCAGGGAGCTTGGTCCCGACGTGCCGCTGCACTTCACCGCATTCCATCCGGACTACAAGATGCGCGACGTGCCGCCGACACCATGTTCCACCCTTGCGCGCGCCCGCAAGCACGCGCTGGCGGAGGGACTGCATTACGTCTACACCGGCAACGTGCACGACACCGCCGGTGCCACCACCCATTGCCCCGCTTGCCGCGCGCAGCTCATCGTGCGCGACTGGCACGCGATCGAAAGCTATCGCCTGACTCCCACGGGAACTTGCCCGGACTGCTTTGCACAGATTGCGGGACGTTTCGGGAATTTTGAGCGTCAGTTCGGGCGGCGGCGAATTCCTGTGCGCATCGGAGAATAGGCCGGCATGCATGCTCGGGGCCCACGGCCGCTGTTCACCGGGACCAACCTGATGGAAAGGTGAAGAACAAAAAAACCACGCCGAGAGGAAGCATGGCGCTTCCCCGGGGCGTGGCAGCACGCAGCCTTTCAGTGGTTGTATTCGACGCTGTGGTTGAAAGACAGGTCGAAGGCGTCCGACCACGTCACGTTGACGAACGACGAGTCGTTTGTGCCGGTTGCCGCGGCAACGGAGGGGAAGGCCGTGCCCTGGTCGCCCCGCACGTCCAGCGTGACTGTCGTGCCCGGGGCCACCGGCCTGGCCTGTGCCGACCCGCTGACGAAGACCGTAGGCGTGGCGCCGACGGTGGAGCGGACCTGCACGTTGCTCCGCTTGACGAAGGGCACGCCCGAGGCGGAAGTCCAGCTGACCGGGAAGGTCGGGCCGCCCGTGAATGCGGTGGCGGAGGTCGGCGTGATCAAGTCGCGCACGCTCTGGCTGACCTGTTGCCACGCATACTGGCGCAGCGATTCCGGCGCCGGCGGCGGGGTGCGCAACCTGACCTGGTACGTGTACGCCGGCGTGGTGGTATTGCCGCCCTGGTAGATGTCAAAGGTGTAGACACTGAACGGCGTGATCGCGGCAATTTCCGCGCTGCTCAGTTGCGGGCTGGCCCAGGCCGCGTTGCCGACCGGCCAGGCGAGCTGCGCTTGCGCCGACACGTCCTGTGCCACGCCCGCGAGCCGGTAGCTGCTGCGGCAGGAGGTCAGGCGGCCAAGCGATGCGGCCTGGGTCGGCGTCTGCGAGGCGCCGAGCTGTGCGCGGATGTTCAGCGTATCGCAGACCCCGCCTTGGGCCACCGGCTGCAGGAAGATGCCGTTGCGCAAGCCCGGCCCCTTCACGATGGCGAAATCGACCGGCACCCCTTGGTTGTCGACGTTGGCGACTTGCAGGCTCAGCGAACTCACAAAGGCGTTGGTGCCCGCGGTCGCCTTTGCCGGATTCAGCCAGTCCCATTTCTGGGCAAGGGCGCCGACGCGGGTCAGCACCTTGCGCTGGTTGCCGACCATGCGCCAGCCGTTGTCGTCGTTGGTGCGGGCGCTGTCTTGCAGCGCCACCTGCACGATCGCCTGGGTGCCGTCGCGCAGGCCGTCGGTGCGGGTCCACGACAGCTTGATCCAGAGCTTGTCTGTTGCCTGCACGCGGATGACTTCCGGCAGGCTGAAGGCGGCGCCGTTCATCATGTCGTCGGCGAAGATACCGGGCGCGCTGCCGCCCTGCGCGAACTCCCTCTCGGCACTCGCGCCGTTGTTCAGGTAGGCCGAGGGCACGCCGGCTTGCCGCACGCCGGAATCCACGTCATCGACGAAGATCTTGCCGCACGCGGCTACCTCGCCATTCAGGCGGGCGGTGGCCGTCGAGCTGCCACCGAAGCATTGGTTGAAGGCGGCTTGCAGCGCTGCCAGGTTGCTGGCCGCCGGGAGGGCGGATACGGGTACCGGTACCCCGCCGATGGTAGCGACGCTCGGCAGGCTCGCAGCATCGCTGGCTGTCGGCGCCACGCCGGGTGCCAGCTGGAGCAGGGCAGGCGTATCGCTGGAGGCGCCGGGCACCGATGAGAGCTGCACGGCACCGTCCGGCAGCACGTTGACCTTCAACTGGTCGAGCAGGCGGTCCAGGCCGGGCGCCCCCGCCGTCAGCGGGCCGGAGATGAGGTCCACGCCGGCGTTGCCGGTGGCGCTCAGCAGGTCGGCTAGCGCATCCGAGTAGGCCTTCACGGTGGTGCTGATCGCCGACGCGGTGATCTTCGACTGCAGCAGGCCGGTATCGGCAAGCAGCTTGGTCGGGTTGTCGCCGACGATGGTTGCCGCAATCGCGTTGGTCAGCGGCGTGATGTTGATGGTCTGTGTGCCCGCGGTGGCGCTCAGGCTGATCAGCGTGGCCTGCGAATCCGCGACATTGCCGGTGGCCGCCAGCACAAAGGGCGCGGCGAGTCCCGTCACATCACACTGGAACGAGCCGGTAGTGGCGTCCGCCGGGCAACTGACGGACTTGCCGGCGGCGTCGGTCAGGGTCACGGTGGCGCCCTGCATGGCTGCGCCGGTGGCCGCGACGCCAGTGACGGTCTGCTTGGCGGGTGTCGACGTGACAGGCGGCGTCGTGGTGGTAGTAGTGGTGCCGGCGCCGCTGTCGGACGAGTCGCCGCCGCCGCAAGCCGACAATGCGAACACGGCGATGCCGAGCGCAACAGGTGTGAGCTTCATGATTTCCCCGGTTATTGCTGTGATGGACTGCAAACCATCAGGCAGGTCGAAGACCGATGCCGCCTGATTGGCCAGGAAATTCAGGAAAAGCGCCCAATGCAATACAACAGTTGATTCCCGTTTATCCCCAAACCTCGGGCGAGCTTTCTTGTGCTGCGGGTCGATTTCAATTCGCCTGGCTGGCGGGATTTTCCGGAATCGCCCGGGCGCGCCGCATCATTCATTTGGATGAAACTTTGAAATACCCCCAATGCGAGGGGCACTCATTCGGTCGCGCTTTATGCAAAGCTGATGCCGGTCCGTAAGAGACTGTCGGCGCCGCAGAACATCAATTAAGCGCCTGATGAATAATGCCCTTGGGGAGCGGGTAATTGAAGACGGAAAAGGAACACCTTATCGGGGACCTCTATGAGGCTGCGCTGCGGCAGGAGGGCTTCCTGGACGTTTTTCAAAGCGTCGCCGAAAGCGTGGGCGCCAATGTATTCCACATGTTCAGCTGGGATGTATTGCGCAATGCGCCCCACCTTTCCATCTATACGCCCGATGTCGATTTGGATACGGTGGTGCAGCGCTACGACCAGTATTACGGCGCACTCGATCCGCGTCGCAGTTTTGTCGAAAAGGCCGGCATTGGCGAGTTGGTCTGCTGTCAGGATTACCTCAGTGAGCAGGATATTGCTCGCAGCGAGTTTTTCCAGGATTACCAGTTGCCATCGGGCTTGCGTTACCTGATGGGCCTGCGGCTGGCCCGGCCCGGCAGCGACGATATCCTGCTGGGGTTGATCAGGGCCAAGGGCCGGCCGCCCTACACCATGCAGGAACGCGTCGCCGCGGCCGGCATGGCCGGACACCTGCAGCGTGCCATCAACCTCTGGCAGGACGCCCGGGTCCTGCATCGCGATGCCGCCGTGGGCACCGAACTGATGGCGCAACTCGGCCTGGCCGTGTTCGCGCTCGACCGGCGTGGGCGGGTGATGTTTGCCAACCACGCTGGCGAAGCCATATTGCGCGCCACCACTTGCCTGCGGCTCGAGCATGGCCGGCTCGCGGCCAGCAGCGCCGCGGAGAACGAAGGCATGAAAGCCGCCATGGCCCGCGTGGAAAAGACACGCAAGGCGGAGAGCCTGGCGCTGCGGACCACGGCGGGCGCGCCGCCCGAAATCTTCGTCTGTATCGCGTGCCTGCCGGGGCACGATACGCGCGCGGCATTTGGTGAGGCAACGCTGCTGCTGACTGCCAGGCGGCGTGGCTCGGCGCCGATGGTCGCCGCGAAGGCGCTGCAGCAGGCGTTCAGGCTGTCGGTTGCCGAGGCGGCAGTGGCCGAAGCGTTGATCAGCGGCAAAACCCCCGACGAGTACGCAGCCCTTGCCGGAGTTTCCCTGGCCACCGTGCGCACGCAGCTGCGGGCCATCTTCGACAAGACCTGCGCGCGATCCCAGGCCGAGGCCGTCGGAACCATGCTATGGGTCCTGTCGCAGCACGAGCGGGACCGCTAGCGTTTGCCGATGCCGCGCAAAGCGGCAAAAAGCCAAGGTGAAGAGCAAAAAAAAGCCCGACCTGTAGAGGTCGGGTTTAACGATACCTTTGGACAAGGAGACCGCGGTACCGAGGAGACATCGGCGGACAAGGCAGCACCGATGCAACTCAGTCAGGGCACTACCTTCATCGTTGGCAAAACACACCGCAAACGCCAGGCGTCGATATGCTTTGCCAACGGACCGGCCGCAGCCGGTCCATCTTCAACGCAGGCAGCTATCAGGCAGCCGTCGTCTTCTTTGCCGTGGCCGTACGGGCCGTGGCGCTGGCTTGCTGGGCAGCCTTGGTGGCAGCCGTAGCCGCAGCCTGGAAGTTGGTTTCAGCGATTTCGACCGCTTGCTTGGTCGCCTTCTGCACCGACTCGTAGGCGTTGTTGGCAGCGGAGATCGCCGACTTCACGATGGCCACGGTCGATTCCGAACCGGCCGGGGCGTTCTTGGCGAGGTTCTCGACCAGCGCTTGCACGTTCTTCGAGCCTTCGGCCAGTTGAGCCTCGGCTACCTTGGTGAACTCGCTCTGGGTTTCCGAAGCGATTTCATACAGGTGGCGGGTGTAGGCCAGGGTCTTTTCGGCAACCGGCTGCACGGCTGCGGCCTGGATGGCCAGCAGTTCCTGTGCGTCCTTGGCCGACAGCGCCTTCTTGGCGTTGTCAACGCCTTCTGCGAACGAAGTCTTGACGACCTGCAGGTTCAGCTCGACGAGCTTTTCGACGCCTTCAAACGCCTTGGTGGTCAGGCCGAACAGCGTTTCGAGGTTGGCCTTTTGCGCTGCTGCAACTTGTTCCGGGGTGAGGATCATTGCTGGTCTCCAGTGGTGAACTTCAAGGTCTAGCAAATTAAGCCGCCTAGATGTCAGGGCCGTGACGGTGTTGTGCCCGATTCGGCCAGCCCAGGCGTGTGGGTGGGTCAAGGCGCATTTCTTATTTGGTGCGCCGCAACAATTCCTATTTTAGGGGCGCCAGATCCAATGTCAAGTGGATTTTGTGCAATGCACAAACAACGTTGCTGGCGATACACGGGAGCGGCTGTGACGCCACTCCGGGGCGCTCCGGCGAGGGCCATGCAGGGGTGCTACCATCGCGGATTGCCCGCGCCCGCACGGATGGCCGCGCCGGGAACCAACAAAGACGTGAACAGAACCGCCCAGGCCACTTCCATGCTCGCTTTCTATGCCGACCATTTTGTGCTGCCACTGCCACCCGGGCACCGTTTCCCGATGCGCAAGTACAGCATGCTGCGCGATGCCGTCGCGGCGCAGGTGCCGGGGCTGCGCCTGGTTGAGGCGCCGCGCGCGGGCGACGATGCCTTGTTGCTGGCGCACACGCCCGGGTACGTGCAGGCCGCGTCAGCCGGCACCCTCGACGCGGCGCGCCAGCGCGAGATCGGCTTCCCGTGGTCCGAGGCCATGGTGGAACGCTCGCGGCGCTCCGCAGGCGCCACCATCGAGGCCTGCCGGACGGCGCTGCGCGAAGGCATTGCCGTGAACCTGGCGGGCGGCACCCACCATGCGTATGCCGACAAGGGCGGCGGCTTCTGCGTGTTCAACGATGCCGCGATTGCGGCGCGCGTGCTGCAGCGCGATGGCGCCGTGCGCCGCGTGGCCGTGGTCGACCTGGATGTGCACCAGGGCAACGGCACCGCGTCGATCCTGCAAGGCGATCCGTCCGTGTTCACGTTGTCGCTGCATGGCGAGAAGAACTATCCGTTCCGCAAAGAGGCCAGCGACCTGGACGTCGGCCTGCCGGACGGCTGCGACGACGATACCTATGCGCAGGCGCTGCAGGCGGCGCTGGACACGCTGTTCAGCCGCTTCGATCCCGAGCTGATCATCTACCTGGCCGGCGCCGATCCGCATGAGGGCGATCGCCTCGGGCGGCTCAGGCTGACCCTGGCGGGCCTGGCACGGCGCGACCGGCTGGTGTTCGATGCCGCGCATGCACGCCAGTTGCCGGTGGCGGTGGCGATGGCGGGCGGCTACGGCAACCAGATCGAGGACACGGTTGCGGTCCACGCGCAGACCGTAAGCCTGGCCGCACAATATCACGCGCGCCATGCACAGGCGCTGCTGGCCACATGAGCGGCGTGATGGAGCAAGGCGGCGCAGCAGCGTCAAGCGCCCGCGCCACGCTGTGGGTGGCGTCGATGCCGTGGCTGTTCGTTCTGATCTGGAGCACCGGCTTTATCGTTGCCAAATACGGCATGCCGTACGCGGAGCCGATGACCTTCCTGTTCCTGCGCTTTGCCGGCGTGGTGGTGCTGATGGTGCCATTCGTGCTGCTGGCGCGCGTGCCGCTGCCGCGCCTGCCGGGCAAGGCGCAAACGGACTGGTCCGCGGTCGGCCATATCGCCGTAGCGGGGCTGTTGCTGCAGACGGGCTACCTGGGTGGCGTCTGGGCTGCGATCAAGCTTGGCATGCCTGCCGGCGTATCGGCGCTGATCGTCGGCATGCAGCCGATCCTGACCGCGCTGATCGCCACGCGCATGGGTGAGCGCATCGGCGCGCGCGCGTGGCTGGGCCTGCTGCTCGGCATCGCCGGCGTGGCGCTGGTGGTGGCCAACAAGCTGGGTGCCAGCGGACTCACGCCGGCAAGCCTGGCACTGGCGGGTGGCGCCTTGCTCAGCATCACCGTCGGCACGGTCTACCAGAAGCACTTCTGCCCGGTGTTCGACCTGCGCATGGGCTCGGTGATCCAGTTCGCCGCGGCGGCACTTGCGTGCGTGCCGTTCATGTTCCTGTTCGAGACCCGCGCGGTGCAGTGGAGTGCCGCGATGCTTGGTGCCATGGCGTGGTCGGTGGTGGCGCTGTCGATCGGCGCCATCTCGCTGCTGTTCCTGCTGATCCGGCGGGGCGCAGCCACCAAGGTGTCGAGCCTGATGTACCTGACGCCGCCCACTACCGCGGTGATGGCGTGGCTGCTCTTCGGTGAGCGCTTTCCGCCGCTGGCCGCTGCCGGCATGGTGCTCGCGGCGCTTGGTGTCGCACTTGTCATCCGCCGGTAGTGTCGCGTATGCGGCTACTTCAGAATATTCCTATCCCATCCTGTCCCGTCCACGTCTCATGAAACCGCAAGCCGAGTCGCGCAGTGCCTATCCGTACTTCCAGCCGATCACCACGCGTTGGATGGATAACGATGTCTATGGCCACGTTAACAACGTTGTCTACTACAGTTACTTTGATACCGTGGTGAATACCTACCTGATCCGGCAGGGCGTGCTCGATGTCACGTCGGGCGACACGATCGGGCTGGTGATCGAGACGCAGTGCAACTACTTCTCGTCGCTGAGCTTTCCCGAGACCGTGGTGGCCGGCCTGCGCGTGGCAAGACTGGGCACGTCGAGCGTGCGCTATGAGGTCGGGCTGTTCAGCGGCGACAACGAGACTGCCGCCGCGCAGGGGCATTTCATCCACGTCTATGTCGATCGCGCCACGCGCCGGCCGGTGCCGTTGCCGGAGCCGCTGCGCGAGGCGCTGCTGCCGTTGGTGATGGCCGACGCGGTGACGGGCGGGCAAGGGTAAGAACGGGGCAACAGGAGATGAACAAGATGTCCCACGAGGTGCAATTCGGTTCGCAGGATGCCGTGGACTGCGTGGATCGCGCGATCCTGACGCGGCGTTCGGTGCGGGCCTTTCTCGATACGCAGGTGCCGCGCCGGACCGTCGAGGAAATCCTGGCCGTAGCCAGCCGTGCGCCGTCGGGCACCAATACGCAGCCGTGGCGCGTCTATGTGCTGTCCGGCGAGGCGAAGGCCAAGCTGTGCGCCGATGTGCTGGGCGCCTACGAAGACCCCGAGCGCGACAGCAAGTACCTGGAAGAGTATCCGTACTACCCGCGCGAGTGGGCCGACCCCTACTTGTCGCGGCGGCGCAAGGTGGGCTGGGACCTGTACGGGCTGCTTGAGATCAGCCGCGAAGACAAGGCGCGCATGCATGAGCAGCACGCGCGCAATTTCCGTTTCTTCGATGCGCCGGTGGGGATGATCTTCACCATCGACCGCATCATGGAGCAGGGCAGCTGGCTGGACTACGGCATGTTCCTGCAAAGCATCATGGTCGCCGCCCGGGCGCGCGGGCTTGATACCTGTCCGCAGGCGGCGTTCACGCAGTTCCACAAGATTATTGGCAGCCACCTGCGGCTGCCACCGGAGGAAATGGTGGTATGCGGCATGTCACTGGGTTTTGCCGACCCGGAAGCGATCGAGAACCAGCTGACCACGGAACGTGAGCCGGTCAGCGGGTTCGCGCGTTTCCTCTCATAGCAAAGTTTGAGAAAAGTTTGTATCAATGTGTAACGATGAGTGCCGATATACAAGACGACGTCCGTGTATTGGCTGGGAGTGTTCCAAGGGGCAGCAAGGTGAACCCGGGTACGCCTGGGGCAAGCCAGAGGCGGTTCGCATGCAAACGTGACCTTTTGGTTGCTTTTTCCGCAATGTGGAAATGTTTGCAAATCGAACTTTAAGGAGCGTCTGTAAGTCTTTAATCTTGCTAACAATTTCTTTCTTTCCTACACTAGCGCCATTCCTATGCGCTGAACGAATCATGTTCCGGTCTGATTCCATTTTTTCCAGATTCTTCGGCTCCGCACCCCTGTCCGCTGTTGCCACCGCGGTCCTGGTATCGGTGTCGATGGTCGCGGCACCTGTGGCCGAAGCGGCCACCAAGTCCGCAACTACCCAAAAAACGTCGAAAAAGCAGGCAAAATCGGTTAACGCCGAGAAAAAGGGTGCTTCGAAGATTGTTGCCAAGAGCTCGCGTAGCGGCAAGGTCGCCAAGCGCGAAGCAAGCAGCACACGCAAAGTGGTGGTGCTGAAAAATGGCAAGCGCCATACCATCGTAGCCCAGCGTGCCGCACCCGTGCGCGCCGCCTTCACCCCGGCCAAGCCGTCGCTGGGCGAAGCCATGGGCTTGCGTGACACTGACGACGCGCTGGCACTGCGCTCCAGCGTGGCACTGGTGATGGACCAGAATTCCAACGAGGTGCTGTTCCAGAAGAACGCCAGTGCGGTGCTGCCGATCGCTTCGATCACCAAGCTGATGACCGCGCTGGTGGTGATGGACGCCCGCCTGCCGATGGACGAAGTGCTGACCATCTCCGAGGAAGACCGCGACACCGAAAAGCACAGCGGCTCGCGCCTGCGCTTTGGTACGCAGCTGACGCGCCAGGAATTGCTGCTGCTGGCGCTGATGTCGTCCGAGAACCGCGCCGCGTCGGCGCTGGGCCGCAACTACCCGGGCGGCCTGCCGGCCTTTGTCCAGGCGATGAACCGCAAGGCCCGCGAGCTGGGCATGAACGACAGCCACTTCGTCGATTCCAGCGGGCTGTCGAGCAGCAATGTGTCGAGCGCGACGGACCTGGTGCGCATGGTCAACGCGGCGTATCGCAACCCGACCATCCGCGAGTTCTCGACGCAGACCGAGCATGAGGTCAACGTGCTGGGCCGCACCCAGCACTACGTCAGCACTAACCGCCTGGTGCGCGGCGGCAACTGGGAGATCGGCCTGCAGAAGACCGGCTTTATCTCCGAGGCCGGCCAGTGCCTGGTGATGCAGGCCAAGGTCCAGGGCCGCAACGTGGTGATGGTGTTCCTGGACTCGGCCGGCAAGCTGTCGCGCTTTGCCGATGCCAACCGCGTCAAGGACTGGCTGGAGCATGCGCCGTCGCCATCGTCGCCGCAGCGTGGTTTCCCGTCGTCGCCGAACCTGACGCAGGCTCCGGGCGGCGCGCACGCGATCCTGGCCTCGCAACAGTCGCGCGGCATCTGATACGGAACGCCTGACCGGGAAAAAACGCGCCGTGCCACGGCGCGTTTTTCGTTCTGGCGGCCGCGGCCGTCAGAGCAGCTTGCCTGGGTTCATGATCCCGGCCGGGTCGAACACGGCCTTGATCTCGCGCATCAGCCGCAGTTCCAGCGGGTCCTTCATGGTCAGGAAGGCATGGCGCTTGAGCTGGCCGATGCCATGCTCGGCGCTGATGCTGCCGCCGTAGCGCATCACTTCGTCCAGCACCGCGTCGGTCACCGCATCGCCTTGCGTGGCCGCCCAGTCCTTGGGCGCGCCGGCCGGGCGCGACAGGTTGTAGTGCAGGTTGCCGTCGCCGAAGTGCCCGAAGATAAAGGGCCGGATGGCGGGATCGAGCCCACGCAGCCGCGTTTCCATCGAGGTCATGAAGGCCGGAATCTGCTCGATCGGGAGCGAGATGTCGTGCTTCAGGTGCGGGCCGTCGGCGCGCTGCGCCTCGGAGATTTCCTCGCGCAGTTTCCACAGCGCCTGCAATTGTGCGAGCGAGGCAGACACGGCTGCATCGAGGCACAGCTCGCGCTCCAGCGCTTCGCCGATAACGCGTTCGAGCAGCGCGTTCAGCGCATCTTCGTCCGTGGTGTCGGCCAGTTCCACCAATACGTAGGCGGGGTAGCGTTGCGCGAACGGCTCCTGCACGCCCTCTGCGTGCGTGAGCACCAAGTCCAGGCAATCGCCGGTAAAGAATTCGAACGCCTGCAGGCGCGCGCCGCATTGTTCAAACAGCAGTTCATAGAGTGCCAGCGACTGCGCCGGCGAGGCCACCGCCGCCAGCACCACACTGCGCGTGTCGGTACGCGGGAACAGCCGCAGCGCGGCCGCGGTGATTACGCCGAGCGTACCTTCGGAGCCGACCAGCAGCTGCTTCAGGTCATAGCCGGTATTGTCCTTGCGCAGCGTGCGCAGGCCATGGAAGACCTCGCCGTTGGGCAGCACCGCTTCCACGCCCAGCACCAGTTCGCGCGCCATGCCATAGCGCACCACGTTCACGCCGCCGGCATTGGTCGCAAGGTTGCCGCCGATCTGGCATGAGTCTTCGGCGGCCAGCGACAGCGGCAGCAGCCGGTTGGCGTCTTGCGCCGCGCGGCGCAGGTTGCCGAGGATGCAGCCGGCCTCTGCAACCATGGTGTTGGCGATGGTGTCGAGCGAGCGCACCGCGTTCATGCGGTCCAGGCTCAGCACCACGTTCTGCGCCTGCGCATCGGGCGTGGCGCCGCCGCACAGGCCGGTATTGCCGCCGCGCGGCACCACCGGCACCGCGGCCTGCTGGCACAACGCCAGGGCGCGCGAGACTTCGTCCACGGTGCGCGGCCGCAGCACGGCCTGGGCCTGGCCGCGGTAGATGCCGCGCCAGTCGGACAGCCACGGGGCGATGTCGTCGGGGTTGGTCAGGACGGTGTCGGCGCCGAGGGCCTCGGTGAGCCGCTGGGCGAATTGGCCGGTTTGCATGATGGTGGTGTCGTCTCAGGAAAGGGAAGGGGAGCTGGCTACGCGCGCTGTCGACGCTTCATCGGCGCGCGTGCGCAGCACCAAGCCAAGCCGGCGCGCCGCGCATTGCAGGTGCGTCACCGCGGCCGCGCGGGCTGCCGCGGCATCGCCACGGCGGATGGCATCGACGATCGCTTCATGCTCGGCATGCACGGTCTCGGCCAGGCCTGCCTGGCGCAGCGTATTGGCGCGCGCGGTGGCCACGGCCTGGTGCAGCTGCAGGTTCAGGTACTGCAGCAGCTGGCGGTAGTAGGGGTTGTGCGTGGCGGCGGCAATGCCGATATGGAAGGCGGCGTCGATATCGGCGGCCGGCTGCGGGTCATAGAGATGAGCGCGCAGCCGCTGCAGCAGTGCACTCAGTGCGGCCACGTCCTCATCGGTGCGGCGCACGGCGGCCAGCGCCGCGGCGGCGCCTTCCAGGTCGATGCGCAGGTCGTACAGGTCGGCCAGCCCGCTGGCGTCGATATCGGGTTCGCGCGGCAGCTGGAATCCCGCCGAGCCGGTACGCGAGCGCACCGTGCAGCCGACGCCCTGGCGTGACTCGACGAAGCCCTGCGAACGCAGGTGCTCGGTGACTTCGCGGATCACCGCGGCGCTGACGCCGTACTGCTCGGACAGCTGCCTGCCGGTCGGCAACCGGCTGCCGACCGGGTAGGCGCCGCTTTCGATATCGGCGCGCAGCTGGCGGGTGACCTGTTCGGTGAGGGTGACGGCACGGGTTCGCATGGGTGCCAATTATATGGTTTGCTGGTTATCTGAAAACTAAGGGTAAACCATGGAATTGAGACGACCGCAGTCCCAAAGCAAAACGCGCGGACTGCCATGATGGCAGCCCGCGCGTTGGCGGCGGCTGGCGATTCGGCCTTCAGGCGGCGGCTTCGGTCACGTAGCCCATGCCGCGCGAGATCTGCAGCGCCGTGTCCTTCAGGTTTTGCAGCCAGCTGTCCTGCAGCCGGTCGGCCGGTGCCGACAGCGACAGCCCGGCCACCAGCCGGCGCGAGTCGTCATAGATGCCGGCGGCAATGCAGCGCACGCCCAGTTCCAGCTCTTCGTTGTCGCGCGCATAGCCGTTGGAGCGCACCCAGCTGAGCTCCCGCTCGAGCTTGGTCAGGTCGGTGATCGAGGTGCGGGTATGTCCGGCCAGCCCGGTGCGGGTGGCGTAGTTGCGTACGCGCGCGGCTTCGTCCGCTGCCAGGAACAGCTTGCCGACCGAGGTCAGGTGCAGCGGCGCGCGGCCGCCGATGGCGCGCACCACCTGCATGCCCGAGCGCTCGCTGTAGGCGCGCTCGATGTAGACGATCTCGTCGCCCTGGCGCACCGACAGGTTCACGGTCTGGCCGGTGACGCGGTGCAGCGCGCGCATCGGCGCCAGCGCCGCGTCGCGCACGGACAGGCGTGCCTTGACCAGGTTGCCCAGTTCCAGCAGCCGCATGCCGAGCCGGTAGCTGCCGGGATCGGAACGGTCGACAAAGCGGCAGGCCACCATGTCGTTGAGGATGCGGTGGGCGGTGGAGGGATGCAGCCCCGTGGCCAGTGACAGCTCTTTCAGGCTGACCGGGTCGGCGTGCTGCGCGAGCGCGTCCAGCAGGGTCATCATGCGCTCGATGACCTGGATGGACGTCTTGCCGGGTGACTTGTCTGCGTCGGACATAGATGGAAAAAAGAGAAATGTTGCTTGCGGCATTTTTAAGCGTCTGCCCGATTCTATCTCGCATTGTGAAAATTTCAATGGGTGAAATGACATTACCGTAAGAAACGGCTGGTGATGTTGCTCACCGGAAGTGATGTGCATTGCACCGGATTCACGCCCTTGCTGAACGGTTTGTGCGCCACGCGCGACGCAAACGCGCATAATTGCGGGGTTTCGGGGTCTGGAGAAGTCGACAATGCGAGTTGGTCTGTTCGCCACCTGTCTGGTGGACCTGATGCGTCCGGAAATCGGGTTTTCGGTGCTCAAGCTGCTGGAAGCCGCCGGCTACGAGGTCATGGTGCCCGAGGCGCAGACCTGCTGCGGCCAGCCGGCCTACAACTCGGGCGAGCGCGCCGTGTCGCGCGACCTGGCGGAGAAATTCCTGCGCGAGTTCGAGATGTTCGACTACATCGTGGTGCCGTCGGGCAGCTGCGGCGGCATGATCCGCCAGCACTACGGCGACCTGCTGCACAACGATCCCGAACTCAACGGCCGCTACGAGCGCCTGCGCGAACGCGTGTTCGAGCTGACGGATTTCCTGGTCAACGTGGCCAGGGTGCAGACGCTGCCGTCGTCGTTCTCGGGCCATGTCACCTATCACGATTCCTGTTCCGGCCTGCGCGAGCTGGGCGTCAAGCAGCAGCCGCGCGAGCTGTTGTCGCGGCTGCCGGGCGTGCAGCTGACCGAAATGAAGGATTGCGAAGCCTGCTGCGGTTTTGGCGGCACCTTCTCGGTCAAGTACGGCAATATCTCGACCGCGATCGTCGACGAGAAGTGCGCCAACATCAAGGCCAGCGGCGCCGATACGGTGGTGCTGGGCGACCTGGGCTGCATCCTCAATATCGAAGGCCGCCTGCGCCGCACCGGCGACAGCAGCACGCGCGTGCTGCATATCGCCCAGGTGCTGGCGGGCGACGCCTGACATCCGCTGAAATCCGGGGAATCGCCACGATGCAAGTCCACAGCATGGAATTCAAGGCGCGCGCCGGCCAGAAGCTGGCCGACCAGCGCCTGCAGCAGAACCTGAAGAAGCTTTCGACCAAGTTCGTCACGGCCCGCGCCGACGCGATCCGCGATATCGACTTCGACGCCACGCGCGAGGCCCTGAAAGAGCGCCGCGACCGCGCGCTGGAAAACCTCGACGTCTGGCTGGCCACCTTCGAAGAGAACGCGACGAAGCGCGGCGCCACGGTGCTGTTTGCCGAGACCACTGCCGATGCCGCGCGCCTGGTGGCCGAGATCGCGCAGAAGCATGGCGTGAAGAAGGTCATCAAGAGCAAGTCCATGGTGACCGAGGAAATGCGGCTGAACCAGGTGCTGGGCGAGATGGGCGTGCAGAGCATCGAGACCGACCTGGGCGAATACATCCTGCAGATCAACGACTCGGAACCGCCGTCGCACATCATTGCGCCGGTGGTGCACAAGGACAAGGACGAGATCGCCGACCTGTTCGCCAGGGTCCACCACAAGCCGCGGCTGACCGAGATCCCGGAGATGACGCGCGAGGCGCGCGAAGTGCTGCGCCCCGAGTTCCTGAGCGCTGACATGGGCGTCACCGGCGGCAACTTCATCATTGCCGAGACCGGCTCGGTGGCGGTGGTCACCAACGAGGGCAACGAAGGCATGTGCACGGTGATGCCGCGCGTGCACGTGGCCGTGACCGGCATCGAAAAGGTGCTGCCGACGCTGGAAGACCTGGCCACGGTGATGCGCCTGCTGCCGCGCTCGGCCACCGGCCAGGCCATCTCGAACTACTTCTCGCTGCTGACCGGCCCGCGCGCCGAGGGCGAGCGCGACGGCCCCGAGCACATGTACTTCGTGCTGGTCGATGGCGGCCGCACCGGGCTGATCGGCGGCGACTTCCAGGAGATGCTGCGCTGCATCCGCTGCGGCGCCTGCATGAACCACTGTCCGGTCTACCAGAAGATCGGCGGCCACGCGTATGGCTGGGTCTATCCGGGCCCGATGGGCAGCGTGCTGACGCCCAGCTACGTCGGCCTGGCCAATGCGATCGACCTGCCGCAGGCGGCGACCATGTGCGGCGAGTGCAACCGCGTGTGCCCGGCATCGATCCCGCTGTCGGACCTGCTGCGCAAGCTGCGCGAGAAGCAGATGGAGCGCGGGCTGCGCCCATGGCAGGAGCGCTTCGCGCTGCAGGCGTGGGGCTACGTCGCCAAACGCCCGGAGCTGTATGCCTTTGCCACCCGCATCGGCGCCTGGCTGCTGGGCCGCATGGGTGGCAGCAACAAGCTGATTGCCAGCCTGCCGATGGCGGGCAAGGGCTGGACCGAAACCCGCGACATGCCGGCCCCGTCGGGCCGCACGTTCCGCGAACTGTACAAGGAAAGGAGGGCACGTTTATGAGCGCCACCAACAACGAAGCACTGGCGCGCATGCGTGCCGCACTGGACCAGCACCTGGCCGGATCGATGCCCGCTGGCGACCTGGTGCGCGCATGGCGCGAAGCCGGTACCGGGCTGGCGCTGCCGCCGGTCTACGGGCAGGCGATGGAAGAGCTGCTGCGCCGGCTCGAGATGTCGGCAGTGTTCGCGCAGGATAGCTGCTCGTTTTCGAGTTCGGCGGTGACGGACCAGCTGACGCGCTGGCTGGACAAGGCGGCAACGGTCTGAGGCTTCAGTAAAGAACCACTAGCCCTTCATCATCCCCGTCAGCGTATCCACGAATTCCAGCGACAGCCGCGACAGCGGTTCGGTCTGCACATGGAAGATCTGCACCGAGGCATTGACCTTGGTGCGTATCGGCACCGCAACGATATTGGGCCAGCTCTGGCCGAACACGGTCATGGCATCGACCAGCGCGATGCCGGCGCCGGCCTGCGCCAGCGCGCGCGCCACGTGCGCCTGCTCCACCTGCACCCGCATATCGGGCTGGTTGCCCTCGCTGCCGAACATCTCGCGGACCAGCAATCCGAACGGGACGTCCGGTCCGTAGCCGATCAGGTCTTCTCCGACCAGCTCGGCCGGGCGCACCCAAGTCCGCGTGGCCAGCCGGTGATCCACCGGCACCAGTGCCACGATCGCGTTCTTTACCAGCAGGCGCGCCTCCAGGTTGGGGTGCACCAGCGGCATGTTCGACACGGCCAGGTCCACCTGTCCCGACAGTAACGCGCGCAGCATATTGCCGGGGATCTGCGTTCGCACCACCACGCGCACCGCCGGGTGCGCGGCGCGAAAGCTCGCGATGGCGCGCGGCAGCACGGTCTGGCCCAGGTTGGGGCTGCATGTGAGGCGCAGGCTGCCGGTGCGGTTGGCCGCGAGGTCCTCGGCGATCTCGTTGACGCGCTCGATCCCTTCGTAGACCGCATTCACCTCGCCCAGCAGGCGCCGCGCTTCCGGCGTAGGGTAGAGGCGCCCCTTGGTGCGGCGGAATAACTCCAGGCCGAGGCGTTGCTCGGTGTGCGACATCAGCCGGCTGATGGCCGGCTGCGACACGTACAGCAGCTTGGACGCACCGCTGATCGAGCCGGTCAGCATGACCGCGCGGAACACCTCGATCTGGCGCAGGTTCATTTTCATGGCATTAACCTGATGTTAAGGCTGGCGGACATATAAGCATATGACAGTCAATGGCGCCATACCTACACTGAACTCCATCGACACACGCCGCGCGCCGCAGGGCACGCACCAGCGATGTGCAGGGTTTTCCATCCCGGAGGCAGGAGACTGTATGAGCGACATCCATCTCACCTACATCAACGGCAAGGACATCGCGCGCCTGGAAATGACCGACGCCGAGATCCTCGACGCGGTCGAGCAGGCGCTGGTGGCGCAGGGCAACGGCCAGACCGTGATCGAGCCACGCGTGCACCTGATTCCCGACCCCGCCTTCAACGGCCACTTCAACGTGTTGCGCGGCTATGTGGCGCCGCTGGGGCTGGCAGGCGTCAAGATCGTCGGCGACTTCGTCGACAACTACAAGCTCGGGCTGCCATCGGAAATGGCGATGCTCAACCTGTTCGATCCGCGCACCGGCATGCCGGTGGCGATGATCGATGCCACCTTCATTACCGATGCCCGCACCGGCGCGCTGACCGCGCTCGGCGCCAAGCATCTGGCGCGCCGCAACAGCAAGGTGCTGGGCCATATCGGCGCGCGCGGCACCTCCTACTGGAATGTGCGCCTGCTCGACAGCCTGTTCGACTTCGACGAGATCCGCGTGCACTCGCGCCGCCCCGAAAGCCGCAATGCCTTCGCCGCGAGGCTGGAGCGCGATCTCGGCAAGAAGATCGTCGTCACCGAAGACTGGGAGTCGTGCGTGCGCGGTGCCGATATCGTGATCGAGGCTTCGCGCCTGGAGCGGCCGACGCCGATGCTGAAGACCGAGTGGATCAAGCCCGGCGCCTTTGTCGTGCCGTACGGCACCATGAGCGCGGTCGAGCTGTCGCTGACCGACATCATGACCAGGATGGTGGTGGATGACTGGGGCCAGTGCAAGGGCGGCATGTTCGGCTCGCTGCGCGCGCATGTGGAAGCCGGCAAGCTGTCGGAACAGACGCTCTATGCCGAGCTGGGCGAGATCGTCGCCGGGCGCAAGCCGGGCCGCCAGAGCGACGACGAGACCAACCTGTTCTGGCACCGCGGCCTGTCGCTGAGCGATATCGCGCTGGGCCACGCCATCCTGAAGAAGGCCGAGAGCCGCGGCCTGGGCCAGAGGTTGCTCTACGCATGATCGCCAACGCCCGCATGTACTCGGTCAGCGCGCCGGTGGAGCAGGCGTGGCGAGCGCTGTTGGTGCACGTGGCCGACCGCGCAGGCGTGGACCTGCCGTATGTCGAACATCCCGCGCCGGCCCCGGTCAACGCGTTGTGGGCGCGGCCGGACTGCGGCTGCGTATTCATGTGCGGCTATCCCTATGCCAGCGCGCCGGTAACGCCGCAATTGCTGGCCGCGCCGGTGCCGGCGCTGGCGCGCTACGGCGGGCGCCCGGTCTACTTCAGCGAATTCATCGTGCGTGCTGACGCGCCGGTGCAGGCGCTGGCGCAGACCTTCGGCGCTCGGCTGGCATGCATGCTGCCTGAGTCCAACTCGGGCTACAACGCGCCGCGCCATCACCTGATGCGGCTGGCGCCGGCCGGCACCCGTGCGCTGTACCGGCCTGCCGCCGCACCCACGCCGACACCGCGCGAGGTCATTGACGCGGTCATCGGCGGGGACGCCGAGGCGGGAGTGGTCGATAGCTATGTGCTGGACCTGCTGCGCCGCTTCGAACCCGGGCTCGCGGGCCGGCTGAAAACGCTGGAGGTGACCCCGGCCGCGCCGATCCCGCCGCTGGTCGCCTCGGCGCAGGCCGACCCGCACGAGTGCGCGTACGTGCGTGCCGCGCTGCTGACGCTGCATGAGGGTGCAACGGGGACCGCGTTGCTGTCCATGCTGGGGCTGGCGCGCTTTGCGCCGGTGCAACCGGCCGACTATGCCGTTCTGCCTGAACTCGCACGCGAAGCGGACCAGGCGGGGTTTGCGCTGACCGATGCCGGACCGGGCACGGCCAAGCACGATAACTAGACTGCCGGCGCGGTGGGGGAGCCAAGCCTGATCACTGCCAAATAGGGGAAACCGTCATGAAGACCGCTGTGAAACCTGATGTGGAAGCTGCCGTGAAGCCCGCCGTAAAACCTGTCCTTCGACGCATGGCCATGCGCTGCATGCTTGCCTGCATCGCGGCCTGCGCCCCGTGGCTCGCTGCCGCACCCGCGCTGGCCCAGCCGCCTGGGTACCCCGCCAAGCCGGTGCGCATCGTGGTGCCGTTCGCCGCCGGCGGGCCCGCCGATGTGCTCGGCCGCGCGGTTGGCGAAGGCATCGCCAAGGCCACCGGCCAGAGCGTGCTGGTGGAGAACAAGGCCGGCGCTGCCGGCACCATCGGCGTCGACATGGTGGCCAAGGCCGCGCCCGACGGCTATACGCTGGCGCTGGTGCCGGTCGGCAATATCGCGGTGAACCCCACGCTGATGCCGAACCTGCCGTACAAGCCGGCCGATCTGGCGCCGGTGGCGATGCTGGCCACCGCCGAGAACGTGCTGGTGGTCAATGCGGCCACGCCAGTCAAATCGCTGGCGGAACTGCTCAAGCTGGCCGGGCAGAAGCCGGGTGAGCTGAGCTTTGCTTCGCCCGGCGCCGGCAGCCAGGCGCACCTGGCCGGCGAACTGCTGCAGCTGGATGCCCATGTCAAGCTGAACCACGTGCCGTACAAGGGCATCAGCCCGGCCATGACCGATGTGGTCGGCGGCCAGGTGACGATGATGTTCGCGCAGATGTCGGCGGCGCTGCCCTATATCAAGGCCGGCAAGCTGCGCCCGCTGGGTGTGGCCAGCGCCAAGCGCTCGGCGGTGCTGCCCGATGTACCGACCATCGCCGAACAGGGCTTTCCGAAGTTCGAGGCGTTGTCGTGGTATGCGCTGATGGCCCCGGCCGGTACGCCCGCGGAGATCGTGCGCAAGCTCAGTCAGCATGTTGATGCAGTGCTGGCTGATGCGACGCTGAAGGAAAAGCTGGCAACGCTGGGGATGGAAGCGGCCGGCGGCACGCCGCAGCAGCTTGCCACCACCATCCAGAAGGAAAGCGCGCGCTGGGCCGGCGTGATTCGGCAGCGGCATATCACTATCGACTGAAGCGTCGCGCACTGGCATGAAAAAGGGGAGCCGCCTGGCTCCCCGTCTTCATTGCCCGCCGTCTTCAACCCAGCAAGAGCGCATCATCATCCAGCTGCTCGTGCCGCGTCTGCTCAAACATCTTCAGCAGGTCCGGCACATCCAGGCCCTTGCGCTTGTCGCCCGACACGTCCAGCACCACCTGCCCCTGGTGCAGCATCACCGTGCGCTGCCCATAGTCCAGTGCCTGGCGCATGCTGTGCGTCACCATCATCGTGGTCAGCTTGCTTTCCTCGACGATGCGCGCGGTCAGCTCCAGCACGAAGGCGGCGGTCTTCGGGTCCAGCGCGGCGGTGTGCTCGTCCAGCAGCAGGATGCGCGACGGCTGCAGCGAAGCCATCAGCAGGCTCACCGCCTGGCGCTGGCCGCCGGAGAGCAGGCCGATGCGGTCGGTCAGGCGGTTTTCCAGGCCCAGGTTGAGCAGGCGCAGCTTCTCGCGGAACAGCTCGCGCGAGGTGCGGTTCAGCGCCGGGCGGAAGCCGCGGCGGCTGCCGCGGGCCATGGCCAGGGCCATGTTCTCCTCGATCGTCAGCGCCTCGCAGGTGCCGGCCATCGGGTCCTGGAACACGCGGGCCACCAGGTGGGCGCGGTCCCATGCGGGCTGGCGCGTGACGTCGGTGTCATCGATGGTGATGCGGCCCGAGTCGACCATCTGGTCGCCGCTGATCGCGTTCAGGAAGGTCGATTTGCCGGCGCCGTTGGAGCCGACAACAGCCACGAACTGGCCGCTCGGGATCTCCAGGCTGAGGCCGCGCAAGGCGCGGGTCTCGATCGGGGTGCCCGGGTTGAAGGTGAGCTTCAGGTCTTGTGCGCGCAGCATCTCAGGCACCTCCGTTCTTGCGGGCGAACAGCTTCTTGCGGGTCGCCGGCAGCACCAGCGCGATCGTCACCAGCGCGGCGGTCACCAGGTTCAGGTCCTGCGCCTTGAGGCCGATGAAGTCGCTGTTCAGCGCCAGCGCGATGAAGAAGCGGTACAGGATGGCGCCCAGCACCACGGCCAGCGTGGTCCAGATCAGGCGGCGTGCCGGCAGGATGGTTTCGCCGATGATCACCGCGGCCAGGCCGATCACGATGGTGCCGATGCCCATGGAGATATCGGAGCCGCCCTGGGTCTGCGCGAACAGCGCGCCGGCCAGTGCCACCAGCGCATTGGACAGCGCCATGCCGGCCAGCGTGGCGCGGCCGGTGGGGATGCCCTGCGAGCGGGCCATGCGCGGGTTGGCGCCGGTGGCGCGCATCGCCAGGCCCAGCTGCGAGCTGAAGAACCAGTCCAGGCCGACCTTGGCCACCACCACCACCACGAGCAGCACCAGCGGGCGCAGCACGTAGTCAGGCAGCCATTCGGGCTGCAGGATGGTGAACAGCGTGGGCTCGGTGATCAGCGGCACATTGGGGCGGCCCATGATGCGCAGGTTGATCGAGTACAGCGCGATCATCATCAGGATACTGGCGAGCAGGTCCATGATCTTCAGGCGCACATTGAGCCAGCCGGTGATGAAGCCTGCCAGCGCGCCGGCAGCGATCGCAACGGCAGTGGCCATGAACGGGTCCTGGCCGGTGGCGATCAGCGTCGCGGCGACGGCGCCGCCGAGCGGAAAGCTGCCATCAACGGTCAGGTCGGGAAAGTTGAGGATGCGGAAGGAGATCAGCACCCCGAGCGCCACCAGGCTGAAGATCAGGCCGATCTCCAGGGCGCCCAGAAGGGAAAAGAGGGACATGGGGGAATCCTGTTGCAGGGGCTGGCGGCTGCCTTGGCGCCGCCTTCGGGGCGGGTGGGCCGGCGCGCCTGTGTGGGGCTGCCGGCCGCCTCGCCCTGTTCTGTCCCGTCGGGGCGGATAGGCCCGACGGGGCACCCGCCGTCGTGTGGCGGCAGGGGGCAGTGCTTCGCTGTTGCTTACTTGATGACCGTCTTGGCTTCCTTGACCAGCTCCGGCGACAGCGTGACGCCTTGCTTGGCGGCGGCGCCCGTGTTGACGAAGAGCTCCAGGTTGTCGCTGGTCTGCGAGGCGATCGCGCCCGGCTTCTCGCCCTTCAGGATGCGCACCACGACCTTGCCGGTCTGGTGGCCGAGGTCGCCATAGTTGATGCCCAGTGCGGCCACGGCGCCACGCTTGACGCTGTCGGTATCGGCGGCCACCAGCGGGATCTTGGATTCGTTGGCGACCTTGACCAGGGACTCATACGCCGACACCACGTTGTTGTCGGTGTTGGTGTAGATCACGTCGACCTTGCCGATCAGGCTCTTGGCGGCCGGGCCGATGTCAACGGTACGCGGCGCGGCAGCTTCCTTGAGCGTCAGGCCGTCCTTGGCCAGCAGCTCCTTCAGTTCCTTGACCACGACCACCGAGTTGGCTTCGCCCGGGTTGTAGACCATGCCCACGGTCTTGGCCTTGGGCACCACGCGCTTGATCAGCGCGACCTGCTTGTCCAGCGGCAGCTTGTCCGACACGCCGGTAACGTTGGTGCCCGAGGCCGACCAGCTCTTGACCAGCTGCGCGGCGACCGGATCGGTCACGCCCGAGTACACCACCGGCACGCTCTTGGTGGCGGCAACCACGGCCTGGGCCGACGGGGTGGCGATGGCAACGATGGCGTTCGGGTTGTCGCCGACGAACTTGCGGGCGATCTGCGCCGCGGTGCCGGTGTTGCCCTGGGCGCTCTGGTATTCCCACTTCAGGCTCTTGTCGGCGTCATAGCCGGCGGCCTTCAGCTCGGCGCGCACGCCGTCGCGGATGGCGTCCAGCGCGGGATGGTCGACGATCGACAGCACCTTGACGGTCTGGGCCTGCACGGCGCCGCCGTACAGCAGTGCCAGCGCCACGGCGCCGCCCAGGATGGACTTGGTTGCTGCGAGACCCTTGATGGACTTCATTGTCTGTTCTCCCCCGAAACTCGGTTCTGGATTGGATACGGCCGCGGATGGTTCGGTCCGCCGTCCTGGCCCGCGCGCATGCTGGCGTACGGGGCCGGTCCGGGCGGGCGCGGCGGCTTCCTGCGGCTGGAGGGAGCGTGCGCGGGCGCGTCGGATGCGACAGCGATAAGCCTGCGAGGATACCATTTCTCGCGCACGATATGGACAGTCATCATGCGGAAGTGGGGCATCGGATGCTGCCAGACGCCCACTATCCGCCATCGAGGCGCATTTTATTGCGCGGGATTCATGATTTGCTTGTGGATTACCCCGATTGCGGCGACCAGGTCTTCATGCAATTGCGCGTTCCAGGCGTCGAGGTTTTCCTCGAGCTGGGCCAGCGTGGTGGCGCCGACGATGGTGCTGGCGGCGAACCAGCGCGAGTAGCACCAGGCTAGCGCCAGCGTGGCAGGGGAGAGGCCGGCGCTTTTCGCCAGTTCGACATAGCGGGCCGAGGCCGCCATGGTCTCGGGGCGCATGTAGCGCGGGCTCCAGTCGGCGGGGAAGCGCGACAGCCGGCCCTTGGCCTCGGCATTGAAGACCGGGTTGGCCGCATCGCCCGCCAGGTATTTGCCGGTCAGTTGCCCGAACGCCAGCGGGCTGTACACCAGCAGGCTGACATCGGTACGGAAGCACGCTTCATCCAGTCCCTGCTCGAAGCTGCGGTTGACCAGGTTGTACGGGTTCTGGACGGTGGCGATGCGCGGCAGGCCGTGCTGCTCGGCAAGGCGCACGAATTCGGCCACGCCCCACGGGGTCTCGTTCGACACGCCCACGTAGCGGATCTTGCCGGCGCGCACCAGTTCGTCCATGACTTCGAGTTGGGCCTGGATCGAGGTGCACTCGCGCTCCTTGGCAGGATCGAAGCTGAGCTGCCCGAAGATCGGCGCATTCCGCGCCGGCCAGTGGATCTGGTACAGGTCGATATAGTCGGTCTGTAGCCGGCGCAGCGATTCGTCCACCGCGGCGCGGATGCCAGCCGGCGTCAGGTCGTCGCCATTGCGGATCCACGGCATGCGGCCCGGGCCGGCCACCTTCGTGGCGAGCACCACGCGGTCGCGCGGCTGGCGCCTGAGCCAGGTGCCGACAATGCGCTCGGTCTGGCCGTAGGTGCCGGCCCTCGGCTTGACCGGGTACATCTCGGCCGTGTCGATGAAATTGATGCCGCGCGCGAAGGCGTAGTCGAGCTGGCTGTGGCCTTCGGCCTCGGTGTTCTGCTCGCCGAAGGTCATGGTGCCCAGGCAGATGCGCGAGACCTGCAGGTCGCTGCGGCCGAGTCGGATGGTTTCCATGGCGGTTTGCGTGTCGTTGGCGCAGGAGGGACTCAGCCGCGCAGCGCCGCGGCGCACTCGCGCACCAGCGCCGGGCCGCGGTAGATCAGGCCGCTGTAGACCTGCACCAGCTTCGCGCCGGCGTCGATCTTGGCGCGCGCATCGGCGCCGCCGAAGATGCCGCCCACGCCGATGATCGGCACCGCGTCGCCGACCACGCCGTGCAGCGCGCGCACCACCTGGGTCGAGGCCTCGAACACCGGGCGGCCGGACAGGCCTCCGGCTTCCTCGGCATGCGGCAGGCCCTTGACCGCCTCGCGCGAGATGGTGGTGTTGGTGGCGATCACGCCGTCGATCTTGTGCCGCACCAGCGCGTCGCCGATATTACCGATCTGGTCGGCATCCAGGTCCGGCGCGATCTTCAGCGCCAGCGGCACGTAGCGCTTGTGCTGGTCGGCCAGGCGCTGCTGCGCATCCTTCAGCGTCGACAGCAGGCTGTCCAGCTCGCTCGCGCCTTGCAGCTGGCGCAGGTTCTTGGTGTTGGGCGACGAGATATTGACCGTCACGTAGCTGGCGTGCGGGTAGACGCGTTCCAGGCAGTAGAGGTAGTCGTCGTTGGCGCGCTCGATCGGCGTATCGGCGTTCTTGCCGATGTTCAGCCCCAGCACGCCGCCCTCGGCCTTCCAGCGCGAGGCCCGCACATTGGCGACAAAGGCATCGACGCCGCCATTGTTGAAGCCCATGCGGTTGATCAGCGCATCCGCCTGCGGCAGCCGGAACATGCGCGGGCGCGGGTTGCCCGGCTGCGCGCGCGGCGTGACCGTGCCCACCTCGATAAAGCCGAAGCCGAACGCGGCCAGCCCGTCGATATAGGCGCCGTCCTTATCCAGCCCCGCGGCCAGGCCGACCGGGTTGGGGAACCGCACCCCCATGACCGTGCGCGGGTCGTCGGCAATCCTGTTGCCGATGCAGCCCGCCAGGCCCATGCGATGGGCGCGCAGCAGGTTGTTCAGCGTGAAATGGTGGGCGTCCTCGGCATCCATCGAGAACAGGGCGGGGCGAACCAGGGGGTAGAGCGCGTTGAGCACGGGGGGGCAGGGCAGAGTGAATACCAGGCCCGCATTGTAGCGGCTGGGCCGCATACCCGGTCGGTGCGCGGCCGGATGCCGCGACCCGGCTAGTCCCGGTTGGATGCAGGCGCGGGGCTGGCCGCATCCCCGGCCTCGTCCTCGAACGCATGCCAGTGGTTGCCGGTCAGCACCTGCAGCGGCCGGAAGCGTGCCTTGTAGGCCATCTTGCGGCTGTCGGCGATCCAGTAGCCCAGGTAGAGGTGCGGCAGGCCCAGCTCGCGCGTCTGGCGGATCTGCCACAGGATGTTGTAGGTGCCGTAGCTGGCGTTGCGTTCGAGCGGATCGTAGAAGGTGTAGACCGACGACAGCCCGTCGTCGAGCACGTCGATCATGCTGACCATGCGCAGGCGCCCGGCCTCGGGCGAGCCCGGCGGTTCGCGGAATTCCACCAGGCGCGAGTTGACGCGGCTCTGCAGCAGGAACTGTTCGTACTGGTCGCGGCTGTCCTGGTCCATGCCGCCGCCGGCGTGGCGCATCGACTGGTACAGCAGGTACAGCGAATAATGCTCTTCGACATAGGTCAGCGGTGCCACCAGTGCCTGCAGGTGCTGGTGGCGGCTCCAGGCGCGGCGCTGCGAGCGGTCGGGCACGAACTGGTCCACCACCACGCGGCATGGCGTGCAGGCGTGGCATTCGTCGCAATACGGCCGGTAGGTGAAGATGCCGCTGCGGCGAAAGCCGGCGCGCACCAGGCGTGAATAGACGTCGGCATTGATCAGGTGCGCCGGGGTGGCGACCTGGGAGCGTGCCATGCGGCCGTCGAGATAGCTGCAAGCGTAGGGCGCCGTGGCATAGAACTGCAGCGCGGAGAGCGGAAGTTCCTTCAGCTTGCTCATGACTCAGGGGGCTCCGGGCGGGACGATGCGGCCGGACGCGCAGTCAGCGGGGCGTCCCGTGCCAGGTTTCAGCCGGCCGGCGCGGCTGGCGTCCCGGCCCAGCGCTCCAGCACCGATTTGTCGAACCGCCACGGACTGATCGCCGGCAGCGCCGTCGCCGCCCGCACATGGGCCACGAACTCTGCGCGGGGGATCGGGCGCGCACCCAGCGAGGCCAGGTGGTCGGTTTCCTGCTGGCAGTCTATCATCGCCACGCCGTGATTGCCGAGGAACGCGCACAGTGCCGCCAGTGCGATCTTTGAGGCATCGGTGCGGTGCGCGAACATCGATTCGCCGAAGAACATCCGCCCCAGCGCCACCCCATACAGGCCGCCCACGCGTTCGCCGCGGTACCAGCTTTCGACCGAATGGGCCATGCCGTTGCGGTGCAGCGTACCGTACGCGGCAATGATATCGTCGGTGATCCAGGTGCCGTCCTGGCCGTCGCGCGGGGTGGTCGCGCAGGCGCGCATCACCGCCAGGAAGTCGTCGTCGACGCGGATCTCCCAGTCAGCGTCGCGCAGCACGCGGCGCAGGGTCTTGCGCAGGTTGAGCGAGACGCGCAGCGCCGGCGGGGCCAGCACCATGCGCGGATCGGTGCTCCACCACAGCACCGGCTGGCCGCTCGAATACCACGGGAAGATGCCCTGGCGGTACGCCAGCAGCAGCCGCTGGGGCGACAGGTCGCGGCTGGCCGCCAGCAGGCCGGGGGCTTCGGAATCGGGCCCGAGCGCCTCGTCAACCGGCGGAAACGGGTCTTGCGGGTCCAGCCAGGCAATCATGCGGGCTGCGCCGTAGGGCGATGCGCGGCGGCCGCGCCGCTCAGGGCGTGACCGTGGCCCGGCTGGTCAGCGGGCGCATGGGCTTGTCGATATCCAGGCTGTGCAGCCGGAAGCTGCCGTCCTGCAGCCGGCCGGCGGCGCGGTCGGCAAAGAAGCAGCGCAGGGTGTGGATCACGGTGGGGAACGCCAGTTCATCCCAGGGCACATCGGCCTCTTCGACCAGCTTGACCTCCAGGCTTTCCTCGCCGGGGGCGATATCCAGGTCGTCCAGCGTGGCCAGGTAGAAAAGATGCACCTGGTGCACATGCGGCACGTTCAGGATCGAGAACAGTTCTCCGACCTGCACGCGCGCGCCGGCTTCTTCCAGTGTCTCGCGCGAGGCAGCCTGCGCGGTGGTTTCGCCAATCTCCATGAAGCCCGCAGGCAGGGTCCAGAAACCGTAGCGCGGCTCGATGGCGCGCTTGCACAGCAGGATCTTGTCTTCCCACACCGGAATCGTGCCAACGACGTTGCGTGGATTGACGTAGTGGATGGTGCCGCAGTTGTCGCAAACACTGCGCGGGCGGTTGTCGCCGTCAGGCACGCGCAACACGACCGCATGACCACAGTTCGAGCAGAATTTCATGAGGGGCGTCCGGGAGGAATGGCGAAAGTGTATCACCCTCGCAGAGGGGGCCGGCAGGCATGATTGGGGCGGTGGGGCACCATCGGTCAACGCAGTCTGGTGCTGCACGGAGGGCAGCATCGGGGTGCCAGTGCCGGAGCAGCAGAAAACAAAAAACCCGCCAGAGGCGGGTTTATCTGCTTTGACGGTGCCGCATGATACGCATCATGCGGTTGGTTGCGGGGGCAGGACTTGAACCTGCGACCTTCGGGTTATGAGCCCGACGAGCTGCCAACTGCTCCACCCCGCGTCCGTCGAAGAAAAAATTATATGGCATCTGGTTGCGCAATGCAACACCTGTTTAAAAATACCTTCCAGTGGTGCGCATCGCCGCCTGCCATAACGATTAGATCGCCGGCACGGGGCAGAGGTTCAGCCCGTGCCAGTGCTATCGGTTGTGCGCTGCCACAGCGCGGCCTCGAACTCGAAGCTGTCGCGTTGCTGCAGGTCGTCGCGCTGCCAGATCACGCGGTCGCGGCGCACCGTCAGCATCCAGGTGGTGGTGGCCAGCGGCGCCGGGTGGGAGAACGCGTGCGGGGTCAGCACCGCGCCGCAGGGGCCATGCCGGGGATCGCGCACGGAGGTGTAACGGATCATGCCTAGGCCGGCCTCGCGCGCGATGCGGCCGAAGGCCTGGCAGGGCTCGTGGTGGTCGGGATCGGTCCAGATGGCATGGTCCTGGTCGAACGGCGGTGTGTCCAGTGCCACGCCCCAGGTATCGACGCGCACTTCGAACAACGTCTGCGCGCGGGCGTCGATGCGCGGCAGCGCGGGGCTGTCGTTGAGGAAGCGCCAGCGCCAGTAGCCGAGTTCGGCGCAGGCGGTGCGGATCTCGTTGGCGCCGTAGAACACGCCCGGATCCTGGCTGGCGCGAAAGCGCGAGCCCCAGGGCGAGGGCGGATAGCGGAACGGGGTGAACAGCAGGTAGTGCAGATGGCGTGCCTCGGCGGGCACTGCGGGTTTGCCGGCGTCGAGCACGGCTTCCAGCACAGCCTGTTCTTCCAGGCTGTCGACCAGCGGCATGGTGGATACGACGTGCTGGGCCTCCACCGCCCGCCACAGCGTGAGCGCGAACTGCCTGCGCTCAGATGCGACCGCGGGTGGCGTCCAGGTAGTGAACGACACGGACCAGACCTTCCGTTGTGCGGATCATTTCAAGGGGCTTGCCGCCCAGCGCCAGGTTTTCATTGGTCAGCCATAGCCGGGCCTGGTCGCCGTGGCCCAGGATGGCATCGAGCGATCGGAACAGGCGCACGAACAGCACGCCGAATTCCCACTCCTTGCGGTGCGCATCGAGCACATAGCCGCCAGATGCCATGCGCGATACCGATGCCGTGCTGATGCCCAGCACGCTTGCCACCACGGCCTGGCTGATGCCGAGGAAGCCGGCGGCGCGCATCACCGCCTTGGTCAGCGTGGTGCCGGGGTCGGGGCCGCCGGCGGGATCGGTTTCCGGAATCCGCCTGGATTGCATCGCCATCACTCCTGTTTCTTCAGAAATATTATAGGCGATGCCTTTCAGAAGGGAAGCGATTGCTGAAAAACCAGCAAACTACGGCGGCGTCAGTAGGTCTCGATATGAAGCCGGCCCTCCGCCTTCATTGCGGCCTCGATCTCGGGCCACGCGTGCCCGGAGCCGGCGCACACCGCTTCGAATGCCTCGAGCACGCCTGCCTCCATGCCCTTCAGTCCGCAGATATAGACATGGCCGTTGGGATCGGCCAGCAGCGCGGCGACGCTGTCAGCCGCTTCGCGGATCGCGTCCTGCACGTAGCGGCGCGGCGCGGCGGGATCGCGCGAGAAGGCGAAATGGATGTCGAGGAAATCCTTGGGCAGCTTCAGCAGTGGGCCGAAGTAGGGCAGTTCGTTGGCGTTGCGCGCACCGAAGAACAGCTGCCGGCGCCCGCCGAAGTGCGCCATGTTGCGGCGCATGCGCTCGGTCATGGCGCGCATCGGGGCTGAGCCCGTGCCGGTGCAGATCATCATGATGCTGGCCTCGGCATGGTTGGGCATCAGGAAGGTCGATCCGAACGGGCCCACCACGTGTACGCTGTCGCCCTTGGCCAGGTCGCACAGGTAGTTGGACGCGACGCCCCGCACCGGCTTGCCATCGTGGTCCTGGTCGACCCGTTTGACGGTCAGCGCCAGGTTGTTGTAGCCCGGGCGCTCGCCGTCGCGCGGGCTGGCCACCGAGTACATGCGAATGTAGTGCGGCTTGCCCGACGCATCCGTGCCGGGCGGCACGATGCCGATCGACTGGCCTTCCAGGATCGGGAAGAAGTGCGTGCCGAAATCCAGCACGATATGGTGGATGTCGCTGGATGCGTCTTCTGCGGTCAGCCGGTAGTTGCCGGCCACGGTCGCCGTGACCGGCGCGCGCACGCCATGCAGGTTCACATAGGGATGGGCCGCCGACCACGGCGCACGCGGCGAGGTGTGGCGGCTGGTTTCCACGGACTGGATGGCGGCGTCGGGTGCGGCGCCGCTTGCCGTGCCGGTGCCGAGGGTTGCCTGCGGCGCCTCGCCCAGGTCGGCCAGTTCCGGCAGCGGCACCTCGGCCGGCAACTCGTCCCACAGCAGTTGCGCCTCGATCGGGTAGGCCTGGCCGCGCAGCATGGTGCGCCAGTTGTCGATGGCTCCGGTCGGACAGGGCGACAGGCAGGCGTTGCAGCCGTTGCACACGTCCGCCCTGACCACGTAGTTGCGGTCGTCGTGGGTGATGGCGTCGATCGGACAGGTGTCCTCGCAGGTATTGCAGCGGATGCAGATTTCCGGATCGATCAGGTGCTGCTTGATGATGTCGGGGGCGCCCATGGCGTGTCTCCGGTGGCTCCTGGCCTGTCCTGTGCTTCTGGTTCAGTTGAAACGCACGTACTCGAAATCCATCGGCTGGCGGTTGATGCCCACCGCCGGAGGCGCGATCCAGTTGGCGTACTTGCCGGGCTCCACCACGCGGCCCATCAGCGAGGCAACAAAGGCGCGGTCTTCGTCGGTGGCCAGCCACTTGCGTTCGTTAGCCTGCCATTCCGCTTCGGAAATCAGCTGGCCCTCGGGCGAGACATGCACATTGGCCAGCGTGCCGATCTTGCGGTTGAAGGCCTTGTGCGGCACGGTCAGTCGGAATGCGATGCCGGCCTTTTCGATGACCTTGTTCCAGCGCGCCACGCCGCCCAAGCTGTCCTTGATGTAGTCGTCGCGCAGCACTTCATTGAGCGCATTGAGCATCGGCACCTCGCGCTCGCCCAGGTGCCCGTCGCGCACTTCCAGCACGCGGTAGACATCGCTCTTGAGCACGTGGTCGTCGGCGCGCTTGCCTTCCTCGAAGCGGCCCTTCAGGCCGGCGCTGTAGAAGGTGGCGGCGTTGGACGACTGGTCGGCGCCGAACAGGTCGATGGTGACGCTGTAGTGGAAGTTCAGGTAGCGCTGGATGGTCTCCAGGTCGATCACCCCGGCGGCGCGCACTTCGGCGGGGTCTTCGATGCCGCGTTCGCGCATCACCTCGCAGGTGCGCTGGAGCACGCGCGACACGCCCGATTCACCCACGAACATGTGGTGCGCTTCCTCGGTCAGCATGAAGCGCGTGGTGCGCGCCAGAGGATCGAAGCCGGATTCGGCCAGCGCGCACAGCTGGAACTTGCCATCGCGGTCGGTGAAGTAGGTGAACATGAAGAACGCCAGCCAGTCCGGCGTGCGCTCATTGAAGGCGCCGAGGATGCGCGGGTTGTCCTGGTCGCCGGAGCGGCGCTCCAGCAGCGCCTCGGCTTCCTCGCGGCCGTCGCGGCCGAAATAGCGGTGCAGCAGGTACACCATCGCCCACAGGTGGCGGCCTTCCTCCACATTGACCTGGAACAGGTTACGCAGGTCGTACAGGCTCGGCGCGGTCAGGCCCAGGTGGCGCTGCTGCTCGACCGAGGCGGGCTCGGTGTCGCCCTGCGTCACGATGATGCGGCGCAGGTTGGCGCGGTGCTCGCCCGGCACATCTTGCCAGGCGGCTTCGCCCTTGTGCTCGCCGAAGTGGATCCTGCGCTCGGGGTCGGCCGGCTGCAGGAAGATGCCCCAGCGGTAGTCCGGCATCTTGACGTGGTCGAAGTGCGCCCAGCCCGATGGATCGACCGACACCGCGGTGCGCAGGTAGACATCGAAGTTGTGCGAGCCGTCCGGCCCCATGTCGCGCCACCAGTCGAGGAACGCCGGTTGCCAGTGTTCCAGCGCGCGCTGCAGCGCACGGTCGTCGGACAGGCTGACGTTGTTGGGGATCTTCTGGCTGTAGTCGATGCTCACGTGCTGTCTCCTTGTTGTCTGGCGCGGGGCGGGCGCTACACCCGGTCCCAGTCGAAGCGTGCCTTGTTGCCGCTGCCGAAGACCTTCAGCGCGCCGTTCTCGCCGACGGCGTTGGGGCGCTGGAAGATCCAGTTCTGCCATGCGGTCAGGCGGCCGAAGATGCGCGTTTCCATGGTCTCGGCGCCGCCGAAGCGCAAATTGGCTTCCATCCCGGTCAGTGCATCCGGCGACAGGCTGGCGCGTTCTTCCAGGGCGATGCGGATTTCGTCCTCCCAGTCGATATCGTCGGGCGCGGCGGTGATCAGCCCGAGCGAGTCGGCGCTGAGCGCATCCAGCGGCGCGCCGATATGCTCGCGCACCGCGGTGAGCGCGGCCTCGTCGCCATAGAAGCGCGCCGCCAGCCGGGTTTGCCCGTTGGGCATGGGGTAGTGGCCGAAGTTGAGCGCGGAGGCAAACACGCGCGGCGCGTCGTCCGGAGCGTCGGGCAGGTGCAGCATATAGCTGCGGTCGGCGGCGAGCGCCAGTTCCAGCAGCGTGCCGGCAAAGCAGGAATCGGCTTCGATCAGCGCGATCAGGCTGCGCGACGATACATCCAGCCGCGCCAGCGTGCGGCGCAGCATGCCGATGGTCTCGCGCACGAACCAGTGGCCGGCATGCGCCTGCAGCAGGGCATCGGCCGCCAGCACCGCGGCCGCGTCGCCATCGGTCTTGAGCACCCAGATGCCGATATCCAGATGGTTGGCGCGCAGCGTCAGGATGGCGTCGTCAAGCTCGCGCGCCATCTTCAGCGGCCACCATTGCGCGCCGGCCGCGACCACGCCGGCGAGATCCGCGGGCTGGTGCTTGTCGGGCCCGAATACGGTCAGCGTGGCCTTGCGCGTCGCGGCATCGACATGCACGCGCACGGTCTCGTAGCGGTAGCCGTCGGGCTCGATGGTGCGCGACAGCGGTGTCAGCGTGATGCCGTGGTGGCCCTGCGGCCGGTCACTGGTGGCCGCCAGCGCCGCCGCGCGCTCGGCGATATGCTCGGCAAAGCGCGCCGGCTTGACCACTTCGTCAACCAGCTTCCAGTCCTTGGCGCGCTGGCCGCGCACGCCTTCCGTGGTGGTGCAGAAGATATCCGCGTGGTCGCGGCGCACGTGGCGCTTGTCGGTCACGCGGGTCAGGCCGCCGGTGCCGGGCAGCACGCCCAGCAGCGGCACCTCGGGCAGGCTTACCGCGGACGAGCGGTCATCGACCAGCACGATCTCGTCGCACGCCAGCGCCAGTTCATAGCCGCCGCCGGCGGTGGTGCCGTTGCAGGCGGCAATGAACTTCAGCCCTGAGTGCCGGCTGGCATCCTCGATGGCATTGCGGGTCTCGTTGGTGAACTTGCAAAAGTTGACCTTCCACGCATGCGACGACAGCCCCAGCATGAAGATATTGGCGCCCGAGCAGAAGATGCGGTCGCGCGCGCTGGTCAGCACCACGGTGCGCACTTCGGGGTGCTCGAAGCGGATGCGCTGGAGCGCGTCGTGCAGTTCGATATCGACGCCAAGGTCGTAGGAATTGAGTTTCAGCGCGTAGCCGGGGCGCAGTCCGCCTTCCTCGTCGACGTCCATCGCCAGCGTGGCGACGGGGCCGTCGAAACTCAGTTTCCAGTGGCGATACTGGTCGGGATGACGCTCGAAGGTGATGGGTGCGTCTGACGGGGCGGCTGACTGGTCAGGACGCAGTGGGGCGGTTGCCGGCGCGGACATGGCTGTCTCCTGAGTGCACTATAGTGCCTTGCGGCTTTTGATGAAATATAGTGCATGGAGACGGCTGGCGCAATGTCTTTGTCACCCGCGCGCGGCCGGCGGGGTAGTCACGCGCCGGCGGCCTGGAGCTGGGCGCGCAATTGTTGCAGCGAGGCGGCGGCGTCCTGGCCGCTGGTGTCGATCGAGATATCGGCGCGGTCATAGAGCGGCGCGCGAGCCTGCAGGATGCGGCGCAGGTCGGCCATGGCCTCGCGGTTGCCTTCCATCGGCCGCATGTCGCCCTGGGCCACCACGCGCGCCATGTGTTCCTCCGGCGAGGTGCGCACCCAGATGGTGTAGCACTGCGACAGCAGCAGGTTGAAGGTGGCGGGTTCAGAGACCAGGCTGCCCGGCGTGGCCAGCACCAGGCGGTCGTGCTCGCGCAGGGTGCGTTCCAGCGCGCGCATTTCGTAGCGGCGGTAGGCCGCCTGGCCGTAGAGCGAATGGATTTCCGACAGGCTGGCGCCGGCCTCCTGCTCGATCACGGTGTTCAGTTCGACAAAGGGCACGTCCCTGGCCGCTGCCAGCGCGCGGCCCAGGGTCGACTTGCCGGCGCCGCGCAGGCCGATCAGCGCGATGCGGCGGTGGCGCGCATCGCCGGACTCTGCGGGGGCCAGTGCATGGCGGCAGGCTTCACGCACGCGCGCCAGGTCGCCCGCGGGCAACTGCGCCAGCCATTGCACCATCTGCGCAAACTCGGTGGCCTGCTCGCCGTTCAGGCCGTCCACTTCGGCCAGCACCACCGGCAGCGGCACGTCGAGCGCGCGCGCCACCTGGCGCAGCAGCAGCACCGACGCATTGCCGGTGCCGGTTTCCAGGTTAGCCAGGTAGCGCTCGGACACGCCGGCGCCGCGCGCTAGGTCCTTGCGCGACATGCCGCGCGAGGCCCGCAGCGAACGGATGCGCTCGCCCAGCAGGGTCAGGTAGGGGTCGCGCTCGGCGTTGGCGGCTGCGGGCGCATCCCCGGCGGGGCGCGTGTCGGCTTCGGTCTCGTTGGTGGGCAGCGGGGCGGGATCGCGGCGCATGGTGGTGGTTTCGGGTTGACCGGCAGAAAAAGCAAGGGCGCATTATACGAGCAGCCTTGGTGAGCCAAGTGGCGCGGCAGGCAGTCGCTTCGATAAAGCCTGTCCTATAGTGCATCCCCTCGCTTGCATAATAGTTGATATGAAATAAAATGCATCAACAAGCGGATGCCGGCATGCACGTTGGCGGACATCGGCAAGCAGAACAGCGACTGGACTGACGCTGGCGCGGCGCCCATGGCCCGCGGCGCGACCCCAAGGAGTGGAGACAATGACGCCCCCCAATACCGCCGCCGGCATGCCAGCGGCAGCATCGCCCGTGCCGCCGGCTGTTCCACCCGCTACCGATGCCGTGGCGGCACTGCCCACCTGCTACAACGCCGCCGAGGACCTGCTGTCGCGCAATCTCGCGGCCGGGCGCGGGGCCAGGACAGCCTACATCGACGACACCGCCTCGCTGACTTACGCCGAGCTCGATGCCCGTGCCCGCCGCTTTGCCGGCGCGCTGCGCGACGCGGGCTTGCGCCAGGAAGAGCGGCTGCTGCTGTGCGCGCTCGATACCATTGATTTCCCCACGGTATTTCTCGGCTGCCTGCTGGCGGGCGTGGTGCCGGTGGCGGTCAATACCCTGCTGACCGCGGACGATTACGCCTACATGCTTGGCCACAGCGGCGCGCGCGCCGTGGTGGTGTCGGAGCCGCTGCTGCCGGTGATGAAGGCCGCCATCGACAAGAGCGGGCTGGCGCCGATGGTGATCCAGGCGGCGCCGCATGCCGACGGCGCGCCGGCATGCAGCGTGGGCGCGATGCTGGCGCGCACGCGTTCTCCCGCGCAGGCCGTGCGCAGCGGCCCGGACGACATGGCGTTCTGGCTGTATTCGTCGGGCTCGACCGGACGGCCCAAGGGCACCGTGCACACGCATGGCAACCTGTTCCATACGGCTGACCTGTATGCCCGCCAGGTGCTGGGCATCCGCGAGGACGACGTAGTGTTCTCGGCCGCCAAGCTGTTCTTTGCCTACGGGCTGGGCAATGCGCTGACCTTTCCGATGTCGGTCGGCGCCACCACCGTGCTGATGGCCGAACGGCCCACGCCGGCGGCCGTGTTCAGGCGGCTGCGCGAGCAGCGGCCCACGGTGTTCTGCGGCGTGCCCACGCTGTTTGCGGGCATGCTGGCGGCGCCTGAGCTGCCGCCGCGCGCCGAGGTGGCGTTGCGCGTATGCACCTCTGCCGGCGAGGCCCTGCCGCGCGATATCGGCGAACGCTTCCTGGCGCATTTCGGCTGCGACATCCTGGATGGCATCGGCTCCACCGAGATGCTGCATATCTTCCTGTCGAACCGGCCGGGTGAGGTGCGCTACGGTACCACCGGCAAGCCGGTGCCAGGCTACGCGCTGAAGCTGCTGGACGAGCGCGGCGAGCCGTGCGCGCCCGGCGAGATCGGCGACCTCTATATCAAGGGCCCCAGTGCCGCGCTGATGTACTGGTGCAACCGCGACAAGAGCCGCGATACCTTTGTCGGGGAGTGGACGCGCAGCGGCGACAAGTACCTGTGCGATGCCGATGGCTACTACACCTATGCCGGCCGCAGCGACGACATGCTCAAGGTCGGCGGCATCTACGTGTCGCCGTTCGAGGTCGAGGCCGCGCTGGCGCAGCACCCGGCCGTGCTGGAGGCGGCGGTGATCGGCGTCACCGATGCCGACGAACTGGTCAAGCCCAAGGCCTTTGTCGTGCTGCGGCCCGGCCAGCAATGGCATGACGGCATGGCGGCGGAACTGCAGGCCTTTATCAAGTCGCGCCTCGCGCCGTACAAGTACCCGCGCCAGATCGAATGCGTGCCCGAACTGCCCAAGACCGCGACCGGCAAGATCCAGCGCTTCCGCCTGCGCCAGCGCGAGCAGGCCGCGCGGGAGGCGGCGCAATGAAGCGCCCGTAGCTTCTGGACATTCCTTCTGAACCGATGCAAGACAACAACGTGCCCATGCAAAGCAGCCTGGTGGAAATTCCCTTCGACAACCGCCGTATCCGGATCGAGTACCAGTGGCTGCGGCCTGAACGCGCGCGGCGCCCGCTGGTGGTGTTCCTGCATGAGGGGCTGGGCTCGGTCAGCATGTGGCGCGATTTTCCGCGCGAATTTTGCGAAGCCGGCGACTATCGCGGCCTGGTGTTCTCGCGCTATGGCTACGGACGTTCGACGCCGCGGCCGCACGAGGAAAAATGGCGTCCCGACTTCATGCATCGCCAGGCACGCGAGGCGATGCCCGCATTGTTCGACGCACTCGACGTCGGTCCCGGCCGCGCGCATGGCATGCCCTGGCTGCTGGGCCACAGCGACGGCGGCTCGATCGCGCTGATCCACGCCGCCAGCTTTCCGCAGGCGGTTGCCGGCATCACCGTGCTGGCGCCGCATATCGTGGTGGAAGACCTGTCGGTGCGCAGCATCGCGGGCACGCGCCAGGCTTACCTGGAAACCGACTTGCGCCAGCGGCTGGCGCGCCATCATGACGACGTCGATTCGGCCTTCTGGGGCTGGAACGATATCTGGCTCGACCCCGAATTCCGCCAGTGGGACCTGCGTCCGCTGCTGTCCGGGCTGCGCTGCCCGGTACTGGCGGTGCAGGGCGAGGACGACGAATACGGCACCATGGCGCAGATCGAGGGTATCCATCGATATGCCCCCCAGACCACCTTGCTTAAACTCGCGCGATGTGGACATTCGCCACATCGCGACCAAAAAGATCCGTTGACGTTGGCCGCGGTTCGGCATATAAACGCATATACTTCAAACCTAAAATAATTCGGCTTCCCGCCTGTTGCGAAGGGTCCTCACGGTGCATGCGCCGGCGCGGGACACGGCAAGGGCAGGGGTGACCGGCAACGGTCCAGCGAGCCACCGGCTTGACCACCAGGAGACACCATGCGTCGCTTCACCTCGCGCAGGCTTGCGCCTGCCTGCCTTGCCGTCGCCACCGTCTTTGCCATGGCCGGCGCGTCCGCGCAGCCGGCGGCCCCCGCACCCGCTGCGCCGGGGGGCAAGATCAAGGTCGGCTTCATGCTGCCGTACACCGGCACCTACGCGGCCCTGGGTACGGCCATCGAAAACGGCTTCCGCATGTACGTGCAGCAGCAGGGCGGCAAGCTCGGCGGACGCGACATCGAGTACTTCAAGGTCGACGATGAATCCGATCCGGCCAAGGCGCCGGAGAACGCCACCAAGCTGGTCAAGCGCGACCAGGTCGACGTGGTGGTCGGCACGGTGCATTCGGGCGTGCAGATGGGCATCGTCAAGGTGGCCAAGGAGAACAACACGCTGCTGATCATTCCTAATGCCGGCGTGGACGAGGCCACCGGTCCGCTGTGCGGCCCCAATATCTTCCGCACTTCGTTCTCGAACTGGCAGCCGGGTTACGCCATGGGCCAGGTGCTGGGCGAGCGCGGCCTGAAGAAGGTGGTGACGCTGACCTGGAAGTACGCCGCAGGCGAACAGTCGGTGAAGGGCTTCAAGGAGGCGTTCGAGGCCAAGGGCGGCAAGGTGGTGAAGGAACTGAACCTGCCGTTCCCCAATGTCGAGTTCCAGGCGCTGATCACCGAAGTGGCGTCGCTCAAGCCTGACGCCGTGTTCGTGTTCTTTGCCGGCGGCGGCGCGGTCAAGTTCGTCAAGGACTGGGCGGCGGCCGGGCTCAAGGACAAGATCCCGCTGTACGGCTCGGGCTTCCTGACCGACGGCACGCTCGAAGCACAGGGCACTGCCGCGCAGGGCCTGGAAACCACGCTGCATTACGCCGATGGCCTGACCAACCCGCGCGACAAGAATTTCCGCCTGGACTACGCCAAGACCTACAAGCTGCAGCCCGACGTGTACGCAGTGCAGGGCTACGATGCCGCCCAGCTGCTGGCGGCCGGCGCCACGGCGGTGAAGGGCGACATGACGCGCAAGGCCGACCTGTACAAGGCCATGGGCGCCGCCAGGATCGACAGCCCGCGCGGCGCCTTCACGCTGTCCAAGGCGCATAACCCGGTGCAGGACTTCTACCTGCGCAAGGTCGACGGACGCGAGAACAAGGTCAGCTCGGTGGCGGTGAAGGCGCTGGCTGATCCTGCGCGCGGTTGCCGGCTGTAAGGCCATCCCGGCCAGTCGGTTTGCTCCCCTCTCCCGCCTGCGGGAGAGGGCGGGGGAGAGGGCAGGAGTCCCCACGAAGTGAAGGCCTTCGCATCCCGCAAGCCCGGCCCTCTCCCCAACCCCTCTCCCGCGCGCGGGAGAGGGGGGCCTGCCACCGGCATGTGTGGCGCTGTAGGTAATTTGATGCATTACCCCGCATGGATATCGTCTCCTTCCTGATCCAGTGCCTGAACAGCGTCCAGTACGGCCTGCTGCTGTTCCTGGTGGCCAGCGGCCTGACGCTGATCTTCGGCATCATGGGCGTGATCAATCTCGCCCACGGCAGCTTCTACATGCTGGGCGCCTACCTGGCCTTCACGCTCGCCGGCCTGACCGGCAACCTGTTTATCGCCATCCCGCTCGGCATCGTGCTGGCGGTGGCATTCGGCTACGTGCTGGAATGGGCCTTCTTCAGCTACCTGTATGAACGCGACCACCTGCAGCAGGTGCTGATGACCTACGGGCTGATCCTGGTGTTCGAGGAGTTGCGCAGCATCCTGGTCGGCGATGACGTGCACGGCGTGCAGGTGCCTGCGCTGCTGGACGGAGCGTTGGCGATCGGCAACGACATGACCTATCCGGTGTACCGCCTCTTTATCTCCGCGATATGCCTGGTGGTGGCGCTGGCGATGTACTACGTGATCCGGCGCACCCGGCTGGGCATGATGATCCGCGCCGGCGCCACCAACCGCGAGATGGTGCAGTCGCTGGGCATCAACATCACGGTGCTGTACCGCTTCGTGTTCGCGCTGGGCGTGGCGCTGGCGGTGCTGGCCGGCATGATCGCCGCGCCGGTGTCGTCGGTCTATCCGGGCATGGGGGCGCAGGTGCTGATCGTCTGCTTCGTGGTGGTGGTGATCGGCGGCATCGGCTCGGTCAAGGGCGCGCTGGTGGCGTCGCTGCTGCTGGGCTTCGTCGATACCTTCGGCAAGGTGTTCTGGCAGGAGGCGGCCGGCGTGCTGATCTACCTGCTGATGGCGGTGATCCTGCTGTGGAAGCCGCAGGGACTGTTCAAGGCAGGATGACATGACTCCGACGACATTGCCGGCGCGCCGGCACTCCTCGCGCAACGCCACGCTGGCCACCGGGCTGGGCTGGCTGGCGGCGTTCGCGGTGCTGGCGGCACTGCCGCTGCTGCTGACCGCGGACAGCAACAAGTTCTACATCGAGCTGCTCAGCAAGGTGATGATCATGGCGATCTTCGCGCTGTCGCTGCAGCTGCTGATCGGCTACACCGGGCTGGTCAGCCTGGGCCATGCCGCGTACTTCGCCATGGCGGCGTATGCCACCGCAATCCTGGCGCCGCAGGCCGGCCCGGGCAACGGCTGGCTGCTGCTGGCTGGTGCGCTGACGGCATCGGCGCTGCTGGCGCTGGTGGTGGGGGCGCTGGTGCTGCGCACCCGCGGCGTGTATTTCATCATGGTGACGCTGGCGTTCGCGCAGATGGTGTATTTCGTCTTCCACGACACCAACATCGCGGGCGGCAGCGATGGCACCTATATCTACTTCCGGCCGGAATTCCCGGTGCCCGGCGAGCACCTGCTGACGGTCAACGATCCCACGCATTTCTACTGGCTGGTATGGCTCGGGCTGGTGCTGACGGTGGCGGTGCTGGCGCTGGTGCTGCGCTCGCGCTTCGGGCACGCGCTGGTCGGCATCCGCCACAACGAACAGCGCATGCGCGCGGCGGGCTATGCCACTTACCGCTACCAGCTTGGCGCCTTTGTCGCGGGCGGGATGCTGGCGGGACTGGCTGGGTTTCTGTATGCGATCCAGTTTGGCTTCGTCAATCCGGAGATCGCGTCGTGGCACCAGTCCGGCAACGCCATGCTGATGGTGATCCTGGGCGGCGTGGGCAGCCTGGCCGGCGCGGTGCTGGGCGCGTTCTCGTTCGTGCTGCTGGCCGAGTGGTTCAGTACGCTGACCAAGCACTGGCAGCTGCTGATGGGCGGCTTCATCATCGTCGCGGTGGCGCTGCTGCCGCGCGGGCTGGTCAGCCTGCCGTCGGTGTTGCGGCACGGCCGCCGCGGGCGCCGCAATGGCGATGCCGGCACCGGCACGGATGAGGCCGCGGTCACTGCGGACAGCCGCAGCGAAGGACGCCGCAATACGGAGGCCGCATGATATCGCAAGGAACGCCGATCCTGCAGGCGCAGCAACTGACCCGGCGCTTCGGCGGCCTGACCGCCGTGGCGGGCGTCGACCTGTCGCTGTCACTGCATGAGATCCATGCCGTGATCGGCACCAACGGCGCGGGCAAGTCCACGCTGATCAATATGTTGTCCGGCGAATTGGCGCCGTCGTCCGGCCGCCTGTACCTGAAGGGCGAGGACGTGACCGGCTGGTCGCAGCCGCGGCTGGCGCGCCATGGGGTGGGGCGCAGCTACCAGCGCAACAATATCTTCCTGCCTCTGACGGTGCGCGAAAACTGCCGGCTGGCCGCGCAATCGCGCGCGCAGCGGGCGTGGCGGCTGTGGGAAAGCGCCCAGGGCTGCCGCACCAGCGCCACGCTGGCCGACGAGGCGCTGGAGCGGGCCGGCCTGGCGCCGCTGGCGGACCGGCTTGCCAGCGACCTGGCCCATGGCCAGAAGCGGCAGCTGGAGGTGGCAATGTGCCTGGCCACGCAGCCGGTCGCGCTGCTGCTGGACGAGCCGCTGGCCGGCATGGGCGCGGAAGAGTCGGCGCGGATGCTGGCGCTGCTGCGCGGCCTGCGCGAGGGCCACGCCATCCTGCTGGTCGAGCATGACATGGACGCGGTGTTCTCGGTTGCCGACCGCATCACCGTGATGGTCAACGGCGCCGTGATTGCCACGGGCAGCCCCGAGGCGATCCGGACCAACCACGAGGTCCAGGTCGCCTACCTGGGCGAGGAAGAGAGCGAGGCCGCATGAACGCACCGATCAATTCACCGATGATCGAGGCCACCGGCATCAACGCCTGGTATGGCTCAAGCCACGTGCTGCGCGACGTCGACTTTACCGTGGGCGTGGGCGAAACGGTCGGGCTGCTGGGCCGCAACGGCATGGGCAAGAGCACGCTGCTGCGCACGCTGCTGGGACATGTGCGCCAGCGCCAGGGGCAGATCCGCGTGGCCGGCCGCGACGTCTCGCGCGCGCAGCCGTTCGAGGTGGCGCGCCTGGGCGTGGCCTACGTGCCGGAGGGCCGCGGCATCTTCCCCAGCCTGTCGGTGCGCGAAAACCTGCTGATGGCCGCGCGCAAGGGCTGCAGTGGCCGCAACGACTGGGACGAGGCGCGCGTGCTCGACCTGTTCCCGCGGCTCAAGGAACGCCTGTCCCATGGCGGCCAGCAGCTGTCCGGCGGCGAACAGCAGATGCTGTCCATCGGCCGCGCGCTGATGACCAATCCCGACTGCCTGGTGCTGGACGAGGCCACCGAAGGGCTGGCCCCGCGCATCGTGCGCGAGATCTGGGAGGTCATCGCCACCGTGCGTGGCACTGGCATCGCCTCGGTTGTGGTCGACCGCAATTTCCGCTCGGTGCTGGCGCATGCCGACCGTGCCGTGGTGCTGGAGAAGGGCCGGGTGGTGATGGCCGGCCCCGCGTCGGACCTTGCCGGCAAGCCCGAAGCCCTGGACCGCTACCTGGGCGTTTGAGATGAAAAGCGCCGCATAAGGCGCTCATGTTGTCCTGCCGCAACGCCGCTTGCGGGCGCAAGGACACTCTGTTTTGCTCTTCCAGGGCTTGACCATCCGCCGCTTCCCTCCCATCCTTGCGAAGTCACGAAAGCGGCATCCCTGTTTGCCGCAGTGGTCGATAGTCGACAGTTCATCTAGAATTGCGCGCGTTTGTGCAATGCAATAAGAACCGCAAGCAGAACCGGAAACGGGCGCAGCAAGCTGTTGCGCTGGATGGGACCGGGCCGCGGCAGAGCCAACAAACCTGTCGGCGACCTGGTCGAGCAGACCCAATTTCATGACCCAATCCACAACCAGCCATTATTTTGTCGAGAGCCCGAGCACGCGCGCCCTGGTGCTCGGCGCGGTAGGCGTCGTCTTCGGCGACATCGGCACCAGCCCGCTGTATGCCCTCAAGGAGTGCTTCAGCAAGGAGCACGGCATCATGTTCAGCCCGGAGGCCGTGCTGGGCGTCATCTCGATGCTGTTCTGGGCCATGATCATCGTGGTCTCGATCAAGTACGTGGTCTTCGTGATGCGGGCCGACAACGACGGCGAAGGCGGCGTGCTGGCGCTGATGGCGCTGGTGCTGCGCACCGTGGCGCCACGCTCGGGCAGGGCCAGGGTGCTGATGATGCTGGGCATCTTCGGCGCCTGCATGTTCTACGGCGACGCGGTCATCACGCCGGCGATCTCGGTGCTGTCGGCGGTGGAAGGGCTGGAGATCGCCGCGCCGCAGCTGTCGCAGTTCGTGATACCGATCACGCTGGTGATCCTGGCGGCGCTGTTCCTGATCCAGCGCCATGGCACTGCCACCGTGGGCAAGCTGTTCGGGCCGATCATGACCGCCTGGTTCCTGGCGCTGGGGGCGCTGGGGATCTTCCACCTGGTGCAGGCGCCGGAGATCCTGAAGGCGATCAACCCGTACTACGCCATCACCTTCCTGGTGGAGCACGCGCTGCAGGCCTTTATCGTGCTGGGCTCGGTATTCCTGGTGCTGACCGGCGCCGAGGCGCTGTACGTCGACATGGGTCACTTCGGCGCGCGCCCGATCCGCATCGGCTGGTTCGTGCTGGTGATGCCCTGCCTGATGCTGAACTACTTCGGCCAGGGCGCGATGCTGCTGCACAACCCGGCCGGTGCCGAGAACCCGTTCTACCTGATGGTGCCTGAGCCGCTGCAGATTCCGATGGTGCTGCTGGCCACCTGCGCCACCGTGATCGCCTCGCAGGCGGTGATCTCCGGCGCGTTTTCGCTGACCAGCCAGGCGATCCAGCTGGGCTTCCTGCCGCGCATGCGCGTGCGCTACACCTCGGCCGCAGAGATCGGCCAGATCTACCTGCCGGTGATCAACTGGCTGCTGCTGGTGCTGGTGATCGGCGTGGTGATCTCGTTCAAGAAGTCAGAGAACCTGGCCGCTGCCTACGGCATCGCCGTGACCACCACCATGGTCATCACCACCATCCTGGCCGCGGTGTGCATGCGCAGCGTCTGGAAGTGGAACCCCGCGCTGGTTGCCGTGGTCGGGCTGGCCTTCATCGTGGTGGACCTGTCGTTCTTTGCCGCCAACCTGCTCAAGGTTGCCGAAGGCGGCTGGTTCCCGTTGCTGCTGGGCAGCGCCGCGTTCTTCCTGCTGATGACCTGGTACAGCGGCCGCAAGCTGCTGCGCGCGCGCAGCCTGGAAGACGGCATCCCGCTCGAGCCCTTTATCGCCGGGCTGCTGGCGCATCCGCCGCACCGGGTTGAGGGCACCGCGGTGTTCCTGACCGGCAATACCGAGTCCGTGCCGGTGTCGCTGCTGCATAACCTGAAGCACAACCGCGTGCTGCATGAGCGCGTGGTGTTCCTGACCTTCGTCACGCGCGACATCCCCTACGTTGACGACGACCATCGCCTGAGCTGCAAGGACGTTGGCGGCGGCGTCTTTATCCTGAAGTCCGAATACGGCTTCAAGGAAACGCCCGATGTGCAGAGGGTGCTGGACCTGGCCGACCGCAAGCTTGGCATGCACTTCGAGCTGATGGAGACCTCATTCTTCATCGCGCGCGAATCGGTGATTCCGTCCAAGCTGCCGGGCATGCCGATGTGGCGCGAGAGTCTGTTCGCCTGGATGCACCAGAACGGCGCCAAGCCGTCGGACTTCTTCCAGATCCCGGCCAACCGGGTGGTGGAGCTGGGCACCAAGGTCGAGATCTGAACGCGCGGGCCCCGGCGCCCGCTCCCGTCGAGCCTCAGCGACCCCCGGACACGCCGCCAGGCGATCCGGGGGTTTTGCTTTTGCCCGGCTTGCGCCGCCTGCCTGCCATGCGCCACCCGCAGCCCGTCCCTCGGGGCGCTTGTCCCGGGAAGTCGCGCATTGCTGACGCTGACCCGGGACACCGGCCTCATGCGTACGCACCGCCCCTCGCCACACAATGCAACCCTCAGCTTGTCACTGACCGCCTTCATGGCGGTCCCTTCCAGAAGGAGCCTGTGCCATGTGCGCGTTGCAGCAGTGGTCTCGCCAGTCCAGCCGGCATGCCGACGGTACCCGTCGCATCCGTCGACTGCAACGGGCGTTGCCGCCGTGGCTGCCATCGCTGCTGCCGGCGCTCCTGCTGCTCTACGTCCTCTGTCATTCACATGCGAACTGGGAATCGTGCCTCGCCTCACTGCGTGAGCTGAATCACGATCACGGCACGCCGGCGCGCGAGCTGGGACGCGCGTTGTCGCTGGCGCGCTCCCTGCGCGGACGCCAGGCAACGGATCCGGTTGCCTGGCACGCCGCGGTGCTGCTGGCCGCCGACCGCGGGTCGGCGTGCCTGGCGGCACTCGGGCACAGTCCGGCGCGGCTGCTGCCGTCGCTGGCACCGCTGTTCGCGATGCTCGCATGGCTGCACTGAGGCACGGCGGCCGCTTCCCCGCATCCGCATACCACTGATACAGGAGTCAGGCGCTGCGCCGCAGCCCCATGATGGGATGGCAGCGGCTTGCGCCAGGCAACGGCTGGCACGGTCGAGGCGATCCCGTGCGGCCCGTGCCGTTTCGTAGCCGATCGCCTGCATGAGGAGTGCCGTCGCGGCAATGCCGCCGGCATCCCTGTTGGAGATAGCAATGCATAAGAATCTTGCCAAGACCCTGCTTGCCACTGCCGCACTCGCCGCCGGCTTCAGTCATGCCGCCCATGCGGGTGCCTATGGCGAAGCACTGGCCGCTGCCGCGCCGCGCCACAACGCGCAGCGCGACGCCTTCACGGAGGGCGCGCGCAGTCCTGCCGCCGAGGCCGCGATGCGGCCCGTGGTGGCGCGCGGCAGCATGTCAGTGTGCGTGGTCCGTGGCTTTGATCCGAACCGGGATGCGATGCGCAAGCCTGATCCTTACATGGATGGCGCGCGCATGGGACGCTTTGATACCTTTACCGAGGGGGCGCGAACCAGTTCCCGCGATGGTTTCAGCGACGGCGCGCGCAGCGATGCACGCGGCAGCGGGGAATGCCTGTCCTGAGCGATCGACGGCGCTTTTGCGCCGCCCATCCTTTGCCTAAGCTAGGGAAGTCACGCGGTGCGCCCGCATGGCGGCCGCGGCCCGCGGCTGCCGGCCGGCCGTCCCAGTGCCGCGCGGCCCCGACATGCCGATGTTCAAGCAGCAGCTCCGCCTGTGCACCAGCCGTGATGGCGTTCGCCTTGCGTACGCCATCACGGGCTGCGGTGCACCGCTGGTCAAGGCGGCCAACTGGATGAGCCACCTGGAGTTCGACGTGGGCAGCCCGGTGTGGAGCCACATGATCACGGCGCTGTCCGCCACGCATACGCTGATCCGCTATGACGAACGCGGCTGCGGGCTCTCTGACCGGGAGATCGAGGACCTGTCCTTCGATGCCTGGCTGCGCGACCTGGAGACCATCGTCGACGCCACCGGGGTCAACCATTTTCCGCTGCTCGGTATCTCGCAGGGCGCATCGATTGCCGTCGCCTACGCGGTCGCGCATCCCGAACGTGTCAGCCACCTGGTGCTGCACGGCGGTTACGCGCGCGGGCGCCTGAAGCGCGACAACCTGAGCCAGCGCCTGCTGGAAGAGGCCGAGCTGATGAACAAGCTCGCAGAGCTTGGCTGGGGCCAGGAGAATCCGGCCTTCCGCCAGTTCTTTACCACCCAGTTCATCCCCGGCGGCACGGCCGAGCAGCATGCATGGTTCAACGAGCTTGAGCGGGTCTCTACCTCGCCGCTGAATGCCGCACGCTTCATGCGCGTCTTCAATGAGATCGACGTGGTGAAGCTGCTGCCGCGGGTATCGTGCCCGACACTGGTGCTGCACGCGGTGCGCGATGCGCGTGTGCCGTTCGACGAAGGACGCCTGATCGCCAGCGAGATTCCCGGCGCGCGCTTCGTGCCGCTGGAAAGCGGCAACCACCTGTTGCTGGAAACCGAGCCCGCATGGCTGCGCTGGCTGGACGAGGTGCGCGCCTTCCTGCCGGCCACGGAACCGGTGCGAGATCCCGCCTTCAGTGCACTGACCCGGCGCGAGCGCGATATCGTCGAACTGATCGCGCAGGGCCGCGACAACGCCCAGATCGCCGCGCACCTGGACCTGTGCGAGAAGACCGTGCGCAACCACATCACCAGCATCTTCGCCAAGCTGGAAGTGGAAAACCGCGCGCAGGCGATCGTGCTGGCGCGCAAGGCCGGCTTCGACCGCGCTGGCGCCTGAAATCCCGGGCCGATGGCTGTGACGCGGCCGATACCTGCCAGCGTCCGATTTTCCCGCTATCCGCCCCCCTTGAAATCCGCGCGGGACAGCACTAATTATGGATTGCCCAGTCGTCGCGGCAACGCGGCACTGCGTGTTTTCCGTTGGTTTGCAGCGGCCTGGCAGGAGACCAGGTGCACTACATCAGGGTCCTGCGCCTCCCCGCTGCATAGAAGGAGGATCTAACCATGAGTGACTTCTTTTTCGGGACCGACCCGTTCAGTGAATTCGACCGGATGCAACGGCAGATGGCGAATCTCTTCGGCGGGTTTCCAACCAGCCTGCGCTCCGGGCGTTTCGGGGGGTTCCCTCCGCTGAATATCGGCACGACCGATGACTCGATCGAGATCGTGGTATTCGCACCCGGCATCAAGACGGACCAGCTCGAGGTATCGATCGACAAGGGCCTGCTGACCATCAGCGGCGAGCGTGCCCAGGTGCAGCCGGAAGGCGCAGCCGAGGTGCGGCCCTATGCGCAGGAGCGCTTCTTCGGCAGCTTCCGCCGCGTGATCGAATTGCCGCAGTCGGCTGATCCCGACAAGGTGCAGGCACGCTATACCAACGGCTGCCTGTCGATCAGCGTAGGCAAGCGCGAAGCGTCGCGTCCGCGCGCGATCACCGTCAGCTAACGTGAGGAGAAAGCCATGAGCGATTCGAACCAGGTCGTCCAGCGCGACCAGAACACAAGCGGCCAGGGAGACCAGGGCGCTGTCGCGCAACGCCGCGCGGAAACCCAGGCCATGACGCTGGTGCCCGCGGTCGATATCTACGAGACTCCCGCCGGGGTCACGCTGTGGGCGGATTTGCCCGGCGTGCCGCGCGAGAACCTCGAGGTCAACGTGCACGACAGCAGCCTGCGCATCGAAGGCGAAGCCGTCGTGCCGACGCCCGCGAGCCTGCGCGTGCAGCTTGCCGAGATTCGGCAGCCTCGCTATGCGCGTACATTTACGCTCAGCCCGGATCTCGACGCTTCGCGTATCGAAGCCAACCTGCAGGACGGCGTGCTGAAGCTTACGATCCCGCGCAGGGAAGAAGCGAGGCCGCGGCGGATCGAGGTGTCGGCCGGCTGAGGCTGCGCGCGTGCCTGGTGCTTGGGCACGCTGCCTGAGTGCTCCCTCTCCCGCTTGCGGGAGAGGGAGCACTCACGGTCAGGCAAGTGCCTCGGGCCTGCGACACGTGTCGAAACTCATCCCTGGTTCACCAACGTCCTTGCCTCCGTCACGTGCGTGCGATACGCCTCGAAGATCCGCCGCAGCGACGCCTCCATCCCTATCCTCGGTTCCCACCCCAGCTCGTCGACGGTGTTGCCGATCTTCGGCACGCGGTGCTGCACGTCCTGGTAGCCCTTGCCGTAGAAGTCGCCCGAGGAGGTCTCGATGATCTGCGTCTTGCGCGCTTCCTC
>NZ_JBYSZW010000051.1:0-58548 GCF_058787575.1 Cupriavidus sp. FW305-3-2-15-C-LB2
ATTGCCAACTTGAGCAGCAGGCCATGTCGGCCTGACTCAAGCCAAGGGGCCTCCACGAAAACCGGGGCGGTTCACACTCAACCTCCTGCAGATTCTCTGCCAGCCGGTCCAGCTCATGCAACCGCTGGTCGATCCCGATGCGCTCTCCATGGGTAGCGGCTGCAGGCTCAGCCAGGCCCGCCCTTTCTTGCCAAACAGGTCTGTAGCGGGACACCGCTCGATCAGATGTGCGGCAAGCGTGGATCTCGTTCTTGAGCCGCGTCCGCTGCCGCACGATCTGGGCGCGGCGCGACACCTGCCGCCGCATCGCTTGCGTGGTCTCGTCTGGAATCCAGACCTCGGGCAGGAGGCCACTCGCATAGAGTTGCGCGAGGATCGCCGCATCGATCTTATCCGTCTTCACGCGGGCTTCCGCAATCAGACGGACTTGCAGCGGGTTGGCGACGATGACTCTGCCGACATGACTAGTCAGCACATTCGCAATGGCGATCGTATTGCCGGTCGCCTCGAGTACCACGTGGTCGTCGGGCTTTAGCTTGGCGGCAAAGCGTTCCAGCTCATCGCGTCGCAGTCCGACGCGCCCGCCGGCGCGTAGCAGGCCGTTCTCCAAATAGGCGATCTCGGCTACGGATCGCGATACATCCAGTCCTATCACTCGCATTGGCGTCTCCCATGGGAAACATCGCAAATGGGAGCCGGTGGGACAGCACGACAACTACGGATTCGCGCTCACAGCTCAACGTATATGAACGGCCTGCCCACCCGAAGTGCTCCCCGGCGCCCTTGTCCCGGATGGTCGAACCATACACCACTTACTCAGTGAGGAGAGGGGGCACTGGTTCCTATCATGCCGGTTACGGATGCCATCGAGAGCTTGAACATGCAGTTGCGCAAGATCATCAAGACCCCGGGGCACTTCCCCTCGGATGAAACTGCGATCAAGCAGCTGTGGCTGGCGCTGCGCAACGTGCTGACCAAGTCCGTTCGCACGACCTAGGACTGGAAGTCCGCCATGAATCAGTTTGCTATTCTGTATAGCGAGCGATTTACCGCCGCTCGAGGCTGACAGAATTCAAGACCGCCTCGAACACAAAAATGCGGACAGGTCCCAATAGCGGGTAGGCATACGACTGTGTTTATGGAGCCGAGCCTGCGAGCTACTGCGTGTCTAGCGCCGCCTAATGAAGTTGCGGCCAACCCGGATGAATCGCCACGCGAAACGCATCACCAGAAGGTGCATCATGGTCACGACAATGAATAAGCCGAATAGCATCTGTTCGGATAGCCCGGCCTTCCAGCCCGCCACGCCAACCAACCCCATGCAGGCATTGCTGACCAAAAGGATCCAGACGATAGCATCGTGGCCAATCTTGAGCCGGAGCAGGATATGATGCAAGTGCGTCCGGTCCGCCGACAATGGATTTCGCCCCTTCAGCACGCGCCGCGTGACAACGGCAAGAAGATCGATCAATACGAAGCCGAGAATCCAAAGCATCACCGCCGGTGGCACATGCTGGCCGCCGTTGTAGCGAGATTGCGACAGCTCTACCGCGAACCAGACGATAGCGAAACCAAGCATCAAGCTGCCCGCATCGCCCAGAAAGACGCGGTTGCGGCCACGCAAGGGATTTCGCATATTAAATATCAAGAAACCGAGCAAGGCGCCGCAGAACACTACACAGATTCGCTGGGCTGCATTGTTACCAACCTCTCCAGCCACATAGGCGTACCAAGCGAAAATGACGAAAGCGAGTCCACCGCACAGGCCATCAAGGCCGTCGCTCATGTTCATCGCGTTGATAACTGAGACCACCGCGAACAGTGTCAGCGGGATACCCCAATTGACGAGTTCGATTTCCCGGCGGCCGAGCAAGTCGCCCAGCGAGGTTAGATAAACGCCGCCCCACGACGTCATAAGAATCGCCGCAAATAACTGGGCTACCAGTTTCGTGGTTGGCGACAAGTTGCGTAGGTCGTCCATCACCCCTATCAAGGCCAATACAGTCAAGGCCCCAAACAGGGCGATGTAGTAGCCTTGCTGACGCATGAACAGGAAGGCTCCGGCCCACACTGCAAGCGTGATGGCGATGCCGCCGACCAGTGGTACCTCGCCGACATGGCGCTTGCGGGCATCAGGCCGGTCAACCAAACCCGCAGCACTCACCAGCGGGCGCAATCCCAGAATTGCCAGCACGCAGATGAGGAAGATCGCCAACGGCACCCAAAAAAAATCAAACATGGAGCCTTCCGTAATTACATTGCTGCGCGTCTACGACTGAAACGAAAACGCCAGTAAGTTGCCGAGTTGAACAGCTTGAGCAGGCTACCGATATGCCACACCAGATAACGCCAACTCCTATGGCTAGCACGCTGAGCGTCATGAATCACCACCCCAGCTTGGACCCAAGTCACATGACGACACGTTAGGTGTACCTTCAGGCATATATCTATGTCTTCACAGTAAAGTCGGTAGCGTGTATCAAACCCGCCGATGCTCTGATACGTCGCGCGGTCAAAAGCCAGGCACATGCCCGCCATCCAATCAACCTGTTGTTCTAATACAACGTGCGAATAGTCAGACTCGAAGCGCCTGTGCCACCAGCGTGACAGCAGGCGTAGCGGAGAGGGCAACTGGCGCGCATTGTCTTCGAGAGCGCCTGAGAGGCTTAGCACGCGCGGTCCGGCGACGCCGGGCAAGCGTGCCAAGCATTCCAGTAGAGGCAGTAGACTGCCGGCATCCAACCGTACGTCCGGATTCAGCACGCAGAAATACGGCGCTCTGCAATGCTCGAAAGCGGCATTGTGGTTTTCGGCGAAACCCTTGGGCCGCGGATTCTCAATCCACACCACTTCAAAACCTTCGGCCGACGCCATTTCTGGTCGCTCCTCCGGCAGGTTCAGCGTCAGAATGACCTGCATGGGGAGCAACGCTGAGGCCGTCTTCAATTGTGCCAGCAGCGTCAGCAACAGTTCACGCTGGCCGTGGCTCACGACTGAGATCGCGATTCTGGGTTCGCTGAGCACTGGTTGTGTTTGCATCGTTGCCAAGTCAGACATGAATCAGGTCGCGAACCATTCCCGCAATGCCGTCGGCAAAGCGGTGGTAACCGTGCCGGCGGCACTCTCGCACCACGGCGAACAGCCGGGGGAATAACGAGCGCCGAAACTTTAGGCGTCGCGCGAAATGGCTTTGCGCCTCGCCCAGTAAGGCGAGTTTGTCTGCGGAAATGGCCGGCGAGTACGATGCCAACCGATTGCCCAGCGCCTCTAGTCTGCGCAGCTTGAAGCGCAGGTAATCGTCACGGGGCGTCTGTGCAACCCTGCGTGCGTACCGAGTTAGGCGTGACACCGCCGTGACTGGGATACCGATCACATTTGCCCCGTGCTGTCGATATGCGGTCAGCTTGTCGCTCAGCATCGCTACTTCGCCGCGAGCAGCCGCGCAGGCGGCTAGCCACTCGTCGTGAATCCAGTCGTCCGGAAACGGCAGCGCAAGGTCGAGCAGCTCTCGCCGGAACGCAGCAGTGGTGCCGGTAACCAAATTGCGGCGGCAATAGATCTCAAAGTAGCGCCTGCGCACCACGAGCGCTTCCTCCGCAGGCGAGAGTTTGAGCGCCTGGAACAGCGACTTCCCCATGTCCTTGCCGCGTTCATCAATCAGCAAGGCGTCGGAGTGCACAAGCAGAGCCGATGGGCTGGACTCAAATACGCCGGCAATGGTTTCGACCTTACCATGCGTCCACACGTCGTCCTGGTCGGATAGGAAGATGATGTCGGTATCCAGCGCCCTGATGGACTGCTCAAAGTTGCGTAGAACACCGAGCCGCTCATCATTGCGGAACAGCGTGACGCGCATGATGCCCTTTGACTCCATCTCGGCAGCCCAGGCGCACAGCCGCTCCCAAGTGCCATCCACGGAGCGGTCGTCGCTTACGACCACATGCGCCAGCCGCCGGGTCTGCATTGCGATGGAGTCCAACTGAGGCTGCAAGAATGCACCAGCATTGTAGGTGCACATGGCGACGCCGCAGGACAGCATCGCGGCAGAGTACTGCTCACGCAACATGGTGCTCTGCGAAGTCGGCGCGGTCGCGATAGGAATGGAAAGCATACTTAGATCGACAGCCGTTGAAAAACACCCCGGGCACATCACCGACATGATGAGCCTCAAATAAGCCCCCAAAAGATATCCGAAGCAAGCTCATACCGGGAATCATACTGGCGGGACTTGAAGTCTAAAGTCTTAGCAGTCGAGTACTAGAGTATCTGCAGGGCATGTGACCCCGCTAAACTTGCCGAGCATATCGCCAATGATAGTGATGACACAGAACACTCAGACACTCAATGATCAGACCATGCCGCTTTGAACCCCCAACAGCGCTCAAGTCACGTGGCTGAAGCCATTGCGTAGGCTCTCAACGAGCGCAAATAGTCGTTTGCCTCGCCCCCCCCCTCTTCCGGCGCCCATGGCGCAAATTCTTTTGCCAGATCAGGGTCGAACGGACCCGCCTTCAATTCGAGCAGGATCGAACCGCCTTCAAGCGCGATCACGGTATGCCACATACGCGGATCTACCTCGACTGCCACCCCGACAGAATTTGACATATATTTCTCAGACCCGATGCAAACGCAATTGCGAATTGCTCCTGTCGCGTCGAACGAGAAAACGGCAAACCGGCCGATAAGCGCAAATAGCGTCTCTACTTTCGGATCAAGACTATGTCGGTGCGGCCGAATATAACTATCGAGCTCGACCGCATTCAGCAAACGCTGGCACGGGTCCTCGTAGCTGGCATGGATATTCCGATGCTGCCGTAATCGTCCCGACTTGGACGCGTGGACAACTAGTTCTCCCAGGTCAGCGTGTGAAATCACTGCAACTGCACTATTCATCTTTCCCCCAGGGTTAGCGCATCCTCATCCCTCGCCAAGGGTGAGAGATTCTTACCAAACACAGACGGTAGCGCATTGTGTACGGGATCTTTCGGCACTGAACTAATATCGTAGCCGATCGCTGAGACGAGAAGCTGAATGCCAACAAGGATTGGCAGTGCCGCCAACATCACCTGCCCGCTTGTTGCGGATATTCCGGCCAACACGGATAGATGCCAGTGCCAGAAGCCGAATCCCGCTCCCACCACGACAAGTAGTAACCCGAACAACAGCTCAACCGAACCGAAGTTGAAATCACGCAGGAAATAGCTATAGAAAAGCCGTTTGACGAAGCGTGAGAGATATTTCCCTGGAAATTCGAGTGCAACTTTCTTGATATTAAGATTACTTACTTCATTGCCATATACAGATTCCATTGGAATATCAACGACAACTGCACGCAGCACATTCAACCGAAAAAGCATATCACTCTCGAAAAAGTACCGCCGATCTATCTTGTTCATTGGCAAATACTTGATCAAGCTGCCGTGAATAGCCGTATAGCCATTTGTCGGATCCATGACATTCCAATAGCCGCTTGATATCTTACTAACGAAGGACAGTACAGCGTTTCCGAAGATCCGAAGCGGCGGCATTGAAGCCAGGAATTCGATATCGAAAAACCGATTTCCTTTAGTGTAATCCGCTCGACCAGCGAGAATAGGACGGACAAATCGATCTATATCGGATGGATCCATCTGGCCGTCACCATCGATCTTCACTATGACAGTGGCACCATCTGCTGCGGCGCGTTGATAGCCAGTAATCATCGCACCCCCGACGCCTTGATTCACGGAATGACGTAATACGCAGACGCGCGAATCTTGGCAATGAGCTTGAACAAAGTCGCCCGACCCTTCGGGACAGAAGTCATCTACGACGTAGATTGCGCCGACCTCAGGGCCGATTCGAGCAATCACACCCAAGATATGCCCTCTTACCTTATAGCAAGGGATCACAACAGCGATCATCCCAAATCCCCAAAATTCCGTTAATTCAATACTGTAAAAATTTCTGACTAAATACTCTTGACTTGTCAGTCGATTACCGCATCGCGGTTCACTTCTTTAGCTCATAAAGCCAGAATCCATTGATCGGGTTACCCGCTAACTCATTGAGGCACGTAGCGCCGCCTATTGCTTGACCTAGGACCGCGACATTCGTCACACCGATATCGCTAAGCTCCTTACCACACAGATTCAATCGAATCTTGATAACATCAGTCTGCACCAACTCGAACACAGGCGAACTTAACTCTAAATCAGGCTCAATAATAACATGTGCATACCGATTCCAGATCTTGGAACTCGTACCCTGTGGGTCAAGCGGCATGTATGTTTGTGGCTCGGAAGCGTATCGCACTCCATTCCAAACATTCGCGCCGGCAGCCTTGAAGAACTGAGGCGATGTTACGCCTCCAGTGACAATCCAACGCTTAGCCTGATCGGCCGAGCCGCTTTGCACTACGCGCTCCGCCAGATCCTTCCTGTAGATCGCGTCCAACCCCCTGCTAAATGGATTTATAGACGCCCCGGGTGCAATCAGGATTGCGACAGCACACGAGAATGCGACTCTATCTCGTACGCAAATTGCGTATATGAGCGCGCCTCCAATTATCGCGATAAAAGCCGCTCGATGCAGGGCATAAAATTCGGGATCTTTCAAGTAAAATCTTAATCCGAGACAAAAGACAAGAATCCCCCCCCCTACAAATAAAGCAAGCATTCGGCTCACACAGATTGGAGTCTGTGATCTCCCAGTCGCTGGAACCGCCATATACGCGACGGTAAGGAAAATGCTTCCCAATCCGAGACCAACAAAGGATCGCTCCGGCGGTGACATGCTCATGAGCGTGCCTTGGGCAAGCCAATCTGGAAATCCAAGTACTGCCCATGCCGTCATTAGACAGCAGAAAACCAACAACGTCACCAGCAAGCTATTCACCCTCCTGCGGTAAATCGCATGCCAGATCACGCACACACCAACGATGGGAAAAAGCAGTATGAAATTGCTAGCCTCGCAAATGTTGCCAAGCGCCTTTGGGAATTGATTCTCTAAGTAGAAAAAATCGTAAAAACCCGAAAACACCCTCAAGAGCTCCACCGTACTCCATACAATGTTGCTGCGGTCACCGGGGTACTCGCTGTGCGCGATTAAATTCAGGACGGCTCGGGCCTCCCACAGCCACCAAACAACAAACGTTCCGACCAGGGCCAGGGCACCGCCTGCTACCAGTAACCGCAGTCCGAACCTATCAATGAAGTAAGAGCGGTATACGGGGCTCGCAAAAAAACCAAGGAATATAAAAACACCCAACCAAAACAAGGGTACGAGAAAGGCAGGATAGAGTGCCGCAGTGAAAGAAACCGCACTGATAACCAATGCACCTCCGCCGACCAGAATATTTCGCTTTGTACCCCCAAAGAACACAAAGCAGCCAGAAACGATGATGGCCGCAAATGCAATCAGCATGTCAGGTAAATTCGTGCCTAACCACCACTGATTAAACGAAGAGAGATACACCCACGCGGCTCCGAGCAACGACAGCCAGAAATTTCCGCGCGTCAGAATATTGAACACAAAAAAGAAGAGCACAACCACACCAACAACCCGATAGGCCCAGAGGTATGAAAATCCACGCTCTACATCCAAGGCGTAAAACCCCCAAAACCGCGGCTGGACATAGCCAATCAAGCTATTAACTGGAACACTTGCAATAAGAGGCACACCAGGCGCACCGAGGCTATCATTCTCGATCGGGAAACCATGTTGGACCTGGGATAGCATGAACGGGGTCTGCACGACCCACTCGTCACTACGTATTGCTCGTGGTTGCCCCCAAACCTCAGTCGCCCGCACATTCGCCTGCGGAACATAGGTGTTCCACATACCGATGGAGGATAAGTGAAACTTCCCGCCAACCATTCCCAAAAATACGGTGGCCATGCAGCACAAGAAGATCCCCGCGCGGTAGTCGAGGCGAACAAGGCGGCCATCGCTGCAACAGTTGGCACTTCTGGTGAAAAAACCAAACGCCATAAGTTGCACGCCGATGCGTTGCCGAACCCGTCGTGCTGCTTGACGAACCAATAGTGCCAGCAAGTAGCCCACTACCGTCGCGCCGCCGGCTGCCATGGAAATGACTAGCGTGCGGACAAGCAACGTCGGCGCAGAATAAATATGCGGCAACGGAAATTCAAAGTACGGATCTGTACCGCTCGCTTCCAGACGAACTGCCTGACCCTGGACCGGTAGTGCGTTGAGATCATGCAGCGTCCGAATCGAACGCTCCAGCCCGTCGGCCTTGGAAAACCGGCGGAAGCCTAGACCTCGAACTTCGATCTGCTGAACCTCCACCAGGCCAGGCGCAGTACCCGGGTCAATACGAATGGCCACGGGCACGTCACTCGGAAGACTGATCTTATAGGTGTGCAGCATACCGTCCGGCTTCAGCTTGAACTTGATGCTGTTCGCAGGTGCGTATCCACCGCCTTTGTTGAAGAACAACTCACCGTTTGCGTCTGTGCGGACCCGCATCTGCAATGTAACTGACACCCCCTCTTCACCCGTTTTGAACCACGCGAACAAAGCAAGCAGCAGTCCCATAACGATTGCCAACAGGAGTGCGCGAGGGCACACGCGTTGTTGCCAGATGGTTGGCATGTCAGGCAGTGCTCCCCAAGTTAAGCATAGCCACACCAACGCTGATCAGAATCAGGCCAACCCACTGCATTGGCGAAATCCGTTCGCCATAGAGCAGCCAACTCGAAAAGGCTATTAGTAAATAAAAAAAGCTTCCGGAAATAGCAAAAGCCACACCGAGTTTTACCCGGCTCACCACGAGAATCCAAAGCAGAAAGCCACAACCCTGGATGCCAATTGCGACTAACACGTACGGCGACGCAATTGCTTGCAATAAGAAGGCCAGCTTATGGCTGGCCAGGAGGCTCATATCGAGCGTCGTGACGCCGCGCTTTAATATCAGTTGACTACCCAGCGTGCAAAGGGTTACCAGCAGGATAAGAAACATTTCCAGCATAGATGCTCCAGTTACCGACGTGGCATCGAAGCTAAGGCATCAAACATCGACTGCTCGATCGCCGAAACTGCAACGTCGATGGAATAGTTCCGCGCAATACATGCGAGGGCTGACTCCGAAAGTGTGCTCCGTAGGTGCCCATCAGTAGCTAGCTCACCAAGACGGGAGACAAAGGCACTCGGATCTGCGATGTCGGCATAAGTGATACCGCACTCCCCCTCGGGGAATTTGCGCTGAAGGTCGTGTAGCGGTGACGAGAGCACGGGGAGGCCGGACGACAGATACTGCAAAATTTTAATTGGAATGATATTGCGTGTGATGTCGTTGATCTGAAAAGGGTTGATCGCAATATCGGCAAGAGAAAGATAGCGAGGCACCTCGGCGTATGGCACCATACCGGTCAAGCACACTCTATTTTCCAAACGCCGTCCCGCAACTGCATTCTTGAGCCAACCGTCAAGTTCCCCGCCACCAATCACCAGCAGCTTTACGTTCGGAACAAGCTCAATCAGCTTAACAAAATTTGCTATCACTACGTCCAACCCGCTGAAAGCGTAGGTGGTTCCCAAAAAGAGCACCGTCCGGTCGCTCGGCTCGATTCCCAGTGCCCGCGCCAGTTCAGGGTCGCGTGGGCGCAGTCTAAAGATCTCCGTATCAACACCGTGGTTGACCACCTCGATCTTATCGAGCGCGCATTCGGGTGCGACTTCGTGCACGTATTCGCGCATCTTCTCGTTGGTCACGGAGAGATGGTCAGCTTGGGTGTAGATCAAACGCTCCCCGGTGAGCAGCAGACGGCGTGTCAGCCTCCCCTCGCGCAGGAGGTGATAGGCATCCAGCACGCGATACACAACCGGCACTCCGAACTTGCGGCAAAGCTGCACTGTCGTAGTGCCATTGATGAACACCGAGTACAGCAGCACAACGTCAAAGGCATTGGCCTTAAGCTTCTGCTTTAACAGTGAACGATATTGCAGTCGACCACTGACATACTTAAGAAGTGGCAACCCATTGTGCGGCGTGCTCTCTAAAGTGATGTGCGCAAGACCAGTGCGCGAAACGGACTGCACTTTATGCAACCCGTCCCCATGCTCGTCATAGTCGATTACGGTAACGTCATGCCCTCGTGCCGCCAATCGCTCCGGGAAATCCTGGTATTCGTAAACAGGCTTCTTTAGGTAGCTGACTTCATGCACCACAAGAATGCGAAGTCGTTTTCCGCTCACGCGATATCCGATTCCGTAGGCATCCTTGCCATTCTGTACATTGTGCAGTTCCGGATGCGGGGCTAGGTCAGTTTGGTGCATGACACCCATTACCCAAAGGGGTATTTAAGAGAGATTGAAAAAACCGCAAAACGAGCAGAAACGCTTGTTTTCTCAAGCTTGAACCGACCACACAGTGCGCTTAATGTAGTCCACGTAGCTAACCACGATACGCATGATCTGCTTGGACACTGCAGGATTTTCGTAATCGTCCACTGGCAGTACTGCGCGTTGCACTTCCTCCTGCTGAGCGAGGATGATCTCAACCGCTTCAAGCACGCGAGATGCTTTCAAGCCGCTCATGATGAGCGTACCCACATCCATACCTTCCGGCCGCTCGTGAGCATTGCGGATCGTCACCGCTCGAAGATTTAACAGCGAGGTCTCTTCGGTAATGGTCCCGCTATCAGAAAGGACACATGCTGCGTGCATCTGCAAGTTAATATAATCGAAGAAACCAAATGGCTTAACAAAGCGAATCAAGCCGTCCGTGTCGGTGTCGCCGACGCCCATCGCATCGAGTCGTTTGCGCGTCCTTGGATGCGTGGACACAATTATCGGGAAATTGTATTTATCCACCAACGCTCGAAGGGTGTCCAGCAGATCGCGCAAGTTCAACTCCGTATCGACATTTTCTTCGCGATGTGCACTGACAACAAAGTACTTCCCGTTCTCAAGGCACAATCGCTGCAGTATGTCGGACTCCACGATCCGAGGCTTGTAATAATCGAGCACTTCCTTGAGATGCGAGCCGGTCTTGAAGATCGTTTCCGGCCGAATACCCTCGCCGATGAGATAGCGACGCGCATGTTCTGTCAGAACGAGGTTAACATCGCTGAGATGGTCAAGGATTTTGCGATTCAACTCCTCAGGCACACGCTGATCGAAGCACCGATTCCCGGCTTCCATATGGAACACCGGCACTTTTCGGCGCTTGGCAGCGATCACCGAGAGACAGGAGTTAGTATCACCGTAGAGCAAAACCGCGTCCGGCGCCTCCCGTTCAATCACCTCATCGGCTTTTGCAATCACTTGGCCGATTGTTTCCGCCGCCGTACCCCCTGCTGCATCAAGAAAGTAATCCGGCTTGCGAATACCCAGATCCTGAAAAAAAATCTGGTTCAGTTCATAGTCGTAGTTCTGCCCGGTATGCACTAAAATGTGATGGGTATGGCGATCAAATTCCGCGATCACACGGCTCATCTTGATCAGCTCAGGCCGCGTACCAACAATAGTCATAACCTTAAGCACGGAGTTGCTCCTGAACGTATTCAAGCTGCAGCAGAAGCTTCTTTACGCCCTCAACATCCAGCCGCTCAGTGTTGTGAGAGGTGTAGTCATCGATTTCTGAAACTTTCACCTCACCATCCACGAAAAACTTGTTGTAATTCAAATCTCGATCATCAGCCGGGATCCGGAAATACATTCCCATATCATCCGCACGCGCCATCTCCTCACGCGAGACTAATGTCTCATACAGCTTTTCACCGTGGCGGGTGCCAATAATTCGCAGCGGCACATCGGATTTGAACAGCTCCTGCAGTGCCTGCGCAAGGACTTGGACAGTCGAAGCCGGCGCCTTCTGAATGAAGATATCACCCTGGCGTCCATGTTCGTAAGCATGCAACACCAAATCAACCGAATCCTCAAGAGACATCAAAAAGCGTGTCATATTTGGATCCGTTAATGTAAGTGGCTTACCCTCCTTGACCTGCGAGATAAACAGCGGGATGACTGATCCTCGTGATGCCATCACGTTGCCATACCGGGTCGCGCACAGTACGGTTTCGCTTTCACTGCGACCGCGAGATTTTGCGACCATAAGCTTCTCCATTAATGCCTTCGACAACCCCATAGCATTGATCGGATACACCGCCTTATCCGTACTCAAAACCACAACGCGCTGCACGCCATTAGCAATGGCTGCAGACATAACATTCTCCGCACCCAACGCATTCGTACGAATTGCTTCCATTGGATAGAATTCGCAAGACGGGACCTGCTTCAATGCCGCAGCATGAAAAACGTAATCAACCCCCCGCATTGCAGAGTTGATACTATCGAAATCACGTACATCACCAATATAAAATTTGAGCTTCGAGTTATTCAGTGTGAGCCGCATTTCCTCCTGCTTCTTCTCATCACGGCTGAATACACGAATTTCGCCAACCTCAGTGGAGAGAAAGCGCTTTAATACGGCATTCCCAAACGAACCGGTGCCACCGGTTATCATCAAAACCTTATCCTTGAACATATCCGTCAGACCCTTTTTATCGATAACGTTCCATCAACTCAATGAGTGCCCGCCAGTCTGGAACTGCGTAGCCCGTCGCCCTTTGAAATCGATTTGCATCGAGTGAGCGATCGATGACAACCGTCTCATCCGGTATGATGGAAATCTCCTTTCCGTAGACCTCTGCAATTAATGAAAGCAGATCGTATTTTGTGATTGGTTTGGCAGCAACATGATAGAGTCCATGCAGATCGGGGCGTGGAATAATCACATCACGAACGATCTGCGCAAGCACCACTGTCGGCAGACCCGAGAAAATCGCCTTCGTATACCCTTGACAGCTATTGGTTTGATTAAGAAACCAGCAGAGCAGACTGCGACTTCCCTCGAGTTCGTGACCAATAATCGACGTGCGCAATGTAACGGAATGCGAGTTCGCGACCTCACCAAGATATTTGGTTCTCCCATAAACATCACTGGCGTCTGAAGGGTCATCTTCGCAATATTTCCCCTTACTACCAGAGAACACGCAATCTGTACTGACATGGATTAGGCGTGCACCAGTTAGCGAGCAAAGGGCAGATAACCTGTGCGGCAGCATCGAATTGATCGGAATCGCATAGAGGGGATCCTGACCTTGATCGTGCTGTTTTACCAGTCCAACGCAGTTGACCACGATTTTAGGGCCCACATAATCGAACAGTCGAACAAGGCTATCATGATTTTCAACATCATAACCAGTCAGCAGATTGCCTGCGACTGCTAACGGAAAGTGCCTCTTCGCTTGCGGTGATCTGACCGTTCCGAATACCTGCCACTCTGGCTTTTCAGAAAGGATACGAAACATTGAGTTGCCCAACATTCCGCTGGCACCCATCACAAGTACCTTCATATCAATACCTCAGCATACGAATTGATCTCCCGATCATAATTCCGATTACCAGACACGGATCTGATAAACAGCCCGAGCGGAATATCCTGGATGCCCCCCCTCAAAATCCCAACACATCGAATGGGGGAGCGGAAACATTTGGAAAATGCCTTCAAAATATTGCAAGACGCTATCAAATCAAATCGATTAAATTAACTCAACACGCGGCGGCCATGCCAACGAAAAGTCCTCCCTCTCCAAGGTGAGGTTGGGGCTATATGCAGGATCATGGTCCATGAACGCCTTCCAATGGCGCTCCATATAATTAGATTCGACCAAGAAGCGCTTACGCTTCTCTGGCGTATCATCTTGCCCTCGCGTGGCTGATTCATGATGATACAAGTCTGCGTATGGCGTCCAGACGTTGCGATAACCCGCAGTGATCAAGCGTAGACAAAAATCGACATCGTTATATGCGACACTAAGGTCCTGCTCATTCAAGCCACCAACCTCATCATAGACCGCCCGCCTGATAACCAAACACGCAGCCGTAACAGCAGAGTAGTTCTGCGTAACAACAGCACGACCAAAATACCCAGGATCGTTCCGATGGATACCTTTGTGGGCGTGGTTGGCGATTCCGCCGATTCCCATAATTACGCCGCCATGTTGCAGCGTATCGTTTGGGTACCATAAACGCGCGCCGACCGCGCCGACACCGGGCTGCAAAGCCAAGCTCACCATCTCCTCCAACCAGTCGGAGGAGATCACCTCGATATCGTTATTGATCAGTCCGACAATTTGACCACGACAGACACTCACCGCATGATTATTCAAGGCAGAATAATTAAACGGCCGATCGTCGCGCAGGATTCGAACCCTCGGGTGTTTAGCGATCTTATCGAAATATTCGAGAACAGCTGGTTCGTCGGAGCCGTTGTCTACGACAATAATCTCGTATTCTGGATATGTGGTCCGTTCGAGAATACTGTCTACGCACTGGCGGATTAATTGCAAGCCGTTTCGGGTAGGAATAACCAGGCTAACGAGAGGATACCTTTCGGGCAATGCATAGCGGATGCGATATACCCCTAATTTTTGATTCGCCTGAACCAAACCATTCCGACCGGTACGATTCAAGTGTTCGGTAAGGGCGCGCTCACCTGCAATCAAGGCATAGGGTTTCTCGGCACCGGCCATTGCCGTACTGCCTGGAAGCACTCTCCAATGATAGAGCACGCGTGGGATGTGCCGAATTTCGCTAGGCTTTATCCTCTCCACACAGCGAAGGGCGAGATCGTAGTCCTGCGACCCTTCCAAGCCTTGGCGGAAGCCACCGACTAAGCGGATCAATTCGGTCTGATATACACCCAGATGGCTTACCATGTTGTGCGATAGGAACAGTTCGTAGTTCCAGTCGCACTTGAAATATGGAGCGAAGCGCTCACCATTGAGTGAAATCTTGTCCTCGTCCGAATAGATCAGCCGCGCCTCAGGATGCACGTTGATTTCGCGCGCAACCCAGAATAACGCGTGCTCAGACAGAAGATCATCATGATCGAGCAATGCGACGTACTCGCCGGTTGCGAGTTCTAGCGCGGAGTTTGAAGCCGCGGAGATGTGGCCGTTCTGCTCACGCAATGCCAATTTGATGCGCGTATCCTCAGCCGCATGGCGCTGTAGCAATGCACGCACATCTGGATTCGGTGATGCATCGTCGGCGATACACAGTTCCCAGTGCGGATAGAGTTGCGCGCGCACCGAACGGATGGCCGCGTCGAGCAACTCAACGGGCGGGTTGTAGACAGGCATCAGAATCGAGATCACGGGCTTGCGCGCAAGCTGCGCAGCTGCCTGAGTGAGCTTGGCGCGCTTACCGTCGTTGAGCTCGTCGTACACCACCTTCCACGCCTGATAACCTAGCGCGCCGGTGCCGACCGCACTCGAGGCGATATGTTGCTTCAGCCGGGCCAGGCCGCCCTGGCGCCAGAGCTTGAGCGTCGTGTCGATACGGCGCAAGAATGCGCTGGGATTGCGAATGCCGTCGACAAGACGCGGCCACATGAATTCGGCCACTGTAGTCCAGCGCGACAATCGCCTAATTTCAAAGCCAGAAAGTGAGAACGGCCCGGAGTGATCGAGCGGATCAAGACGCAACGCGCGAACCTTGCGAGGCAAGCGCAAGCGCACTGCACTCCAGTTGCCATTGGACACGCCAAGCTCAAATTTCATTTGTTCGCGAAAACTGACGCCATCATCGACATAAAGAGTCGGTGCCAAACACCCGTCCTTGGCCGCTCCTCGATAGCGCAACTCGCACAGACCGGAGGGAAAGGGCCGCCCCCCCAATACCCGAATCCAGAAATAGGGGTCGTTGCCTGTGCTGACATAGCCGTCAGGATGACTACCGATCTGCTGCCCAGGCTCAAGCACCACGGGTATGGAAGACGGCCACAGGCGCGACGTCACTTCCGCGCGTACGCGGTTGATCAAACGTAACGGACGCGTGACACGCCACGAAAGAGAGCGCAGCACGCGATTCAAATTCTGTTGGAGAGCTTCGTGGTGCGCCATAAGTTCAGCATGCGCATTCTCCTGCTGCTGGATGGACTGCTTCGCGCTATGCAAGTCAGCCGAGACCCGGGAGATCTCATCACTGAGCCGATCAACTTCGGCCCGGAATTGCGTCATTTCCTGTGCCACTGCCGGAATTCGCTGGACAAGCTCGCGCAGCAACCCCTGGTCTGCATTGCCAGAGGCATGCAGCGGGCGAGTGCTCACCCGATTACGAACATGTTGTACCACTTCTGCCGAACGCGAGGCCAGAATAAAATGGCGGTAGCTGTCGTCCGCAAAATCGTTTTCAAAACCCTTGTCCTGATAATAACGGTACAGTACGGTCATTATCGGCTGTAGCGATCCGATTGAAACCTCGGCGAAGTGGCTCTTGATGAAATCTTTCCACAGGGTGAGCTCACCATGGTGAATCACCTGCGTGGCAAATCCAGCTGACTCCAATGCTTGGATAGAAGTGTCAAGATTAGGCAAGCCATGCTCAGCGTGCTCGTCGAGCCAACGATATGAGTTGTGAAAGAGCGCTTCCCAGTAAGTGGAAGCCTCCCTCTCCGCTTCGACTACACCAGGCCGATCGAACGGCGCACCTATCACCGTCAGCAGACGGGCCACACGCGAGGTGTGCCGCAGAAACGCATCACGGCGCTCGCGCGGAATATGTTCAAAAACATCGAGCGCGACAACTACATCGTAACTGGCATCCGGTAGGTTCAGGTTCGTCGCATCGTCCAACACGAAATCTGTGTCGGCCTGCAACTTCTCGGGAATCTCGCGATCAAGGTACAGAATGCGATCATTGGGCAGGAGGCGGCCCAGCAGCTTGTGCGTGTTGGCACCCACCTCTAGAATCGTGAGCGGCTTGCCTTCCACGCGAGCCGCCTCAATCGCGCGTGCGGCAATTCCATAGCGCTGGAACTGGTCAAACTGAATCGGCATCGAGCTATCCACGGTTGACGACTCTCCACTCATGATCGATGTACACCAGTCCTTCGCTGAAATATTCGGCCACGACGCTTACCTGACTCGCAGCACCGTAATAGTCGATGCAAACCAAACCGCCATCGCTGAATAAGCCAACATCCACAACGTAGGTGCCGGTCAGCAGCGGAACTTTCGGGATAATGTACTCAACAATGTGCGTTCCCGGCTCGTACGGGATCGAGGCTTTATCGAGATGCGTGTTTGGACCAAAGATGTAGGTACCTTTGGCATCGCGGATGGCCACGCCTACCAGCAGCTTTGGCAGGGCGCGGTCGCCGACGACATATTCGATTCGCACCGACAAGGGATCAAAAGGCGCCAGTGTGGTCGCGCTGGCGCTCACCAACTTGATCACGGCGGGCGCACCGTTTGCCGCGTCGATGCGCGGCCCCTGTGGGGTTGCGGCGTGCTCGGCGCTCTGCATGAGCATCACATCGCGGTACTGATCGGAGATGAAATTTGCCTCGCCGGCCATGCGTACCCTGCCCTTGTCGAGCCAGATGGCCGTCGTGCAGAAACGCTTAATCTGCTCCAATGCATGCGAAACGAACAGGATCGTCGTGCCGCTCTTGCGAATCTCCTCCATACGCTCGATGCACTTGAGCTGAAACTGAATATCGCCCACCGCTAGAGCCTCGTCGACAATCAGGATCTCGGGGTCAACGTGAATTGCAATGGCAAATGCCAGTCGGACAAACATCCCGCTCGAGTACGTCTTGACGGGCTGATCAATGAAATCGCCAATGTCAGCAAAGGCGATTATCTCCGAAAATCGCTCACTAACCTGCTCGCGCGTCAACCCGAGCAATTGTCCATTCAAATAGACATTCTCGCGTCCTGTGAATTCAGGATTGAAGCCAGAACCCAGTTCCAACAGCGCCGCTACCCGGCCATTAACAGTCACATCGCCACCGGACGGTGCCAGCGTACCGCAAATGATTTGCAGCAACGTGCTTTTACCGGAACCATTGCGTCCGATGATGCCAACAGTGTCACCACGCTTGATCTCGAAGCTAACATCATGCAGCGCCCAGAACTTGCGCGCGCACTCTTGCGAACGACGGGCGAAGCGCCCGCGCAGCCCCGACGACAGAGCTACGCGCGCGCCGACGCCGTAGAGACTTTGCAGCAGCCGATCTCGGGGGCGATCGTAGGTATTGAATATTTTGAACAATCCCTCGACGCGAATGGCGGACTCAGAGAACATCGGCAAATCCCTTGCGAGCCCTTTGGAACCACGCAAAGCCGATCCAGGCTATAGCAAACATGACTAGCGTGTACAGGCACCACCCCCTCCACGAAATGGACTGCCCCCAGACGAGAACGTTGCGGGCCTGTTCAATAGGGAAACTTAGCGGGTTCAGGTGCGCAAAGGTCTGCCACCGCGGTGGCAAGGACGACACCGGAAAGAAAACTGGGGATAGAAACATGAGCGCAGTAATTAAGATACCAATAGTCTGCCCCACATCGCGTAGATAGACAGAGGTCGCTGCCAACCACCAGCTTAATCCCAGGATGAACGCTGCGAGTGGAAGTAGCACAAGCGGAATTTGCCAAATCGTATAGGGCACTCGGCCAGCCTCCACTAACTCAAAGACGATCAGGATGGCCATGCTCACCCCCGCGTGAAACAGCGCCGACAGCAGATTCACGCATGGCAGGATTTCCAGAGGAAAGACGACCTTCTTCACGAAATTCGCGTTGGAAAGAATGATCGAAGGTGCTTTGCCGATGCACTCAGCAAACAGATTGAACACAATCATTCCGGCAAACAGCACAATCGCAAACTCGGTCTTGGAGTTAGTACCGCCACTCCAACGCGCCTTGAACACTTCGCTAAAGACGAACGTGTACACTGCCAGCATCAGCAGGGGCGTTAGCAATGACCAGAAGATGCCAAGGATCGATCCTTTGTAACGGCCGATTGCCTCGCGCTGAGCCAAGTTCAGGATCAGGCCTTGATTTGCAACCAGCGAGCGCACCAGGGCGAGGGGTGAAGCACTAAAGGTTTTCATATCGAGAATCGTTCGTTCACCCGGCACACCGCACAATGCGAGGCACAACGCTCCGAGCGGTGCCCCTACACGCAGTCAGGCGTAGCAATCCGCGTCCTTCAGGATTTTTGCCTCTGCGTCTTTGGCTGCAAGAAGCGGCTCGCCGTCGATCGGCCACTCAATGCCAATGGCCGCATCATTCCACAGCAATGACCGCTCGAACTCCGGATACCAATAGTCCGTGGTCTTATAGAGGAATTCGGCATAGTCGGAGGTGACCACAAAGCCATGCGCGAAACCCTCCGGCACCCACAATTGCCGTTTATTCTCCGCGGAAAGTCTGACACCGACCCATTTACCAAAGCTCGAGGACGACTTGCGTAGATCCACCGCAACATCGAATACCTCGCCGACAACCACGCGGACCAGCTTGCCCTGCGCGTGCTGGATCTGATAATGCAGTCCACGCAAGACGTTCTTCAATGAACGTGAATGGTTGTCTTGCACGAAGGTAGGATTGACGCCGACGGCGTCTTCGAACTGCTTTGCATTGAAGCTCTCAAAGAAAAAGCCACGGCTGTCGCCAAAAACTTTTGGCTCGAGGATCAGCACTTCTGGAATTTCCGTGCGAATGACATTCAGACTCATTTGATGGACTCCGAGATGATTTGCTGAAGGTATTTGCCGTAACCGTTCTTGGCGAGCGGTTTTGCCAGCTCCTCCACTTGCTCGGCATCAATCCATTTGCTGCGATATGCAATCTCTTCCGGACAAGCGACCATCAGGCCCTGCCGACTTTGCAGCGTTGCGATAAATGTTGCAGCTTCCAGCAGGGAGTCATGCGTACCCGTGTCCAGCCACGCATAACCACGCCCCATGATCTCAACATCCAGTTGCGCCAACTCCAGGTAACGCTTGTTTACGTCAGTGATCTCAAGCTCTCCCCGTGCCGAGGGCCGAATGTCGGCTGCAATGTCGCAAACCTGGTTGTCGTAAAAATAAAGTCCAGTCACGGCGTAGTTGGAGCGTGGCTTGACTGGCTTTTCCTCCAGTGACAACGCGCGGAAATTGCAATCAAACTCCACCACGCCATAGCGCTCTGGGTCATGGACGTGGTATGCGAAGACCGTCGCGCCCCCCGTCTGCTTGGCCGACCGGGACAACTGGCTAACCAGATCATGGCCATGGAAAATGTTGTCACCAAGAATCAGGGTTGACGGGTCATTGCCGATGAAATCGCGCCCGATGATAAAGGCCTGTGCCAATCCGTCCGGCGACGGCTGCACCGCATACTGAAGGTTGATACCCCACTTACTGCCGTCGCCCAGCATTTCCGAAAAACGGGGAGTGTCTTCCGGAGTGGAGATGATCAGAATGTCCCGAATCCCCGCCAGCATCAGCGTGGACAGCGGATAGTAAATCATCGGCTTGTCGTACACCGGCAGCAACTGCTTGGAGACCGATCGCGTGATCGGATAGAGCCGAGTACCGGAACCTCCGGCGAGGATAATGCCCTTGCGCATGATGTCTTGCTCAGGAAAAGATCTGGTCCAGCAGGTGGTGCACACCTTGCTGCCAATCTGGAAGATGGATACCGAAGGTCTGGCGCAGCTTGCCGGTGTCCAGGCGGGAGTTGGCCGGACGCGGGGCAGGCAGGGGATACGCCGTGGCGGGGATGGCCTCGATGCGGGCTGGGTCCACCTTCAGGTCGATGCCTTGGGTCGCGGCGTAGCGCAGCACTTCGGTGGCGTAGGCGTGCCAGCTGGTCTCGCCGGCGGCTGCCAGGTGGTAGATGCCGGAGGCGAAGGCCTGGCGGTCGCCGTGGAGCCAGTGTCGCGCCACGATCTGTGCAGTCACATCGGCGATCAGCGCGGCCGTGGTGGGAGCGCCGAACTGGTCGGCAATCACGCGCAGGCTGTCGCGCTCGCGGCCGAGCTTGAGCATGGTCTTGGCGAAGTTACCGCCATGAGCACCAGCCACCCAGCAGGTCCGCAGAACCAGCGCGGCACCACCGGCCGCGGCAATTGCCTGCTCCCCGGCCAGTTTGCTCTTGCCATAGACCGATTGCGGATTGACGGCATCGCTTTCGACATAGGCACCGTCCTTGGTGCCGTCAAAGACATAGTCGGTCGAATAGTGGACCAGCAGACTACCAAGAGCCTTTGCCTCCTCGGCGAGGATGCCGGGTGCCGTGCCGTTGATGGCAAAGGCGAGATCCACCTCGGTTTCCGCCTTGTCCACCGCGGTGTAGGCCGCCGGATTGACGATCACGTCGGGCCGGCAATCACGCACCACACGACGGACTGCGTCCGGTCGCGACAGGTCGCAGCCAGTGCGATCCAGTGCCACCACGTTTCCCAGCGGCGCAAGGCTCCGGCGCAGTTCAAACCCCACCTGCCCGTTGCTGCCCGTTACGAGAATGGTCGGAACCGCGGGATTACGCTGCATATTGCTTCGCCACCCAGTGCCGGTACTCGCCGGACATCACGTCCTGCACCCACACCTGGTTATCCAGGTACCACTGCACCGTCTTGCGCATGCCGGATTCAAACGTCTCCGCCGGCTTCCAACCCAACTCGCGCTCCAGCTTGCGAGCATCGATGGCATAGCGGCGGTCATGCCCCGGACGATCCTTCACGAATGTAATCTGGTCGCGGTAAGAACCGGTGGCCTTCGGACGCAGTTCGTCCAGCAGATCGCACAGCGTGTGCACCACGTCCAGGTTGGTCTTCTCGTTCCAGCCGCCGACGTTGTAGGTCTCGCCGAGTCGGCCGTTGGCAAGCACCTCACGGATCGCCGAGCAGTGGTCACGCACGTAGAGCCAGTCACGCACATTCAGCCCATCGCCATAGATCGGCAGCGGCTTGCCCGCCAGCGCATTGGCGATAATCAGCGGGATCAGCTTTTCCGGGAAATGATACGGACCGTAGTTGTTGGAACAGTTCGTCGTCAGGACCGGCAAGCCGTAGGTATGGTGATACGCGCGCACCAGATGATCCGAGGCCGCCTTGGAGGCCGAGTACGGGCTGTTGGGCGCGTACGGCGTCGTTTCCGAGAACTGGGGATCGGTCTCGCTCAGCGAGCCGAACACCTCGTCGGTTGAGACATGCAGGAAGCGGAAGTCCGACTTGGCCTGCCCTTCGAGGCTGCCCCAGTAAGCGCGAGCCGCTTCCAGGAGCGTGAAGGTACCAACGATATTCGTCTGGATAAATTCGCCCGGACCATGGATGGACCGGTCTACATGGCTCTCCGCCGCGAAGTGCACGACTGCGCGCGGATTGTAGGTGGCGAAGAGCTCGTCCAGGGCATCACGGTCACAAATATCCGTTTGCGAGAACACGTGCCGTGAATCGTCCTCGACCGACGCCAGCGTCTTCCGATTGCCTGCATAGGTGAGCTTATCGACGTTGATGACCCCATCCGCCGATTTGTCGCCCAGCCATGCCAGAACGAAATTGGCGCCGATAAACCCGGCACCGCCTGTGACCAAAATATGCGACAAAACTTGCTCCTTGCCTCGATATGTTTCGATGACCCGGCAAAAGCCGAGCGCCCACCTTGTCCGCATCCTGGACGGCGGGGCGTTAAGTGCCTGCAGAAGTGGCGGTATTCTATCCGACGGAATGCCCTAACCTACGTGCCCTTCCCCTCTTTTTGTAGCCTCATGTAACCATGCCACGGTATATCGGTCACAAAACTACAAATAGAAGCGAAATAGTTTGCCTCCGATTCTGATGCCCAACAATAAAGTGCTTCACTCAACACTATTCGCCGTCGGCGACCTACAGGGTTGCGCAGCCTCGCTGGACACCCTGCTGGGCGAATTTCCGGCACAGCCAGCCCTCCGCTTCGTCGGCGACCTGGTCAACCGCGGCCCAGCCTCCCTCCAAACCCTCCGCGCCATCCGCGCTATGGGCAGCCGCGCCGAAACCGTCCTCGGCAACCACGACATCCACCTCCTCGCCGTCGCCGCCGGCGTCCGCAAAAAAGGCAAATCCGACACCCTGGACGACATCCTCACCGCCCCCGACTGTGAGGACTTGCTAAGCTGGCTCCGCCACCGCCCCCTGGCCCTGCTGGAAAACAACTTCCTCCTGGTCCACGCCGGCGTCCTCCCCCAATGGACCGCTGCCCAAGTCATCGACCTCGCCCGCGAAGTCGAAGACCAACTCCAAGGCCCCAACTGGCAAGGCTTCCTCGCCGACATCTTCGGCAACGCCGCCGACCGCTGGCACGACGGCCTGCGCGGCATCGAACGCCACCGCGTGGTGGTCAATGCCCTCACCCGGCTGCGCTACTGCACTGTCGATGGCGTGATGGACTTCAAGACCAAGGAAGGCCTGGGCAAGGCGCCGGACGGGTTCATGCCGTGGTTCGACGTGCCAGGGCGGCGTACCGAGGATGTGACGGTGGTATGCGGCCATTGGTCGACGCTGGGCCTGGTCATGCGGCCGAATCTGATGGCGCTGGATACTGGCTGCGTCTGGGGTGGCAAGCTGACGGCGGCCCGGTTGGCACAGGATCCTGCCGAACGGACCGTCGTTCAGGTTGATTGCCCGCAATATTGTGACCCGCTGGCCTGACTGGCAATCCCGCGTTGGCGGGGACGACAGGACGGCTAGCTGATGGCAGCGGAGTTCGGCTGGGGCACGCCGCCGGGCTCGACGGGGTGGTTCAGCCGTCGGGCCGCTGCGGCGGCGTGTTCCGGCGCGCCCTGGCTGAGGTGGGCGACCACCTCCCTGGCGGAGGTCGCAAGCTCGCGGCGGTCGCCCGAGGCCGGCACCAGCGCAGGCCCGATTACCAGCCTGGCCTTGATCCTGGGTGCGCGCAAGACCGCTTCCAGTGACTGCAGCAATGTGGTCTCGCCGATGTAGGCGGCGGCAAGCGTTGGTTGACCCGTAGCGGCATCGAGGTAGTTCAGTCCCAGGGGCTGCACGGGCAACCCGCCAGAAATCGGCGCCTGCATCAGGTTGGCGTGGAATGGCAGCACCTCGGTGCCGTCGGTCGTGGTGCCTTCCGGGAACACGCCGACGAGGTCGCCCTGCAGCATCACGTCGGTGATGTCGTGCAGCACGCGGTGGGCGTCACGCTTGCGCGCCCGTTCGATGAAGATCGTTCCCGTCTTCCCGCACAGCCAGCCGATCAGCGGCCAGCTGCGTATCTCCGATTTGGCGACGAAGCGCACCGGCTGCCAGCTGTGGATGACGTAGATGTCCAGCCACGAAATATGGTTGGAAACCACCATCGCACCCTGGCGGCCGGCGCCGTGCGGCGCTGCGCCGGTGGCGTCCACCACCTCGACCTCCACCCCGCAAATCCGCAGCAACCGCCGCGACCAGCGGCGGATATGCCACTCGCGCGTGCGCACGCCCAGCCACGGGAACAGCAAGGCGCAGGTCACCAGCCCGCGCAGCAGGTGCAGCACCAGCGCGGTCTTGCGCAGCCAGATCATGCGTGGGCGTGGTTTCCGTAGACGACTTGCCCGCCGACCAGAGTCATGCGGACCTTGCCTTCCATCTCGTAGCCGAGCCACGGCGAGTTCTTGCCCTGGCTCTTGATGGAGCGGCGGTCGACCTTCCAGACCTGCCTGGGGTCGAACACGCATACGTCTGCGGCGCTGCCGACGGCCAGGGTGCCGGCCTTCAGGCCGATCACGCGGGCGGGCTCGGCGGTGATGCGGCCCAGTGCCAGGGCCAGCGGAACCTTGTGCTCGGCGGCCCAGCGCAGGGTCAGCGGCAGCAGCAGTTCCAGGCCGGTTGCGCCCGGCGATGCCTCGGCGAACGGCAGCAGCTTCTCGTCGTCGTCGACCGGGGTGTGATCGGAGCACAGGGCGTCGATGGTGCCGTCGGCCAGCGCGGCGACGATGGCGTCGCGGTCGCGCGGGCTGCGCAGCGGCGGCGAGAAGCGCATCTGCGAGTTGAAGTAGCCGATATCCATGTCGGTCAGCGAGACATGGTGGATGTTGACGTCGCAGGTCACGGCCAGGCCTTCGCGCTTGGCCTGGCGCACCAGTTCCAGCCCGGCGGCTGACGACAGCCGGCACAGGTGCACGCGCGCGCCGGTGCTGCGCATCAGTTCGAAGATGGTGTGCAGGCGCACGGTTTCGGCGATCACTGACACGCCGGACAGGCCCAGGCGCGACGCCACCGCGCCGCTGGCGGCGACGCCGCCGCCCAGGAACGGGTCTTCCGGGCGCAGCCAGACGGTGAAGCCGAAGGTCTTGGCGTATTGCAGCGCGCGCAGCAGCACCTGGGTGTTGTGCACCGGGGCCTCGGCCTGGCTGAAGCCGACGCAGCCGGCCTCGGTCAGCTGGCTCATCTCGGTCAGGGTCTCGCCTTTCAGGCCCAGCGTCAGCGCGCCCAGCGGGTACACGTGGGTCTGGTTCAGGGTGCGGGCGCGGAATTTCAGCATTTCGACCAGGCCGGGCTCATCGAGCACCGGATCGGTATCGGGCGGGCAGACCAGGCTGGTCACGCCGCCGGCGGTGGCGGCGGCCACTTCGGATTCGAGCGTGGCCTTGTATTCGTAGCCGGGCTCGCGCAGGCGCGCGGACAGGTCGACCAGGCCGGGGCACACGATCAGGCCGCTGGCATCGATGGTCTTGTTGGCGGTGAAGTCCGCCGGGGCGCTGCCCACGCCGACGATCTTGCCGGCGGCGATGTAGAGGTCCTGCGCGGCGTCGGTGTTGCTGGCCGGATCGATCAGGCGGCCGCCCTTGATGTGAATCTTCATAGCTTGGCTTGTCGTGTCGCTTGGCTGGTTCAGTGTGTTCTGGCTCGTGTCGCTCGACTGCATCATTCGTCGCTATTTCCCGCCACGATGCCCATCACCGCCATGCGCACGGCGATGCCGAAGGTCACCTGGTTCAGGATCACGGACTGCGGCCCGTCGGCCACGGCGGAGTCGATCTCGACGCCGCGGTTCATGGGGCCCGGGTGCATCACAATGGCGTCGCGATTGGCCAGTGCCAGGCGCTCCGGCGTGAGGCCGTAGGCCTTGAAGTATTCCTGCGCCGACGGCAGCAGCGCGCCGCTCATGCGCTCGTTCTGCAGCCGCAGCATGATGACCACGTCCACGCCCTTCAGGCCCTCTTCCATGTCGTGGAAGACGCGCACGCCCATCTGCTCCAGCCCCGACGGCAGCAGCGTGCGCGGGCCGATGGCGCGCACTTCGGGCACGCCCAGCGTGGTCAGCGCGTGGATGTCGGAGCGTGCCACGCGCGAGTGCAGGATGTCGCCGACGATGGCCACCGTCAGGTTGGTGAAGTCCTTCTTGAAATGCCGAATCGTATACATATCCAGCAGGCCTTGCGTCGGGTGCGCGTGGCGGCCATCGCCGGCATTGATCACGTGCACGTGCGGCGCGACGTGCTCGGCGATCAGGTAAGGTGCGCCCGAGCTGGCATGTCGCACCACGAACATGTCGGCTGACATCGCCGACAGGTTGTTGATGGTGTCCAGCAGCGACTCGCCCTTGCTGGTCGACGAGGCGTTGATGTTCAGGTTCAGCACGTCCGCCGACAGCCGCTTGGCGGCGATCTCGAAGGTGGTGCGGGTGCGGGTGGAGTTCTCGAAGAACAGGTTGAACACGCTCTTGCCGCGCAGCAGCGGCACCTTCTTGACATCGCGGTCTGAGTCGGACAGCGATACGAACTGGCTGGCGGTGTCGAGGATGTGCGTGATCATGTCACGCGACAACCCCTCGATCGACAACAGGTGCTTCAGTTCGCCGTTCTTGGTGAGCTGCGGGTTGCGGAACGTCTTGGTCATGGCTGGTCGGGCGCGGGCAAAAAACGGAGGTGGTCTGGTCTCGGAGCTGGGGGTCAGGCGCGCACGGGCGCGCCTGGGGCATGCGGGCCGGTTCAGCCGGTGGCGGAATCGGTAGGTTCGGTCGCAAACGCGAATTGTGCGCCGGCGCCCTCGCCCTGGCGCGACAGCACCAGCGTGGTGCCGGGCGGCAGCGCCATCTCGGCGGCAGTCAGGTCGGCGGCAATCGGCAGCTGGCGCCCGCCGCGGTCGACCAGCACGCCCAGCGCCACGCGCGCGGGGCGGCCGTAGTCGAACAGCTCGTTGACGGCGGCACGGATGGTGCGGCCGGTGGCCAGCACATCATCGATCAGCAGGATGTTGCGGTCATCCACCGAAAACGGCAGCGTGGTCGGCTGGGCCTGGCTGTGCAGGCCCTTCTTGGCATAGTCGTCGCGATGGAAGGCAACGTTGATCACGCCATGCTCGGGCAGCTTCAGGTCAGCGGCCAGCCGCGCGGCGATCCACGCGCCGCCTGAGTAGATGCCGGCCACCGACCAGCGCGCGCGCTCGGCCTCGGGGATCAACGCCTGGGCCTGGTCCAGCAGCTTGCGGTACAGCGACTCGGCGTCGGGAACGGAAATCTGCGTCATAGCGGGAATTGGTCGAAGTACTGTTGCAGGATGATGCGGGCGGCCTCGGCATCGAGCTCGCCGCGGCGGGCGCCGGCCATCGACGCGGCGCGCGAGGTATAGCGCTCGTCCACCCACTCTACCGGCAGGCCGAAGCGGCCGTTGAGCTGGTTGCCGAAGCGCCGCGCCAGCTTCATCGAGGGCTGCTCGCCGCCTTCGGGGTTGACCGGCATGCCGACGATCAGCTGCACCGGGTTCCACTCCTGGATGAGCGCCGCCACGGCCTCGAAGCGGCCTTCCACGGTGATATTGGGGAGGATGGTCAGCGCACGCGCCTCGCGCGTGATGAAGTTGCCCAGCGCGACGCCGATCTTTTTTTCGCCGTAGTCGAATGCCAGGACCGTGCCGTCGCGGGGCAGTTCACGCCCCACGGCATCATGCATGCCCGGCCTCGCCGGACAGCATGGTGAAGTCGATGCCCAGCAGCCGGATGGCGGCGGCGAAGCGATCGTCGGGCGGCACGCTGAAGATGATCTCGGGGTCGGCCTGGACCGTCAGCCAGCCGTTGCGGCTGAGCTCTTCCTCCAGCTGGCCGGCGCCCCAGCCGGAGTAACCCAGCGTCAGCAGGAAGCGGTGCGGGCCGCTGCCGTTGGCCACGGCCTCGAGCACGTCCTTGGAGGTGGTCATCTCCAGCCCGCCGGGCACGGCCAGCGACGACACATAGACGCCCACCGGGTCATGCAGCACAAAGCCGCGCTCGGTCTGCACGGGGCCGCCGAAGTAGACCGGCTGGTGCGCGACTGGCTGGATTTCAAGCTTGAGGTCGATCTTGTCGAACAGCGTGGCCATGTCGATGTCGATGGGCCGGTTGATCACCAGCCCGAGCGCGCCACGCTCATTGTGTTCGCAGATGTAGACGACGGAACCCGAAAAGGTCGGATCAGCCATGCCAGGCATGGCAATCAGGAACTGATTGGTCAGATTGATAGGTGCTTCGGGCTTCGCCATGCCTTGCATTTTATCAAATCGCCGGGGGTCTTCCGGAAAAGATTGGCGGACGCTGCAGTGCAGCAATGAGCGCCCGGCCACGGTCTGGGGTTGCAGTTTGGCTCAATCCTTGCGGGTCAGTGCGGCCAGCTCCTGCGCCGTCAGCCAGCGCCACTCGCCTTCGGCCAGGGCCGGATCGAGCCGCAGGCCGCCAATGGCGCTGCGATGCAGCGCGCTGACATGGTTGCCGGCCGCCGCCACCATGCGCTTGACCTGATGGTACTTGCCTTGCACCAGGGTCAGCCGCAGGCTGCGTTCGCCGGTGATCTCGCACGCTTCCGCAGCGATCGGCGCCGGTTCGTCGAGCAGTTGCACGCCACTGCACAGCGCTTCGGCCTGCTCCGGCGTGACCGGCTCGGCAGTCGTCACTTCATAGATCTTGGGCACCTTGCGCTTGGGCGAGGTCTGGGCGTGGATGAACTGGCCATCATCGGTCAGCAGCAGCAGCCCGGTGGTGTCGTGGTCCAGCCGCCCCACGGCCTGCACCTCGCGCTGGCGCAGCGGCACCGGCAGCAGGTTGTAGACGCTGGGATGATGGCGCGGGCGCTGCGAGCATTCGTAGCCGGTGGGCTTGTTCAGCATCAGGTAGGCCTTGGTGCAGGCCAGCCATTCCTCGCCGTCGACGGTGAGCCGCAGGCCGTCGACTTCAAACTGCGCGCGCGGGTCTTCGCACAGTTCGCCGTTGACCTCGACCAGCCCGGCGGCGATCAGGTCGCCGCAGTACCGGCGCGTGCCAAAGCCCTGGGATTGGAGGATGCGGTCGAGAGTCATGGAATGGATGGTGGTAGGGATGGATGGTGACGCGGCTGCTGGGTGGCAAGCCGGATTGCTGCCGCAGTTTGCCTGCGGTCGGTGCGCCCCACTCCCGCTTGCGGGAGAGAGGGAGCACACAATCGGTTAGTTTACGCGCAGCCTGAAATCCTCAGGCCGCCAGCATCGCGCTCTCGCGATAGTGCCGCTGCGCGTCGTCGAAGCGCTCGGTTTCCTCAAAAAGCCGCGCCAGCGCCAGGTGCGTGCGCACGCGCAGGCGGCGCTGCTGGTCGGGCTCGGCATATTTCAGCGCGCGCTCGAAGCTGGACTGGGCCTTGCCCCACAGCTTCTCACCCAGGCACAGCACGCCCAGCGTGTAGTAGAGATCGGCGTCGGCGGGATGCGCGGCCAGCCATTTCTCGGCCTGCTGGATCTGCGGCAGCGCGTGGCCTGGCACGGCGCAATCGGCATAGCGCAGCACCAGGCGGCTGTCCCAGTTGACCTTGAGCGCGTCTTCGATGATGCGGCGGGCTTCGTTCTGCCGGCCCAGCGCCGCGAAGTAACGCGCCGCGGGTTCGGCGATGCGGGTGGCGCGGCGCTCGTCGGCGGACAATGAGCGCCAGAACTCGGTCAGCGCGTCGGCGTCGTGGCGGCGTTCCTCCAGCATGGCTTCGACGGCCATCTGCTTGAGCCGCAGCGCCAGCACCGGATGCAGCGCGTTGCGCTTTTCCAGCGAGCGCGCCAGACGCAGCACCTCGGTCCAGTTCTTCAGGTGCTGGTGCGCGCGCAACGCGATGCGCTGCACGTGGATCTGGCGCGCGCCCTGCGACTGCAGCTGGGCGATGGTCTCCAGCGCGCCGTCGGCATCGCGGGCATCGACCAGCAACTCGGCCATCGACACCAGCCGCGCCTGCTCGCGCTCGGGGTCGGTGACCTGCGCCATCCAGGCGTCGCGCCGCTCGGTTTCCTGCATCCGGTGCGCGGCGCGGGCGCCGATCAGCGCGGCGGTCTGGGCCTGGTCGTCCCAGGACTGCGCCTCGCGCGCGGCGCGCTCGGCGCGGGCGAAGCGGCCGGCAAACAGGTTTTCGATCGACTCGCGCAGCGCCGCCTGTGCCTTGCTCATGCGGCTGCGCTCGCGGTAGGCGGCGGCGCGGCGCGGCATGTCGGCCAGATGGCGGACGGTGGACATCACCGTCCAAACCACGAAGAACAGCAACAGCAGCAAGGCCAGCGCCAGGTTCAGCGACAGCTCGACGCGATACGGCGGATAGAACAGCACCACATTGCTGTGGTTGAACTGCGTGAACAGGGCCAGCCCGACGGCGCCGCCAAACAGGACCGCAACCCAGAACAGAAGGCGCATGGGCTTACTCCTTCTTCAGGGCATGCAGCGCGCCCAGGCTTTCGGACATGGTGGGCAGCTGCACCGTGACCGCGCCGGCCTGCGCCTGCCGCAGCAGCGTCAGCACCCCCTGCACCCGGCGCGACTTGGTATCGAAATAGCGGCTGATCATCGCCTGCGCGGCGGCCAGGTCGTTGCGGAACACGGGTTCGTTGCGCGACAGCAATGCCAGGCGCGCGTTGAGCAGGCGCAGCTTGACGTTCTCGCGCAGGAACCAGCCCTGGTCGCCAGACAGCAGCAGCGCCTCGGCGTCGTCGACCTTGCGGATGCGGACCACCTGCGCCAGTTCTTCGCGCAGGTAATCCCACAGGCGCGTGAACCAGCCCGGGCCCGCGCCGTTGGCGGCGGCCGGCGCGCTGGCACCGTTGGCCGCGGCACCCTTGCGGGCGTCGGCCTCGCTGCGCTCCAGCATGCGTTCGCTGGACAGCAGCGGCAGTGAGTCGACCTGGTTGATGGCCTCGTCCAGTTTAATTGCAGCGCCGGTCAGGTCGGTGTCGGGCACCGCCTTCATGCGCGCGACGTCGCGCGCGATCGCGCGGCGCAGCAGGTTGTATTGCGGCTTGTCGGCGCGCGCCAGGCGCGCGTCGGCGCTTTGCAGCGCGGCCAGCGCCACCTGCACGTTGCCGGTCAGCTGCAGTTGCTGGCCGGCACTGGTCAGCAACTGCTGGATCTCGGCGATTTCCCAGTCGTCGCGGTTGCGCATCAGGTCCTGGTAGACCTGTTCCAGCGCCACCTGCTTGTCGCGGGTCTCTCCGACCTGGTTCTCCAGTGCACCGACCTTGGCCTGCAGTTCCTTGACCGTGTCCTGCGCGTTGCGGGTCAGCACGCGCGACTCCTGCACCAGCGCATCGTTGCTTTGCTGGCGGCGCGCCAGCTCGCCGGTCAGGTGGTCAACGCGCTGCTGCAGCCACCAGAAGCCGCCAGCCGTCGCCACCACCAGCACGGCGACGAGCGCCCACAACGCAGCGGACCGCCGTGAGGCTGCACTGGGAGCAGCGGGGGTAGCGGGGCCCGGCGCGGACGCTGCTTGCGCCGATGCTGCGGAGGCCGCCGTGGGCGGCGGCGTAGCGGAGGAGGACGTGGTTTCTTGCGTCACGCGTTCGACCTTCGTTGACGTTGCGGGAACTGCTGCGTCCGGCACGGGGGCCGGCGGCGCTTCGGCTGTGGCGCTGGGCGGGCCGGCTTCGATAGACGCGCTGGCCATGCTTGCCGGCGCGGGACCGGCATGGGCATCGGCCCACTGCAGGCACGCCGCCAGCAGGCCGGCATCGCCCGGGGCGGCGCGCAGGATATGGGGGAAGCCCAGCGCCAGCGCCTGTTCGGCGATTCTCGCATGCGGCGCGATGCACTGCACCTGCCGCAGGGCAGCGTCTTCCTCAGGCGACAGATGCTGGCGTGCCAGCGCGTCAAGGTTGCGCACCGCTTCAGAACTGGTTAGGAGCCACGCATGCGGCGCCGCGCCGGGACGCAGGTTGTCGCGCACGGCCTGCCACTGCATGGCGCTGGGTTCGGGCAGCGTGCGCTGGTAGGCCTCGACGGCCTCGACCTGGGCGCCGGCCTCGCGCAGGCGGTCGCCCAGCCAGTCGCGCCCGCCGTTGCCGCGGATGATCAGGACCGGCTTGCCCGCCAGCGCGGCGGGATCGAGCCGGGCCCACAGGGCCTCGGAGTCGAAGCGCAGCGCTTCGGCCTCCGGTGCGGCGTCATCGGGGCCCTGCCCGTTTGCGGCAGCGCCCGCGGGCGCGATCACCCGGCACGCGGGCGGCGCGATGCCGCGCTCGGCCAGGGCCGCGACGCTGGCCGGCCCGACCACCGCCACCGGCACCTGCGCCGGCCATTGGGCCACGCCCTGCACGCCGGCCAGTGCGTCGAGCGCGTAGGCAATGGCATTGGGACTGACAAAGACCACCAGCGCAAAGGTGTTCAGCCGCGCCAGCGCCGCGCGCAGCGGCGCGTCGTCAACGGCCGGGCCGATGCCCAGCAAGGGAAAGCTGAGTACGTCCAGGCCCGCGGCCTGCAGCGCCTCGGTCAGTTGCCGGGACTGCCCGGCGGGTCGTGTGACAACGACGGTCGGGCTGGGCATGGGGCAGCCTCAGGCAGGAGCTTGGGAGCCGGCGGGATCGCCAGAATCGGCCAGTGCCGCGAGGATGGCTTCGGCACCCTGCGCCAGCAGGTCGCGCGCGCAGGCCTGGCCAAGCGCTTCGGCAGCAGCCAGGTCAACTGCCGGCCCGGACGCGGCAGCGCGGATGGCGCGCGTGCCATCGGGCAAGGCGACAAAGGCGTCCAGCTTCAGCTGATCGCCTTCCCAGCGCGCATGGGCGGCCAGCGGCACCTGGCACGAGCCGCCCAGCATGCGCGACACGGCGCGCTCGGCGCTCACGGCCAGCGCCGTCGGCTGGTGGTTCAGGGGCGCCAGCCATTGCGCAAGTTCAGGCCGGTTGGCCAGGATCTCGATGCCGAGGGCGCCCTGGCCTGCGGCCGGCAGCGACACCTCGATCGGGATCAGCGCGCGGATGCGCTCGCCCAGGCCCAGGCGCTTGAGGCCGGCGGCGGCCAGGATGATGGCGCCGTATTCGCCGCGATCGAGCTTGCCCAGCCGCGTGTCCAGATTGCCGCGCAGCGGCTTGATCACCAGTTGCGGATAGCGGCTGCGCAGCGCGGCCTCACGGCGCAGGCTGGAGGTGCCGACCACGGTGCCGGCCGGCATCTCGTCCAGCGAGGCGTAGGCGGAAGACACCAGCGCGTCGCGCGGATCCTCGCGTTCCATCACCGCGGCCAGGGCGAAGCCTTCGGGCAACTCCATCGGCACATCCTTGAGCGAGTGCACCGCCAGGTCCGCCCGGCCTTCGTCCATCGCGAACTCCAGTTCTTTGACAAACAGACCCTTGCCGCCGACTTTGGACAGCGTACGGTCTAGAATCTGGTCTCCGCGCGTGGTCATGCCAAGAATGGACACGTCGCACGCGGGATAGTATTGTTGCAATGCAGCACGCACATGTTCTGCCTGCCACAGGGCCAGACGGCTCTCTCGGGAGGCAATGACGAGCTTTTGCGGAAGATTGCGAGACACGACAGCGGTAGAGGAAGACAGGGTGGCAGACGACATGCGTCAATGGTAGCACGCGACCCAATAGTCCCTCCGCACCAATAGATAAGCTAGAAGCAGAACGAGGAGATTGCATGACGCAGCATGCTGCGCGCCCCAACGGCCGGCGGACCGCCCCGGCTGCGAAAGACCAAAGCCCTGCCCTCGGCGCCGGCCAGGGTGACGCAAACGGCGCATCCGCCGCCGAACCGAAACGCCCCGCCAGCCGCAGCGGGACCAAACGTTCCCCCAAGCCCAAGCTTTCCATCGTGTCGAGCAACGGAACCACCATCGCCCCCACCGCCCGCCGCACCGCCGACAAGGACGTGCCGCTGCGCGAGGACATCCGCTTCCTGGGCCGCCTGCTGGGCGAATGCCTGCGTGAACAGGAAGGCGACGCCGCCTTCGAGGTGGTCGAGACCATCCGCCAGACCGCGGTGCGCTTCCGCCGCGAGAACGACCGCGCCGCCGGCGCCGAGCTGGACCGCCTGCTCAAGCGCCTGTCGCGCGACCAGACCAACCAGGTCGTGCGCGCGTTCAGCTATTTCTCGCACCTGGCCAATATCGCCGAGGACCAGCACCACAACCGCCGCCGCCGCGTGCACGCGCTGGCCGGCTCGCCGCCGCAGGCGGGCAGCCTGGCCCACGCGCTGGAGGCGATCGACGCCGCCGGCGTGACCGGCAAGCAGCTGCGCAAGTTCCTGGACGAGGCCCTGATCGTGCCGGTGCTGACCGCGCACCCGACCGAAGTCCAGCGCAAGAGTATTCTCGACGCCGAGCGCGAGATCGCCCGCCTGCTGGCCGAGCGCGACCTGCCGATGACCGCGCGCGAGCGCGACCACAACACCGCGCAGCTGCGCGCCAAGGTCACCACGCTGTGGCAGACCCGCATGCTGCGCGATTCGCGCCTGACGGTGGCCGACGAGATCGAAAACGCCCTGTCCTACTACCGCACCTGTTTCCTGCGCGGCATCCCGCAGTTGATGAGCGAGCTGGAAGAAGACATCGCCGCGGTGTTCCCGACCACGCGCAAGCGCAAGGGCACTCCGGGCGCGCAGCCGGCGCCGCTGGCGCCGTTCCTGCAGATGGGCTCCTGGATCGGCGGCGACCGCGACGGCAACCCCAACGTCACCGCCGAGACGCTGGAGCATGCCGCCAGCCAGCAGGGGCAGATGATCATCGACTGGTACCTGGATGAAGTCCATGCGCTGGGCGCGGAGCTGTCGATGTCGACGCTGATGGTCGACGCCAGCCCGGAACTGCTGGCGCTGGCCGAGCGCTCGCCCGACCACTCCGAGCATCGCGCCGACGAACCCTACCGCCGCGCGCTGATCGGCATCTACGCGCGCCTGGCCGCAACCAGCAAGGCGCTGACCGGCCATGCCGTGCCGCGCCGCCCGGTGGCGCCGGCCGAGCCCTATGACAGCGCCGAGGCCTTTGCCGCCGACGTGCAGGTGGTGGTCGACTCGCTGCGCGCCAACCATGGCCAGGCGCTGGCCAATGGCCGTATCGAAGCGCTGGCGCGCGCCATCGGCGTGTTCGGTTTCCACCTGGCATCGGTCGACATGCGCCAGGTCTCGGACGTGCATGAGGCGGTCATCGCCGAGCTGTTCGCCGCCGCCGGCATCGCCCCCGACTACGCCGCCCTGCCCGAGGCGCGCAAGCTGGAACTGTTGCTGGCCGAACTGCGCCAGCCGCGCCTGCTGACGCTGCCGTGGCATGAGTATTCCGAGCAGACCCGCAAGGAACTGGCGATCTTCGCCGCCGCGCGCGAGCTGCGCGCGCGCTATGGCAAGCGCATTGCGCGCAACTACATCATCTCGCACACCGAGACGCTGTCGGACCTGGTCGAAGTGATGCTGCTGCAGAAGGAATCCGGCATGCTGCAGGGCACGCTGGGCAGCAAGACCGACCCGGCGCGCATGGAGCTGATGGTGATCCCGCTGTTCGAGACCATCGAGGACTTGCGCAACGCCGCCGGCATCATGCAGTCGCTGCTGGACCTGCCGGGCTTCGACTCGGTGATCGCGCACCATGGCGTCGAGCAGGAAGTGATGCTTGGCTACTCGGACTCGAACAAGGACGGCGGCTTCCTGACTTCCACCTGGGAGCTGTACAAGGCCGAGCTGGAGCTGGTGCAGCTGTTCGAGCAGCGTCAGGTCAAGCTGCGCCTGTTCCACGGCCGCGGCGGCACCGTCGGCCGCGGCGGCGGCCCGACCTACCAGGCCATCCTGTCGCAGCCGCCGGGCACGGTGAACGGCCAGATCCGTCTGACCGAGCAGGGCGAGATCATCAACAGCAAGTTCGCCAACGCCGAGATCGGCCGGCGCAACCTGGAAACGGTGGTCGCCGCCACGCTGGAAGCCTCGCTGTTGCCGCAGCAGAACGCACCCAAGGACCTCGACATGTTCGAGGCCGTGATGCAGCAGCTGTCGGACCGAGCCTTCACCGCCTACCGCGACCTGGTCTACGAGACCCCGGGCTTCAAGGACTACTTCTTCGCCACCACGCCGATCACCGAGATCGCCGACCTGAACCTGGGTTCGCGCCCGGCCTCGCGCAAGCTGATGGACAAGAAGAACCGCCGCATCGAAGACCTGCGGGCGATTCCGTGGGGCTTCTCGTGGGGCCAGTGCCGGCTGCTGCTGCCGGGCTGGTACGGCTTCGGCAGCGCGGTCAAGTCGCTGCTGGACACCGCGCCGGACGACAAGGCGCGCAAGCTGGCCGTGACCACGCTGCGCCGCATGGTCAAGACCTGGCCGTTCTTCTCGACGCTGCTGTCCAACATGGACATGGTGCTGGCCAAGACCGACCTGGCCGTGGCCTCGCGCTACGCCCAGCTGTGCGATGACGCGGCCCTGCGCCGCACCGTGTTCAACCGCATCAGCAAGGAATGGCACCTGACCTGCGAGATGCTGACGCTGGTCACCGGCCACCAGGAACGGCTGGCGGACAACCCGCTGCTGGCGCGCTCGATCAAGAACCGCTTTGCCTACCTCGACCCGCTGAACCACTTGCAGGTTGAGTTGCTGAAACGCTACCGCTCGGGCAAGGATGGCGACGACATCCGGGTGCGGCGCGGCATCCACCTGACCATCAACGGGGTCGCGGCGGGCCTGCGCAATACGGGCTGATTGGCGTCAGAGTGCTGCCGGTTTGCGCCCCTCTCCCGCGTGCGGGAGAGGGCCGCGTCCACATCGGGCGGCAGCTATTTCAAATGGCGCCAGTCTGACCCCTCACCCCACAAACGCCCCCGGCACCGGATCCTCACCCAGCGCGTGCAGCAGCACCGCCCAGTGCATCGCCTCGTCCCCGAGGATGCTGCCGGCGGCGCGGGTCAGTTCGCGGTTGTGGAAGTTCGGCAGCACGCCCAGGTAGGCGGCGGTGGCGCCCTTCTCCAGCCCCGCGGCAAAGCGCAGCACATCGGCCTGGGTCTTCAGCTTGTCAGTCGGGAAGGTGTATTCCGACGCCTTCTTCGCCACCACCGGGGTGCCGCCCAGCTTTGACACCGTCCCGGCCAGCACCTGCGCGTGCGCCTTGTGGTGGTCCTGGAACTTGACCGCGGTGGCAAGCACCGGCTTTTGCAGCAGGCCGCTTTCCGCGCCCACCTGGTAGGCCGCGATCGCCTGGTATTCCAGTCCCAGCGCAGTGTTCAGGATATTGATGTCGTCCCTGGTGCTGCCCGACTGGGTCTGCGCCCAGGCCGGCATGGACTCGCCAAGGCTGATGACGGCGAGCGAGCCCAGCGCGAACAGCCCCGGCGCCTTGAGCAGCCCGCGGCGGCGCGCATCGGGCGCGGTCACAATGCGGTCAAGGGAATCGGTCGGATCTGTCGTGACCGCAGTGGTGCGCATGCGTTCCATGATGTTCTCCTGTGTGGGATCAACGGCGCCGCGGCCCGCAGCCCGGGGCCGCCATCGTGCGCCTGCCACCTGATACGCACGCCGGGGCCAATCGGATGCAAGGTCGTGCCTATAATCCGGCAACACCCTTTCGCGAGACGCCCCGGTGCCCCCCTCTCCGGTGTCCCCTTCCGCCGAAACCTACGCCGCGCCGCCCGGCGCCGAGCGGCTTGCGGCCCTGCTCCAGGCCGTGGCCATCGGCGAGCGGCAGGCGCTGCGCGGCCTCTATGACCTCACCGCGACGAAACTGTTTGGCCTTGCGCTGCGTATCACTGGCAGGCGCGATTGGGCGGAGGATGTCGTGCAGGAAAGCTTTGTCAGCATCTGGCACCACGCCGGCGACTACCGGCCGCACCTGGCCGCGCCGATGACCTGGATGACCGCGATCGTGCGCAACCGCGCGCTGGACTGCCTGCGCCGGGCAAGCGCGGCACGCGTCGGGCAGACGGTCGAGCTTGACAAAGACCTGGGCGAGTGGCTGGCCGACGACACCGCCGGGCCCGCGGAACTGGCCGATGCCAGCCAGCAGGCACGCGCGCTCAACCGCTGCCTGCAGCGCCTGGAGCAGCCGCAGCGCCAGGCCATCATGCTGGCCTACCTGCAGGACCTGAGCCACGCCGAGCTGGCCGCCCGCCTGCGCGCGCCGCTGGGGACGGTCAAGTCCTGGATCCGGCGCGGCCTGGAGCGGCTGCGCAGCTGCATGGAGGGCGCGGCATGAAGCTGGCCAGCCATCCCGACCTGCTCGACCGCATCGCCGCGCAGTACGCGCTGGGGGTGCTGCGCGGCGGCGCACGCCGACGCCTGGAACAACTCGCGCGCGAAGAGCCCGCGGTGCGCGCCGCGATCCACCGCTGGCAGGCGCGGCTGGCGGGCGTGGCCGAGTTGCAGGCGGCCGCCGAGCCGGTCGACAAGGTCTGGTGCGGGATCGAGGATCGCCTCGGCTGGAAAATGGCAGATCCGGCCAGTCAGCCGGACCGCCCGGCGCCTGACACCCGCCCTGCGGACGGCTGGTGGCAGCGCCTGTGGTCAGCCCCGGTGTTCTGGCGCGGCGCCGCGGCGGCAATGGCCATGGTGGCGGTGCTGGCCGTCGGCATCGGCATCCAGCTGGCCCGGCAGGATCAGGCGGCGCCGGCCGAGGTCCTCGCCGTGCTGAACGACGACCGTGCCCAGCCTGCGATGCTGGTGTCGTGGGACGCCGGCGCACGCAGCCTGATCGTGCGCCGCCTGGATCACCTGGCCCTGAGCGACCAGCAGGTACTGCAGTTGTGGGCACTGCCTGCGGGCGGCAAGCCGCAGTCGCTCGGCGTGATCGGGCGGGCACCCGAAGCCCGGCTGGCGCTGGCGCAACTGCCCGCGGCGGTGCCCGCGCTGGCGGTCAGCATCGAGCCGCCGGGCGGCTCGCCCAACGCCGATGGGCCAAGCGGCCCGGTGGTGTTCAAGGGGCCTGTGATCCACAGCCGGCTCTGATGATCGGCGCTGCCGGGCCGGCCAGCGCCACCCAGTGCCGCCAGCGGGCCGGCGGGCGATATAATCGCCGTTTCCCAATTTCTCGCGCCCGCCGCCGTCCGCACGCCGGCGCGAGCCACTGCAGCCGACGTCCATGTCCACCTCCCAACTTGCCAAGAAAGGCGAAGCCTGGTCCGCCCGCTTCTCCGAACCGATGTCCGACCTGGTGAAGCGCTACACCGCCTCGGTGTTCTTCGACAAGCGCCTGGCCCTGTTCGACATCCAGGGCTCGCTGGCCCACGCGGCCATGCTGGCAAAGCAGGGCATCATCGCCGAGGCCGACCGCGCCGAGATCGAGCGCGGCATGGCGCAGATCAAGGCCGAGATCGAGGCCGGCGGCTTCGAGTGGAAGCTGGACCTGGAAGACGTCCACCTGAACATCGAGGCGCGCCTGACCGCGCTGGTGGGCGATGCCGGCAAGCGCCTGCACACCGGCCGCTCGCGCAATGACCAGGTCGCCACCGACATCCGCCTGTGGCTGCGCAGCGAGATCGACAACATCATGGTGCTGCTGGGCGCGCTGCGCGCCGCGCTGCTGGACCTGGCCGAACAGAACGCCGACACCATCCTGCCCGGCTTCACCCACCTGCAGGTGGCGCAGCCGGTGACCTTCGGCCACCACCTGCTGGCCTACAACGAGATGTTCACGCGCGATGCCGAGCGCATGGCCGACTGCCGCAAGCGCGTCAACCGCCTGCCGCTGGGCGCGGCCGCGCTGGCCGGCACCAGCTACCCGATCGACCGCGAGTTCGTGGCGCAGCAGCTGGGCTTCGACGGCGTGTGCCGCAACTCGCTGGACGCCGTGTCGGACCGCGACTTCGCCATCGAATTCTGCGCCGCCGCCGCGCTGGTGATGACCCACGTGTCGCGCTTCTCGGAAGAGCTGGTGCTGTGGATGAGCCCGCGCGTGGGCTTTATCGACATCGCCGACCGTTTCTGCACCGGCAGCTCGATCATGCCGCAGAAGAAGAACCCCGACGTGCCCGAACTGGCGCGCGGCAAGACCGGCCGCGTCAACGGCCACCTGATCGGCCTGCTGACGCTGATGAAGGGCCAGCCGCTGGCGTACAACAAGGACAACCAGGAAGACAAGGAGCCGCTGTTCGACACCGTCGACACCATCGTGGACACGCTGCGCATCTTTGCCGACATGGTGCCGGGCATCACCGTCAAGCCGGAAGCGATGCGCGCCGCCGCGCTGCAGGGCTACGCCACCGCCACCGACCTGGCCGACTACCTGGTCAAGAAGGGCCTGCCCTTCCGCGACGCGCACGAGGCCGTGGCCCACGCGGTGCGCGCCTGCGACAGCCGCCAGTGCGACCTGGCCGACCTGAGCGTGGCCGAGCTGCGCGAAGTCTCGGGCCTGGGCGACAAGGCCGCGCTGATCGGCGACGACGTGCACGCGGTGCTGACGCTGGAAGGCTCGGTCGCCGCGCGCGACCATATCGGCGGCACGGCGCCGGCGCAGGTGCGCGCCGCCATCGCCGAGGCACGCAAGACGCTGAACGGCTGACCCCCGCTTCAGGGGTAACCCGCCGGCCATGAACGGGAGCAACAAGCTCCCGTTCTGATTTTCTGTGTGCAAACGCACCTATTAGCTATGGTTTATGGCAAGTAGCGGTCATTCTCCGCCGGTAAACATTCGGCCTTGAAATATCCGAATCCCATCGAAAACCGCACCTAATTGGTGCGGAAATCGGTGCAAATGTGATGCACTGGGGATTCACCCTAAAGATACGGAGCGGCTGACACCGTAGACTAACGCGCCACCCCTGTATCCCAAAATCCCTAGGACGATCACATGTCTTTCCTTATGAGGATCTCGCGGCTTATCGACGCCGTGACTGATTTCATCGGGCAGTGGGCGAAATGGCTGATCCTGCTGGCCGTACTGGTCTGCGCGGGCAACGCCATCATTCGCTACACCTTCAGCATCAGCTCCAATGCCTGGCTCGAACTGCAGTGGTATATGTTCGCCGGTGTGTTCCTGCTCGGTGCGCCCTACACGCTGCGCCGCGACGAGCATGTCCGCATCGACGTCATTGCCGGCCGCCTGTCCGAGCGCGCCCAGGCGTGGATCGACGTCTTTGGCATCATTTTCTTCCTGATGCCGATCACGCTGATCATTCTGTGGTTGTCGATCCCCTACTTCTGGCTGTCCTATGTCGGCCATGAAATGTCGGGCAATGCCGGCGGCCTGATCCGCTGGCCGGCCAAGTTCCTGATCGTGGCTGGCTTCTTCCTGCTGATCCTGCAAGGCCTGTCCGAACTGATCAAGCGCTTCGCCTACCTGAAGGGCCTGCTGCCGGCCTCCGCATTCCGCAAGCATTCGATCGACCCCGCAGCGGAAATCGCCGCGACGATAGCGGACGCCGATCGCCCCGGCCCGTCGGCAAAACAATAACAGGCGCCTACGATGACGCAATTCCTGATCCAAAACATGGCGCCGATCATGTTCGGCACGCTGGTCATATTCCTGCTGTCGGGTTTTCCGATCGCCTTCGCGCTGGCCGCCAACGGTCTGCTGTTCGCCTTCGTCGGCATCGAGCTGGGCTTGCTCCAGCCCGCGCTGCTGCAGGCACTGCCCAGCCGCTTGTTCGGCATCATCGAGAACGACACGCTGCTGGCGATCCCGTTCTTCACCTTCATGGGCCTGATCCTGGAACGCTCAGGCATGGCCGAGGACCTGCTCGACACCATCGGCCAGCTGTTCGGCCCGATCCGCGGCGGCCTGGCCTATGCCGTGATCTTCGTCGGCGCGCTGCTGGCAGCGACCACCGGCGTGGTGGCGGCCTCGGTGATCTCGATGGGGCTGATCTCGCTGCCGCTGATGCTGAAGTATAAGTACGACAAGCGGCTGGCGTCGGGTGTGATCGCCGCGTCGGGCACGCTGGCGCAGATCATTCCGCCGTCGCTGGTGCTGATCGTGCTGGCCGACCAGCTCGGCCGCTCGGTCGGCGACATGTACAAGGGCGCGTTCGTGCCGGGCCTGGTGCTGACCGGCCTGTACATGGGCTACGTGCTGCTGATCACGCTGATCAAGCCGGCCGCGGCGCCGGCGCTGCCGCTCGAGGCGCGCACCTTCCGCGAACCCAGCGGCAAGAGCGGCGCCACCTCGGTGCTGGTGCTGACCGCGCTGTCGATCGTGGTGGGCGTGGCGGTGGACAAGATGTACAAGCCCGAGGCACCGCTGGATGAGCGGCTGGTGATCTCGGTCGGCGCGGCCATCCTGTTCGCCTTCGTGCTGGCGGTGATCAACAAGGCGCTGAAGCTGAACCTGCTGTCGCGCATGGCCGAGAAGGTCACCTTCGTGCTGATCCCGCCGCTGGCGCTGATCTTCCTGGTGCTCGGCACGATCTTCGTCGGCGTGGCCACGCCGACCGAAGGCGGCGGCATGGGTGCGCTCGGCGCGCTGGTGCTGGCGCTGATGAAGCGCCGCCTTGACCTGGGGCTGACCCGGCAGGCGATGGAAGGGACGCTCAAGCTGTCGGCCTTCGTGATCTTCATCCTGATCGGCGCGCGCGTGTTCTCGCTGACGTTCTACGGCGTGGACGGCCATATCTGGGTGGAGCACCTGCTGACCGCGCTGCCCGGCGGCCAGGCCGGCTTCCTGATCGCGGTGAACGTGCTGTTCTTCCTGCTGGCGTTCTTCCTGGACTTCTTCGAGCTGGCCTTTATCCTGGTGCCGCTGGTCGGCCCGGTGGCGGACAAGCTCGGCATCGACCTGATCTGGTTCGGCGTGCTGCTGGCCGTGAACATGCAGACCTCGTTCATGCACCCGCCGTTCGGCTTCTCGCTGTTCTATCTGCGCTCAGTCGCGCCGCGCGAGGTGAAGACCTCGGATATCTACTGGGGCTCGGTGCCGTTCGTGGTCATCCAGCTGGTGATGGTGGCGCTGATCATCGTCTTCCCCGGCCTGGTCAGCACCGGCACGCAAAAGGCACAGGATCGCAGCATCACGCGCGACCTGAGCCTCGACCTGGGAGGCACCAGCCCCAAGCCGGCGCCGAGCCTGTCGGTACCGGCACCGGGGTCGCAGCCCGCCGCTGGCGGATCGCTGGAGCTGCCGACACAGCCGCCCGCGGAAAGCGAATCGGCCGCGCCGCAGTTTGAGTTCGAAAAGAAGCGCTGAACCAGCTCCCCGGGGACGCGCAAGCCTGGCAAGCCCCGCGGCAACGCGGGGCTTTTTCATTGGCGCGGGTCCACCCCGGCGCCGTCCGGCGGTGGTGGCGCGGTGGCGCTTTGGTGTCGCCGCAAGGCATGGCGCGCGATTGCGAATCGGCTCATCGACCGGCGCTCCGGCGGGGCCCAGACTGGCTCCTGTGTTCAGCAGACTGACCCCCAGGAGAGCCACCATGCCCACCACACCCTTGTACCGGCCGGACACGGCAACGATGCACAGCCTGCCGTCGATACGTGACCGCCGTATTGATAACAATGCTATCCTTGCTCCATCCGATGGTGAGGAGCTCAAGATGGCAACACTACTCGTTCGTGGCATCGATGAATCCCTGGTCCAGCGCCTGCGCGAGCGGGCCGTCGCCAACGGCCGCAGCGCCGAGGCCGAACACCGCGCCATCCTGGCGCAGGCGCTGGGCGGCACGCGCCGGCGCAGCCTGGCCGAGGTGCTGGCCAGCATCCCGGACGTCGGGCAAGACGCCGACTTCGAGCGGATCCAGAATCCAGGCGAGGCGCCGCGTGTATTTGATTGATACCAACGTCATCAGCGAAACGCGCAAGCGCGAACGCGCCAACCCCGGCGTGCGCGCATTCTTCCGGCAGGCGGCGCGGGAAGGTGCCGCGCTCTACCTGTCGGCGCTGACCGTGGGCGAGCTCCAGCGTGGCGTAGCGCTGATCCGCCATCGCGGCGATACGGCGCAGGCCGAGGTGCTGGAGCAATGGCTGGCGACCGTGCTGGAGGATTTTGGCCGGCTGGTGTTGCCTGTCGATGCCGACGTCGCCCAGGTCTGGGGCCAGCTGCGCGCGCCGCGGCCTGAGCACGCGCTGGACAAGTTCATTGCCGCCACCGCGCTGATCCACGACCTGACCATTGTCACGCGCAATGTTGAGGATTTCCGCGGCACGGGCGCGATGCTGCTGAATCCGTTCACCTAGCCCCACCCCAAAAGAAAGGACCCCGCATAGCGGGGCCCTGTTCACGTCAGCGGAACGCGGACTGGCGCTCAGCCGCCCTGCTTCACGCAGTCGACAAAGTACGCCGTCTTGCCGTCGACCTCGTCCTCGACCAGGCCGTGGATGTCGGTCTCGAAGCCAGGGAACAGCTTGTTGAACTCGCGCGCGAACTTCAGGTACTGCACGATGGTGCGGTTGAAGCGCTCGCCCGGAATCAGCAGCGGAATGCCCGGCGGGTACGGCGTCAGCAGGATGGCGGTGACGCGGCCCTCCAGGTCGTCGACCGGCACGCGCTCGATCTCGCGGTGCGCCATCATGGCCCAGGCATCCGACGGCTTCATCGCCGGCTCCATGTCCGACAGGTACATCTCCGTCGTCACACGGGCCACGTCGTTGGCCTTGTACACGCTGTGGATCGCATCGCACAGGTCACGCAGGCCCATGCGCTCGTATTGCGGGTGCTTGGCGACGAATTCCGGCAGCACGCGCCACAGCGGCTGGTTCTGGTCGTAGTCGTCCTTGAACTGCTGCAGCTCGGTCACCAGCGAGTTCCAGCGGCCCTTGGTGATGCCGATAGTGAACATGATGAAGAACGAATACAGCCCGGTCTTCTCGATGATGATGCCGTGCTCGGCCAGGTACTTGGTGACGATGGCCGCCGGGATGCCGCGTTCGCTGAACTCGCCGTCCACGTCCAGGCCCGGGGTGATGATGGTGGCCTTGATCGGGTCGAGCAGGTTGAAGCCGTCGGCGAGGTCGCCGAAGCCGTGCCAGCGCTCATTGGCCTTGAGCATCCACTCTTCGCGGTCGCCGATGCCGTCTTCGATCAGTGCGTCCGGGCCCCACACCTTGAACCACCAGTCGCCGTTTTTGCCGTCGTCGTAGTCGCCCTCGACCTTGCGCATGGCGCGGCGGAAATCCATCGCCTCCTGGATGCTTTCTTCCACCAGCGCGGTGCCGCCCGGCGCTTCCATCATCGCCGCGGCCACGTCGCACGAGGCGATGATCGAGTACTGCGGGCTGGTCGAGGTGTGCATCAGGTACGCCTCGTTGAAGCGGTAGCGGTCCAGCTTGCGCGTCTCGGAATCCTGCACCAGGATCTGCGAGGCCTGCGACAGGCCGGCCAGCAGCTTGTGCGTCGACTGGGTGGCGAACACCAGCGCGTCCTTGCTGCGCGGGCGGTCCTTGCCGATCGCGTGCATATTGCGATAGAAGTCGTGGAAGGCCGCATGCGGCAGCCAGGCTTCATCGAAGTGCAGCGTATCGATCTCGGCGGCCAGCATTTCCTTGATCTGCTCGGCGTTGTACAGCACGCCATCGTACGTACCCTGAGTGATGGTCAGGATGCGCGGCTTCTGGTTCTTGGCCTTGCTGGCGAACGGGTGGTTGGCGATCTTCTTCCTGATCGTCTCCGGATCGAACTCGCTCTTCGGGATCGGGCCGATGATGCCGTAGTGGTTGCGCGTGGGCATCAGGAAGACCGGGATCGCGCCCGTCATCATGATCGCGTGCAGGATCGACTTGTGGCAGTTGCGGTCCACCACCACGATGTCGCCCGGCGCCACGTTGGCATGCCACACCATCTTGTTCGAGGTGGAGGTGCCGTTGGTGACGAAATACATGTGGTCGGAGTTGAAGATGCGCGCGGCATTGCGCTCCGATGCGGCCACCGGGCCGGTGTGGTCCAGCAGCTGGCCCAGTTCATCGACCGCGTTGCAGACGTCGGCGCGCAGCATGTTCTCGCCGAAGAACTGGTGGAACACCTGGCCCACCGGGCTCTTCAGGAAAGCCACGCCGCCCGAGTGCCCCGGGCAGTGCCACGAGTACGAGCTGTCCTGCGCGTAGTCGATCAGCGCCTTGAAGAACGGCGGCGCCAGCGTGTCGAGGTAGACCTTGGCTTCGCGGATGATGTGGCGTGCCACGAATTCCGGCGTGTCCTCGAACATGTGGATGAAGCCGTGCAGCTCGCGCAGAATATCGTTGGGGATGTGGCGCGAGGTGCGGGTCTCGCCGTACAGGAAGATCGGCAGGTCCGAGTTGCGGCGGCGCACTTCGGTGACGAAGGCGCGCAGCTTTTCGATGGCGGCGGCCTCGAGCTGGTCATCGCCGTCGCGCGTGAACTCGTCGTCATCGATCGAGACAATAAAGGTCGATGCCCGGCTGGACTGCTGCGCAAACGACGTCAGGTCGCCGTAGCTGGTCAGGCCCATGACCTCCATGCCCTCTTTCTCGATCGCCTCGGCCAGCGCGCGGATGCCCGAGCCGGAGATGTTCTCGGAGCGAAAGTCTTCGTCAATGATGATGACGGGGAAACGGAATTTCATCGGGCATCCTTGATGGAAAGCAGGACATAAAGGACTTGAGCCACATGGCCGGCAGGAGGTTCCCCGCTGCGGCGACATGTGGCTCTGACGTCAGGTGTGGCGGCCATTCTCGGGGCCAGCCTTCCGGCAAACGCCGGCATTGTAATGCGCTCAGGTCTTCGGCAGTGTGACACCGTGCTGGCCCTGGTACTTGCCGCCGCGGTCACGGTACGAGGTCTCGCAGACTTCGTCGCTCTCGAAGAACAGCACCTGGGCGCAACCCTCGCCGGCGTAGATCTTGGCGGGCAGCGGCGTGGTGTTGGAGAACTCCAGCGTCACATAGCCTTCCCACTCCGGCTCGAACGGCGTCACATTGACGATGATGCCGCAGCGGGCGTAGGTGCTCTTGCCCAGGCAGATGGTCAGCACGCTGCGCGGGATCCGGAAGTATTCCATCGTGCGCGCCAGCGCGAACGAATTGGGCGGGATGATGCAGACATCGCCCTTGAAATCCACGAACGACTTCTCGTCGAAATTCTTCGGATCGACGATGGTGCTGTTGATATTGGTGAAGATCTTGAATTCGTCGGCGCAGCGGATGTCGTAGCCGTAGCTCGAGGTGCCGTACGAAACGATCTTGCGCCCGTCCTGCTCCCGGACCTGGCCTGGCGCGAACGGCTCGATCATGCCGTGCTGCTCCGCCATGCGGCGGATCCACTTGTCGGATTTGATGCTCATAAGGTTGGGAGGGTAAACACACTGGCTCGGAGTGCGCCGCATTGTACAACCAATCGCGCCCACCCCTTTATGCAAACGCAAACAACCAAGTGCCGCTTACACCACCGCGTCTTCAGGCAGCCGGTGGCGGAAGCGCTCGCGCCCGGTGTAGAGCAGGAAGTGCTTGCCGGTGCAGCGCGCAAACAGCGTCAGGTTGACGCGCCGGGCCATCTGGTAGCCCATCTGCGTCACGCCCGAGCGCGACAGCAGGAACGGGATGCCCATCTGCGCGCCCTTGATCACCATCTCGGAAGTCAGGCGCCCGGTGGTGTAGAAGATCTTGTCGCTGCCCGTCATGCCTTCCAGCCACATGCGCCCGGCGATGGCGTCCACGGCGTTGTGGCGGCCCACGTCCTCGATGAACATCAGCAGCTCGGTGCCCTGGAACAGCGCGCAGCCGTGCACCGAGCCAGCCTGCTTGTAGACCGACTGCTGCAGCCGGATGGTGTCGATGATGCCGTACAGGGTGTCCTGGTCCAGCGTGGCGCCAACCGGCAGGCGGATGTTGTCGACCTCATCGAGCAGCGAGCCGAACACGGTGCCTTGCCCGCAGCCGGTGGTCACCACGCGGCGCGCGGTGCGTTCCTCGATGCGGTCCACGCCATTGCGCGTGGTCACGGCGGCGGACTCGGTTTCCCAGTCGACCTGCACCGCGGCGATGTCTTCGATCGATTCCACCAGCCGCTGGTTGCGCAGGTAGCCGAGCACCAGGTGCTCGGGCGCGCCGCCCAGGGTCATCAGCGTGACCAGCTCGCGCTTGTCGAGGTAGACCGTCAGCGGACGCTCGCCCGGCAGGTAGGCCGCGCGCACGCGGCCCTGCTCGTCGACGACTTCAACCTCTTCGATCAGGGGAACGGCTGCCTGGGTAAGCTCGGGACGCAGGGTCATGACGAGGGGCTCGGGACTGCTGGTGAGGGCCCCGCGCCGCGCGCGGCGTGCATGGGGCTGTGGTTACGGCGCCTTTGCAGGGGATTGTACCGCGCCGGCCGCGGCTGGTTTGGCGTCGGCCGCGGTGCTGGCCACGGCTGGCGCCGGGGCGGCCGGCGCAGCGGCGGTCGGCGCCACAAACGGGCCCGGATCGGCACACGCGGCGGCTTGCGACGGCGCGCGGGTTTCCTGGCCGTGGGCCTTGCGCTCGGCGAAGTAACGCGCCGCGGTCTTGTCCTGCGCGCGGCACAACTGGTAGGCGGCGACCTTGTCGGCCCAGGCGGCGCGCGCCTTGGTCTCAGCGGCCTTGGCCTGCTGGGCCTCGGTCGGCGGCGGCAGCTTGGCCAGCGCGCCAGTGGCAAGGGTGGCGCCCGCGCACAGGGCAACCAGCGTCAGGGTGCGTGTCATCGTCATCGTGGGTTCCGCATGGTCTGGTTGGCAGCCGGCCTCAGGCTTCGCCCGGGGTATGCCGGGTGTTGCGCCCCGCGGCGGCTTCCGGGCTGGCCGAACGCTGGGCCGGGATCTTGCCGGACTTGATGTCGTCGTACCAGTGCTCGTGGTGCTCCTTGGCCCAGGCCTCGTCCACCCAGCCGTCGCGCATGGCGCGGTAGGCGCCTTCCATGCCGACCGTGCCCATGTAGATATGGCCGCACGCCATCGCGATCATCAGCACGGCCGAGATCCCATGGATCACGTTGGCGATCTGCATGGTCGCGCGGTAGTAGTCCATGCCTGGCACGATCATGTCCAGCACCCAGCCCGATGCCGACAGCACCAGCCCGAACACGAACACGCCGATCCAGAACCACATCTTCTCGCCGGCATTGAAGCGCCCGCTCGGCACATGCTTGCCGGACGCCAGGCCGCCAAGGCTGGTGACCCAGCGCATGTCGTCGCGGTTGGGCAGGTTGTCGCGCACGAACACCACGAAGGCCACGATCACCGACAGCGTGAAGATCGGGCCGATCACGTTGTGCAGGTTCTTCAGCACGTAGGTCAGCCAGCCGAACAGCATGTGGCCCATCAGCGGCAGCAGGAAATGCTTGCCCAGCAGCAGCACGATGCCCGACACCGCCAGCACCACGAACGAGATCGCCATGGTCCAGTGGACAATGCGCTCAAGCGGCGTGAAGCGCTCGATCATGCGGCCGGTGCGCGGCGTGCGCAGCGGGATGGCGCCGCGCCAGAGGAAGAAGCCCAGGATGGCAAGCGGCACCACCAGCAGCAGCCAGCCGCCCCAGACGGTGATGACGCCGTTGCGGAACAGGCGCCATTGCTGCCCGGTGCGCTGGATCAGCACGCCGGCTTCCTTGTCGGGCAGGCTGCTGTAGTGGCGCTGGTCGGAATTGACCTCGCGCCAGACCGGCGCATTGTTGCCGGGCTGCGTGACGGTGCGCTGCTGCTGCGACTGGGCCTCGGCGGCGATATCGCGGCGCGGTATGTTGAAGATATTCTCGGATGCGATGCCGGCCAGCGGCTGGACCGGGTGCGTGGCCGGGTTGTTGGTGTCGGCATTGGCCTGCGCGGCGGCCGGTGCCGGCGGTGCCGAGGCCGGCGCCTGTGCGGCGGCGGTGCCGGCAAAGGCCGCCAGTGCCAGCGCGCCGGCGCTGAGCCAGCGCCGCCAGCCTGCGCGGCATGCATTCTGCGACGGCGTCATGTGCACTCCTTCGGATCGTCGAGGGCCAGCGCCCGGCTGCCGGGGCGGCCCAGCTGCAGCGCCTTCATTGCGTGCGGTTGTACTCGTTCTGCAACTGGTTGCGCTGGCGAATCTGGTTGTCCCAGCTGGTCTTGTCGCCCTGCTTCCAGCCCTTGGCCACGAACGGATCATCCGGGGCGCCCTGGTAGGCCTGGGCGTCAGTCTTGCGGTGCGACGGGCTGATGGTCTGCGGCTTCTCGCCGCAAGCTGCCAGCAGCACGCCGCACAGCGACACCAATGCAACAACGCGGACGCGGTTCATGACGCTTGCCCTCCCGGGGCCGCGGGTGCGGCCGGTGCAGCGGGCGCCGGCTGTGCCGGTTGGGCCGGCTGGGCCGCGCCGCCCTTGGCGGTGCCGTAGGCCGTGCCCCAGCCGAACACGTCGCCGCCGGTGCCGCGCTTGATCACGCGGTTGCGCAGGATGTCGGCGATCACATCGCCGTCGCCGCCCAGCAGCGCCTTGGTCGAGCACATCTCGGCGCACAGCGGCAGCTTGCCTTCGGCCAGGCGGTTGCGGCCGTATTTCTCGAACTCAGCTTCCGAGCCGTTCTTTTCCGGGCCGCCAGCGCAGAAGGTGCACTTGTCCATCTTGCCGCGCACGCCGAAGGTGCCGGTCGACGGGAACTGCGGCGCGCCGAACGGGCAGGCGTAGGAGCAGTAGCCGCAGCCGATGCAGACGTCCTTGTCGTGCAGCACCACGCCGTCCTCGGTGCGGTAGAAGCAGTCGACCGGGCAGACCGCCATGCAGGGCGCGTCCGAACAGTGCATGCAGGCCACCGAGATCGATTTCTCGGCGCCGACCATGCCGTCGTTGACGGTGACCACGCGGCGCCGGTTCACGCCCCAGGGCACCTCGTGCTCGTTCTTGCAGGCAGTGACGCAGCTGTTGCACTCGATGCAGCGCTCGGCGTCACAGATAAATTTCATGCGTGCCATGGTGTCCCTCTGCGCTTAGGCAAACCGCTCGATCTGGCAAACGGTGGTCTTGGTTTCCTGCATCATCGTCACCGAGTCATAGCCGTAGGTGGTGGCCGTGTTGACCGCCTCGCCGCGCACCACCGGCATCGCGCCCGCGGGATAGTAGTCCTTCAGGTCCTTGCCTTGCCACCAGCCCGAGAAATGGAACGGGATAAACGCGGTATCGGGCCCCACCCGCTCGGTCACCAGCGCGCGCACCTTGATGCGGGCCCCGGTGGGCGTCTTCACCCAGCAGAAGTCACCGTTGCGGATACCGCGGTCGGACGCCGCGCGCGGGTTGATCTCGACGAAGTTCTCCTGCTGCAGTTCGGCCAGCCACGGGTTGGAGCGGGTTTCTTCGCCACCGCCCTCGTACTCGACCAGCCGCCCGGAGGTCAGGATGATCGGGAACTTTTCATAGACCTTGTTCTCGATATTGCGCTGCTGCACCGACTTGTACAGCGTCGGCAGCCGCCAGAACGCCATCTTGTCGTCGTGGGTCGGGTACTTGGCGACCATGTCCGGGCGCGTGGAGTACAGCGGCTCGCGATGCTGCGGGATCGCGTCGGGGAAGTTCCATACCACCGCGCGCGCCTTGGCGTTGCCGAACGGGTGGCAGCCATGGTTCTTCATCACCACGCGCTGGATGCCGCCCGACAGGTCGGTCTTCCAGTTCTTGCCTTCGGCCTTGGCCTTCTCGGCATCGGTCAGGTCGTCCCACCACCCCAGCTTCTTCAGCAGCACATGATCGAACTCCGGATAGCCGGTGGTGATCTCAGCGCCCAGCGAATACGAACCGTCCTCCGCCAGCAGGCTGACGCCGTCGCGCTCCACGCCGAAATTGGCGCGGAAGTTGCCGCCGCCGTCCATCACGTGCTTGCTGGTGTCGTACAGGTTGGGCGAGCCCGGGTGCTTCAGTTCCGGCGTGCCGTAGCACGGCCACGGCAGCCCGAAGTAGTCGCCGCTCAGGTCGTAGCCGGTCACCGGGTCCTTGCCCGCCTTGCAGCGCAGCGTCTTGACGTCGAACATCTGCATATTGCGCATATGCGCCTTCAACCGCTCCGGCGACTGGCCGGTGTAGCCGATGGTCCAGTTGCTGGCGTTGATCTCGCGCAGGATCGATTCTGGCTCCGGCTCCATCCAGGTGCGGCCGGCGCGCTTCACCTCGATCAGCTTCATGTTCTTCGACAGCTCCTTGCCAAAGCCGAGCCGGTCGGCAAACGCCTGCATGAGCGTATGGTCGGGCATCGACTCGAACAGCGGCTCGATGACCTTCTCGCGCCATTGCAGCGAGCGGTTCGACGCGGTGCACGTGCCCGAGGTCTCGAACTGCGTGCAGGCCGGCAGCAGGTAGACCGCGCGGTTCGGGTTGACCTTGTCGCCCTCGGCCGGCGGCATGTTGGCCATGGCCGCGGTCGCCGACGGATAGGGGTCGACCACCACCAGCAGGTCGAGCTTGTCCAGCGCCTTCTTCATCTCCAGGCCGCGCGTCTGCGAGTTCGGGGCATGGCCCCAGAAGAACACGCCGCGCACGTTGTTGTCCTGGTCGATCAGCTCGTTCTTCTCGGTGACGATATCGATCCAGCGCGACACCGTGGTGCCGGACTTCTCCATCATCGCCTGCGAGACGAACTGCTTCTTGATCCATTCATAGTCCACACCCCACACCGCGGCGTAGTGCTTCCACGCGCCGGTGGCCAGGCCGTAGTAGCCCGGCAGCGAGTCCGGGTTGGGGCCCACGTCCGTGGCACCCTGCACGTTGTCATGGCCGCGGAAGATGTTGGCGCCGCCTCCCGCCACGCCGATATTGCCCAGCGCCAGCTGCACGAGGCACGAGGCCCGCACGATCGCGTTGCCGATGGTGTGCTGGGTCTGACCCATGCACCACACCAGCGTGCTGGGACGGTTCTTGGCCATGATCTCGGCCACCATCTTCACCTGCGCCTCGGGCACGCCGCAGACTTCCTCGACCTTGTCGGGCGTCCACTTGGCCATGACCTCTTCCTTGACCTTGTCCATGCCGTAGACGCGGTCCTGCAGGTACTTCTGGTCTTCCCAGCCGTTCTGGAAGATGTGGTACAGCATGCCGAACAGGAACGCGATGTCGGTACCCGAGCGGATGCGCACGTAGTGTTGCGCCTTGGCTGCGGTGCGCGTGTAGCGCGGATCGACCACGATCACCTTGCAGCCGTTCTCCTTGGCGTGCAGCAGGTGCAGCATCGATACCGGGTGCGCCTCGGCCGCGTTGGAGCCGATATACAGCGCTGCCTTCGCGTTCTGCATATCGTTGTACGAGTTGGTCATCGCCCCGTATCCCCAGGTATTCGCCACGCCCGCCACGGTGGTGGAGTGGCAGATGCGCGCCTGGTGGTCGGTGTTGTTGGTGCCGAAGAACGACACCCACTTGCGCAGCAGGTAGGCCTGCTCGTTGCTGTGCTTGGACGAGCCGACGAAGAACATCGAGTCCGGGCCGGTCTGCTGGCGGATCTCCTTCATCTTCGCGGTGATCTCGTCCAGCGCCTGGTCCCAGCTGATGCGCTGGTACTTGCCGTTGACCAGCTTCATCGGGTACTTGAGGCGGTATTCGCCGTGGCCGTGCTCGCGCAGCGCCGCGCCCTTGGCGCAGTGCGCGCCCAGGTTGATGGGCGAATCGAACACCGGCTCCTGGCGGATCCACACGCCGTTCTGCACCACCGCATCGACCGCGCAGCCGACCGAGCAGTGGCCGCACACGGTGCGCCTGACCACGATGCCGGTCTTGCCGTCGGCAGCCGCCTTCTTGTCGTCGGCTGCGTCCGCCTTGCGGATCAGCGTCAGCTGCGAGGCCGCCAGCCCGGCACCGACGCCGATGCCAGAGCGCTTGAGGAAGCTGCGGCGGTCCATGGTCGGCATCGCGCCGGCCAGGCTGGCCGCGAGCCGCTGCGAGAGTCGGCCGGAGGCTGCGCCGGCATGTTCAGGCCGGTTGGCCAGGCCGTCAGCGAGGCGGGCGGATGCGCCCTGCGCCGCGCGTTTGCGGGTCAAGATCATGTCTCACCTCAGATGCGGACGCAGGTCGCGTCCGGTTGCAGGCGGTGCGGCAGACCACACCGCCCTGGCAGCTACACCAGCGTGGTCCGGTAGTACTTGCGGATGTGGTCAGAGACCCGGTAACCCTTGCTGGCCGACGGAGGATCGGTGGGTTCCGGCAGAGCTGCGGCCTGGTCCGGCATGGCCGGACCGCGCGCGGTCAGCGCTGCCGCACCCGTAGCGGCAGCCACAACTCCAGCGCCCGCGAGAAACGTGCGGCGCGCGACCCTGGTTTGCTTCTGTGTCATGTGGGGGCTCCTCGGCTGTCCAAGCCCGATGGTTTTAGCCGTTATGCGTTGTTATGCATATTCTAGAATCAACTAGCAGGAAAGACCATGATATGCACGGGTTTTTCCCTACTTTCCAACCCATTTTCGTGTAAATGGCCGCCTTGGGCCCGCTGCGCTAAAGAAGCCTCGAAGCGCGCCGATATTCAATGCCGCCCGCTCAATGCATCTCGAGCGCCATCGCTTCCACGCCGGCAAACGCGCCCAGCAAGCCTGCCACGCTGCGATAGAAACGCGCCTGCGGGTGCGTCGTCACTGCATCGCACAATCGCTCCACCCAGGGCTGCAGGTGCTGCGCATAGAAACGCTGCTGCTCGCCCAGGTTGGACACCGCCAGGTCGTCGCCCGCCACCAGGAAGCGCATCACCTCGCACAGCGTGGCGATATGGTCCTCGGTTTCGCTGACATCTTCATGGCGCTCCAGGCCGTAGCGGGCCAGGTCTTCGCGCAGCGCCACCAGCGGGCGCTCGTTCAGGAAACCGGTCATGTAGAAGGAGCCGTACAGGAACACATCCTGGCGGCCCACGCCCACGAACAGCTGCCGGTACTCGTCCTCGGCCTCGGCCGCCGTGGTCTCCGATGCTGCATCGCACAATGCGTTCCACGCCTTGCCCAGCACGGTGTTCGCGTCCTCGCCCACGGCGCGGTTGGCGGCGATGTGGTGCAGCAGCGCGGCGTCGGGCGCGTGGTAGAACAGCGTGGCAAGCAGACCATAGAGGTCGGCGCGGGCGGTGTCTTCGGCATCGTCGGCGGGCGGCGCGGCGGTGAGCTGGATCGGCTGGAAATCTGTCATGTCGTGATGATTTGTCCTGGGTGGCCTGGCCGCTGTCAGCGCAGCGTGGCGCCGGTGGCGGTTCCCGTATCGCGCTCTATCATGTCGATGACGCGGCAGTCAGGGCACATCTTCAGGCGCTCGGCCGCGGCGCCGGCAAAGGCCGGATGGCCGGCCAGGCGCACCAGCATCGACTCCACCATCTGCGCCGTGCCGAACGGCTTGGCGCAGCGGATGCAATGGAACGGCTGGGTCTCGTTCAGGGTCACCGGGCGGCGCGCTGCGTCGCCGGCCAGCAGGCGCGGCACCAGGCTGATGGCGTCTTCCGGGCAGGTCTTCTCGCACAGCCCGCACTGCACGCAGTTGCGCTCGATAAAGCTGAGCACCGGGCGCTCGGGATTGTCGCGCAGCGCCTGCGACGGGCACGCGCCGACGCAGGCCATGCACATGGTGCACTTGCCCGTATCCACCGCGATCGCGCCGATCGGCGCGCCGGCCGGCAGCGGCACGCTTGGCGCGGGCACCGGCGCGTGCCGCGCCAGGTGATCCAGCACAAAGTCCAGCATCTCGCGCTTGGCCGCGACGGGGCCGAACGGCGCCGGCGGCACTGCGTTGCGGCCCGGGCGCAGCGCCGCCAGGCCGGCATCCAGCGCCGGCGTATCGGCGGCCTCGACCAGCGACAGTACCTCGCCGTCATAGCCCAGGCCGGCCAGCAGAGCGCGCCCGACCGCGATCTGCTCCAGCAGCGCGGTGCGGTACTGCGGTGCCTCGTCGCCGGTCAGCAGCACCGCTACGCGGCTGGCGCCCCAGCACAGCGCGGCGAGCCATAGCTCCAGCCCGGCCGAGGCCGGGTGGAACAGCGACAACGGCATCACATTGGCGGGCACTCCCCTGGCCTTGCCGCCGCGGGCGGAACGGCCCAGTGCCAGCAGCGCGGGCGTGCCGTATTCCTCGCCATGCAGCAGCACCACCGGATCGCGCGCGCCGGCCTGGCGGTACGCTGACAGCAGCGTGCGCAGGCGCGCGCCGGTCACTTCCGGCCCCGGGTAGCCATAGCTGATGGCCCCGCTCGGGCACACGGTGGTGCACGCGCCGCAGCCCATGCACAGGTTGGGCGTGACCTCGATGCGCCCCTTGCCGTCATGCCAGCGCGAGCCGATGGCCTCGGTCGAGCAGATGTCGATGCAGGCGGTGCAGCCGGTGGTCTGGTTGCGGCCATGCGCGCACAGGTTTTCCTTGTAGCGGAAGAACCTGGGCTTCTCGAACTCGCCCACCAGCCCCGCCAGCATCAGCGCCTGGGCCTGCTGGCGCGCGGCATCGGCGCCGGCGTGCAGATAGCCCTGCGGCGGCTGGTGCATGGTGAAGGCAGGCGTGTCGCACAGGTCGAAGACCAGGTCGAAGCGTCCCTGCACAGTGCCCTGCGGGCGGTCGAAGTCGATCGCCGCGGCGGCGCCGCAGGCGCGCACGCAAGCACGGTGCGAGCGGCAGCGCGACAGGTCGATCTGGTAGCTGAAGTCGATCGCGTCCTCGGGACAGGCGTCGATGCAGGCGTTGCAGCGGGTGCACAGGTCCAGGTCGATCGGGTTGCTGCGGCCTGCGCCGGTCTCCCAGCTGGCTTCGAACGCGCCCAGCCAGCCCGTCAGCGAGGCCAGCCGGCCGCTGTGGACCGGATAGGCGCGCGCCGCAGGCTGCGCCGCGGCGCCTTCACGCATGTCGCTGCCGGTCAGCAGCACCGTGACCTCCAGCTGCATCGCGGCCAGCCGCTCGGCCCACGGCAGCGCCCGCTGGGCCGGGCCCAGCACCAGCACCGCGCCGTCGGAACGGTAATCCACCACCGGCACCGGGTCAGGTTCGGGCAGCGCTGCCACGGCCAGCAGCGCGGCGATCTTGGCATTGGCGGTCTTGGGGTCGCGCCGGGCGCCCTGTGACCAGCCGCCGGTCTCGCGGATATTGACGAAGCGCACCGGCGCAGTCACCACCGGGCGGCCATCGCTGCCCTGCGCGGCCTGCGCCGCGACTTCGGTAAATAGCTGGCGTTCCTGGGTGCAGGCGACGATGACGTCGTCGGTGCCGTCGAGCGCGGCGGTGAAGTCGCCGATCTCGCGCCGGCACAGCAGGCGATGGACCTTCAAGGGGCCCTGGTTGGCGTCCTTGGTTGCTTCGGACAATGCCGCCCCGTCAAGCGGCATGGTGTCGTTGCAGTTGCAGATCAGCGTCGGCATGGCGAATGCGGCTGACCGGTCCGGACGTCCTTCTTGGCGAGGGGTCTGCGGGCCGGCGGATTGTGGGGATGCCTATTGTAGGCTGCGCTGCACCTGTGAGGCTACGCGCATTTATCCGGGTCTTGCGGGCCCTGTTCTGCGCTTTGACTTACAGTTTGCTGCGGCGTTTCGACTGGTGCGGGTATGTCCGTAGTGTCGGCGGTCTCGCCGGATTCGGCGAACTCGGCGGGCGCCGCCGGCGGTACATCCACAGGCCCCGCGGCGGCGGCCGCGGCCTGTGCCGCCGCGCGTTCCTCGTCGGTCGGCTCGAACAGGCCCAGTGTCTCGGACTGGCGCAGCTGGCGCAGGATCTCCGGCGGGATCGGGTCGGGCTTGCTGTAGTCGTCGATATAGATGTCGAGCCCGTCCATGACCTTGAAGTGCGGATCGGCGAACAGCGTCTTCAGCGCCGCGCGCTTGACTGACTCATCCACGCCGCGGGCCACGAACCGGGCGATCTCGTCGCCGGGGCGCAGCGCGGCCACGTCCTCCAGCGTCGGGGCCGGTACTTGCGGCGCTTCGGGCGCGGCCCCGGTGGCCGCGGGGACGGCTTCGGCATGCGCCGGTGGTGCCGGTTCTGCCGGCACGGGCACGCCCTCCCGCACCGCGGCCTTGCGGCGCGACCAGCGCGACAGGAAGGACGAATCGCTCATCGGCAGGGCAAGCTCAGGTCGTCAGGATCAGTAGCGGGCGCGGTCTTCCGGCGCCTTGAAGGATTCGGGCCGGCGCCGCTGCTTGGGCTCGGGCCGGTAGTGCTGGTCGACATAGGCCTGCAGCCACTCGCGCTGCTCGGGCGCCAGCGGCACGTTCTCGACGGTCTCGCCGGCATCGAGCCAGCGGCCGGCCTCGTTGTACGACAGCGTCACGGTCATCGGCACCGGATGGGCCTCTTCGCCAGCGCCGTCGTCCTCTGGCATGCGCCACAGCACGAACCAGCACGGCGTGGTCGAGGTCAGGTTCAGGTAATAGCCTTCGCCCTGGTCGCGGAACAACGTCACCTCGAAGCCCGGGTAGAGCCAGTGCGCGCCGTGGGCGTCGTGCTCCAGGCACACGGGATGCGTGCCGAACTCGCCAAGGTCCGGCAGCACCGCGTCCAGCTCCCACTTCCACGGCTGCCAGCGGTTGGCCAGCGCGACCTTGCGCATCACCACCGCCATGGTGACGGCGGGGCGGGCAGCGGGTGCCGGCAGGTCGGGGGCAGGCTGGCTTTCCATGGTTGCTGCGCGCGGCGCGCGCTCAGGTGTTTTGCACCACGATACTCGGAAACTTGCTGGTCATGTCGCGCGCCTTGTCGGCGACCTTGATCGCCACCTTGCGCGCGATGGCGCGGTACATCTCGGCCACCGGGCTGTCGGGCTCGGCCACCACGGTCGGGCGGCCGGAGTCGGCCTGCTCGCGGATCTGCAGGTTCAGC
>NZ_JBYSZW010000052.1:0-58459 GCF_058787575.1 Cupriavidus sp. FW305-3-2-15-C-LB2
AGGTAAAGGGGCGAACCGGAATAATAATGTTCGATGGCTATTGGACGCGTGACGGAGAGGTGGCAGGGAATGCTAGCGGAGGCCATATCGATTTATGGAATGGAGAAAAGCTCACAGGCTTTGGTACTGGTCTAAGAGTAAGTTTGAATATTGTGGTTCCGGGTATTTGGTCAGATTTTCGCAACTCGAAAACAATTCTTTTCTTCCCCGTAAAATGAAGATACTGAGAGCAGTCATCGGCGCTATGACTGGTGCTGTCCTGGCTACGCTTGCTGCTTGGGGCGGGTTATATCTCTTCGGCGTTGTAGTTTTGCGCGGGACAGGAAGTTTGTTCGACACGAATCAGCATGCAGCGAATCTGTTCTTTGTTGGCTGGTTCGTGTCTATGGTCGCAGCCTCATTAATTGGTGGATGGCTTGGGTATTCATCCGGGCGAAAATAGGGCACACATCCACTATTTTTCAAGCGTATACATGCGCCGCGCCATGCTTCCATCATGACGCGGCGCTGTTCGAGCACGGTGGCCCCTATCCCACAAATGGGAGAGGGGGAGAAAACACCCGCGAACTCAAGCCTTGGCCAATGCCATCGGCGCACCCGCCGCGACTGCCACCCTCGCGCCGAGATGCTGGTCGACAACCCCTGCCACCATATCCGCCGTCACCGCCGACAAAGTCCACCCCAGGTGCCCATGCCCGGTGTTGTAGAAGATGCATGCCGCACGCCCGCGCCCCACGCGCGGCAGCATATCCGGCATCATCGGCCGCAGCCCGGCCCAAGGCACCACGCTGCGCGTGCTGACGCCGGGGAAGCACTGCTGCACCCATTCCACCAGCGGGCGGATGCGGTCGGCGCGGATATCGCGGTTGTAGCCGTTGAACTCGGCGGTGCCGGCCACGCGGAAGCGGTCGTCGCCCAGGCGGCTGGTGACCAGCTTGGTTTCGTCGTCGAGCAGGCTGACCACCGGTGCGGCGGCGCGGCTGGCCTCATCGGTCAGGTTGACCGTGATTGAATAGCCCTTGACCGGATAGATGTTGACGCGGTCGCCCAGCCCCGCGGCCAGTGCGCGGCTGGCGGTGCCGGCGCAGATCACGGCGCCGTCGAAGGTGGAGGTGGCCGTGTCGGCGCCGTCCTGCACGGTCACGGTGGCGCGCCTGCCGTCGGTCTTCACCGCCCGCACGTCCTGGCCGTACAGGCAGCGCACGCCCAGCCGATCGATGGCTGCGGCCAGGCCGCTGGTGAACTTGTGGATGTCGCCGGTGGAATCGCTCTCGGTGAAGTAGCCGCCGTAGTACGAGCCGGCCAGCGTCGGCTCGATCGCGCGCATCTCCTCGGGCGTCACGGCGCGCCGTTCCAGCCCGCCCTGCGCCAGCAGTGCCGAGACCCGGCCGGCATGCTCGAAGCCGGTCTTGTCGCGGTAGATATGGAGGATGCCTTCCTTCTTCAGGTCGAAATCGATGCCTTCCTGCGCCGCCCAGGCGAACAGGTGCTCACGCGCCGCGATGGCCAGGCGCGCGGTCTCGATGGTGTTGCGGCGGTAGTGGGGGATCGCGGCGATGAACTCGGCGAACCAGGACAGCTTGTGCCAGCTGGGCCGGGGATTGACCAACAACGGGGCGTCGTTGCGCAGCATCCATTTCATGCCCTTGACGAGGGTCGACCAGTGGGTCCAGACCTCGGCGTTGGAGGCCGACAACTGGCCGCCGTTGGCGAACGAGGTCTCCATGGCGGCATAGCGGTGCCGTTCGAACAGCGTGACGGAGAATCCGCGCCGGGCCAGCGCGTAGGCCGTGGTGACACCCGTGATGCCACCGCCGATGACAGCGATTGATTTCATGATCTGCAGGTTCCAGGAACGTCGATGGTGGGAGCCCGGACGCAATATGCGTGGCGGACGCCCCCTCTGTTCTGGACCTGAGAGATTCACGCCACCCGGCCGCGAGGGCGGGGCGCGCTTGCTCCTTCGGTATGCCGGCGGACGATAGCGTCCGGCATTCTTCAGAGTGCACTGACTGGTGATGCCGGTCCTTTTGCCTGAGAGTTTCCGGGGCGGTTGCTCCTTCGGCGCTGTCCGCGGCGGGCGCCGCGACAGTCTCTCCCTGCATCACATTGGCTTGACGCCAATCCGGGCAATGTAGTGACAAGGCTCGACGTTGGATATGCGGGTTAACGCTTAGGCAGCCTGCCGCCCGCGTCGCTATGTCGCATCGGCCTGCGCGCCCGTGCCCCATAAAATGTCAGCGCTCGCTCTCGGGGAGAGGCGCCGTATGCTGCGCTCAGGTGGAGTGAGTCGAAAAAGACGACAACAAGGTTTTCCAGTGAAGAAGAATCGCATTGCACTGGCCGTTTCGGCGGTGCTGATGGGCCCCGCCGTCGCCGCCGCCCAGGTGGTGGACGCGCCCGAGCCGCTGCAGGAGGTGGTGGTCTCGGCCAAGTCGGAGCGCGCCGAGACGCCGGCCATACCGCCCAACACGCCCTCGCCGGCCTACGGCATCAGCCGCCGCCGCATGGCCGACTTCAATGTGGTGAACACGGAAGACGCCCTCAAGTACGCGCCCAACCTCGCCGTACGCAAGCGCTTCATCGGCGATATGAATTCGATCATCTCGGTGCGCAGCACCAGTTCGCGCCAGTCGGCGCGGGGGCTGGTCTATGCGGACGGCCTGCTGCTGTCCAACCTGCTGGGATCGGACTTCAGCTTCCCGCCGCGCTGGTCGCTGGTCAACAGCGCCGAGATCGAGCGCATGGATGTGCTGTACGGCCCGTATTCGGCGCTGTATCCCGGCAACTCGCTGGGCGCGACGGTGCTGATCACCACGCGCACGCCGGAGAAGTTCGAGGGCGATGCCAGCGTGCAGCTGTTCACGCAGCGCTTCAGCCTGTATGGCACGCACGACAACTTCAACGGGGTCCACGCCAACGCCTATGTGGGCGACCGCGTCGGCCAGTTCTCGTGGCTGGTCAGCGTGGACCGGCAGGACAGCAAGAGCCAGCCGCTGAGTTTCTATACCGCGGCGCGCTCCACGGCCCGTGCCACTTCCGCCGACAAGCCGGTCACCGGCGCGCACTTCGACCAGGACCAGACCGGCCGCGAGCGCGTGGTGATGGGCGTGAACAGCGAGGGCGTCACGCATACCGTGCAGGACCAGCTCAGGCTCAAGCTCGGCTACGACATCACCAATACCCTGCAGGCGCAGTTCACCGCGGCCTACTGGCAGCAGGACCGCTCCAGTGCCACCGGCAGCTACCTGCGCGATGCCGATGGCAATGTTGTGTCGAGCGGTCCCGTGAATATCGGCGGTTATCGCTATGTGATTCCCGCCAACGCCTTCGCCCCGAGCAATGGCGAGGACGCGCGCTGGCTCTATGGCCTGTCGCTGCGTACGCGCAACGAGACCGGCTGGAATTTCTCGGGCGTGGCGTCGCTGTTCGATGTCAGCAAGGACATCAGCCGCAGCGCCAACACCGTCGGCAGCGGGCCGGGCACGGTGACCTATGGCGACGGCACCGGCTGGCGCACGCTCGACCTGAAGGCCGACTACCGGCCGCGGCAGCTGCAGGGCGGGCACTGGGTCACGTTCGGCTACCACTATGACAATTACCGGCTGAGCAACACCACCTACAACACCTCGGACTGGCAGGCGGCCACCATCAGCGCCTTCAACAACGCCTTTGCCGGCAAGACCGAGACCCAGGCGCTGTATGCGCAAGACGCCTGGTACTTTGCCGAGGACTGGAAGCTGATCCCCGGCGTGCGCTACGAACACTGGCGCGCCTATGACGGCAGCCGCAGCCAGCCCGGCGTGGATATCGGCTACCCGGTGCGCAGCGAATCCAACTGGTCGCCCAAGCTGGCGCTGGAGAAGGCATTCGGGCAGGACTGGCTGGGCCGGTTGTCGCTGGGCCAGGCCTATCGCTATCCGACTGTCAGCGAGCTGTTCCAGGGCCGCATCACCGGGACCGCGTTGATCAACAACGATCCCAACCTGCAGCCCGAGCGGTCGTTCTCGAAGGACCTGACCTTCGAGCGCACGCTGGATTCGTCATACTTCCGGGTCTCGGTGTATGAGGACGATATCCGCGATGCCCTGGTCAGCCAGACCAACACCACGGTATTCCCGACTGTCACCAGCTTTCAGAACGTCGACCGCGTGCGCACCCGCGGCATCGAGCTGGCCTATGACGCGCGCGATGTGTTCGTCAGCGGCTTCGACCTGTCGGCCAGCGGGGCCTACAACCATTCGAAGACGCTTGAGAACGCCAACAACCCGGCCTCGGTGGGCAAGTACTTCTACCGCATCCCCAGGTGGCGGGCCAACCTGATGGGCACCTATCGCATCACGCCGGCCTGGGCCGGCACGCTGGCCATGACCTATTCGGGGCGGCAGTACAATACGCTCGACAATTCCGACGTCAACCCCGACACCTTCGGCGGCACCAGCAGCTTCCTGACCTTTGACGTCAAGCTGACGTACCGGCCCGCGAAGAACGTGCGCCTCGGGCTTGGCATCGACAACCTTACCGACCAGCGCTACTACGTCTATCACCCGTATCCGGGCCGGACGTTCTACGCCGAGGCGAAACTCTCCTTCTGAGCACGTGAACAGGCTGACCACAACCATGCAAGGCGTTCGCCCCGGTTTCCGCTTGATCGTTGCCGGGCTGATGATGGCCGGTGCCGCGCTGGCCGCGACCGCGCAAACGCACGGCGATCACAGCGGCCACGGCGCGCAGGCCAAGGCCGCGAAGATGAGCGAGCTGGGCACCGGCGCCGCGTTCGATCGAAACGGCAAGCTATGGGTCGCCTACAAGGACGGCCCTTACGTCGCGGTACGTGCATCGACCGACTACGGCCGCAGCTTCGGGCCGGCGCAGCATGTCAACAGCGTGCCGGAGCAGGTCGCCGCCGATCACGAAAGCCGGCCCAAGGTCGCCACCGGGCGCGACGGCGATATCTTCGTCACCTGGACCCAGCCGCTGCCCAAGCCGTGGACCGGCTTTATCCGCTTTGCGCGTTCCACCGATGGCGGCAAGTCCTTCGCCGAACCGCTGACGGTGCATGCCAACCGCGACCAGATCGCCCACCGCTTCGACGCCATCGCGGTGGACAATGCCGGGCGCGTCTTCGTCAGCTGGATCGACAAGCGCGACGTGGTTGCCGCCGAGGCGCGCAAGCAGCCGTACGCCGGCGCCGCGGTCTACTACGCGGTCTCGGCCGATCACGGCAAGACCTTCCAGGGCGACTACAAGGTCGCCGACCAGTCGTGCGAATGCTGCCGCATCGCGCTGTCGCCCACGCCCGACGGCAAGATGCTGGCGCTGTGGCGCCATGTATTCCCGCCCAACGCGCGCGACCACGCGCTGGCGCTGCTGGGCACCGACGGCAAGGCCACGCCGGTGCAGCGCGCCACCTTCGACGACTGGCGCATCGATGCCTGTCCGCACCACGGCCCCGGCGCTTCGGTGGCGCCCGATGGCACGGTGCACATGATCTGGTTCAACGTGCGCGAAGGCAAGCCCACGGTCTCGGTGGGGCGCTGGAAGGACGGCAAGCTGCAGGCACAGCGCCCGCTGGATGATCCGCGTGCGCAGCATGCCGACATCGTCGCGCTGAACGACAACGAGATCGCGGTGGCCTGGAAATCGTTCGACGGCCGGCAGACACGGCTGTCCGCCATGCTGTCGCACGATGGCGGCAAGACCTGGCAGACGCGCAAGCTGGCCGGCACGGAGCGCGACTCGGACCAGCCGCACCTGCTGCAGCACGCCGGCCGCGCCTACGTGCTGTGGCGTACCGAGGCCGAGGGCTTCCAGGTGTTCCCGCTGGGCAAGGAGGGCGCATGATGCCATCCCGCCGCAAGCTGCTCGCCGCTGCAGTCCTGACCCTGGCGATGACTGCCGCCAATGCCGGCAGTCAACCGGCCGAGCGCGTTGCCGTGTTCGCATCGGCCAGCGCCGCCCAGCTCGCAGCCAGCCAGCAGGGCAAGCCCTTTGTGCTGGTGGTGTGGTCGCTCGACTGCGTCTATTGCAAGCGCAACTTCGACACCATCGGCAAGCTGCGCGCGCAGCATCCAAACCTGCGCGTCGTCACGCTGGCGACGGACAACCCCGACGCGCTGCCACAGGTGCAGCAACTGCTCCAGCGCGTCAGGCTCACGCGCAACGCGTGGGTGTTCGGGCACGAGCCGCAGGAGCGGCTGCGCTATGCGGTCGATCCGGACTGGATGGGCGAGATGCCGCGCACCTACTTCTATCGCGCCGATGGCCAGCGGCAGGGCGTGTCCGGCGTGATCAGCGACGCCGACTGGGACAAGCACCTGCGCTGGGCTGGCATCGCCGGCTGAGGCTGTGCCGGGAGCGGCTGTCCGCTCAATCCGGCTTGATCCCGGCGCGCGCAATGATGGGCTTCCAGCGCTGCTGCTCCTGCGCGATAAAGCGCGAGAACTCCGCCGGCGTGCCGCCCACGACAATCGCCGCATCCGCGCTCAGGCGCTCGACCGAGGTCGGGCTTTTCACGGCTTTTGCGGTGACGTCCGCCAGCTTGTCGGCGGCCGCCTGCGGCAGCGATGCCGGCGCCAGCAGTCCGTACCACTGCGTCATTTCGAAGCCGGGATAGCCCTGTTCCGCGACCGTAGGCACGTCAGGCAGCTGGGCAATGCGCTGGGTCGTGCCGGTGGCGATGCAGCGCACCTTGCCGGCCTTGATGAACTGGATGATCGCCGGCGCGCCGACCGCGGCCGCGTCCAGCCTTCCGGACAGCAGGTCAGTGATCTGCGGGCCGCTGCCGCGATACGGCACATGGGTGATGAAGGTGCCGCTCGCGGCTTTCAGGTATTCAAAGGCCAGGTGGCCGGCGCTGCCGTTGCCGGCCGAACCGTAGTTCAGCTTGCCAGGCTTGCTCTTGGCCAGCGCCACGAACTCCTTCAGGTTCTTCGCGGGCACGTCGGGGTGGACCACGTACAGGCTCGGCACCTTGGACAGCAGCGAGATCGCGCGGAAGTCCTTGACGGGGTCGTAGGGCAGCTTCGGGAAGATAAACGGATTGACCGCCAGCGTGCCGATATGGCCGAGGATCAGCGTGTGGTTGTCATCGGCGCGCGCGACTTCGGCCATCGCGATATTGCCGGCCGCGCCGGGCTTGTTCTCGACGAAGACTGACACGCCTAGCAGCTTGGTCAGCTCCGCCGCGGTGGAGCGCGCCACGATCTCCGAGCTGCCGCCCGGCGCGAACGGCACCACCAGCCGGATCGGCTTGGCCGGCCAGGCCTGTGCGCGGGCCAGTGTTGGTGCCAGCGCGCACGCGCCCAGCGCGGCGGTGGTCTTGAGCAGATGGCGGCGAAGGGGATTTATCGGGGTCATGTATTTCTCCTCAAAGTTCTGTAGCTGGGCCGTGGTGGGGCAGAGTCGGTGCCAATTGGTGCTATTCGGGCTTGATGTTGCCGTCCCGGATGACCTTGGCCCATAGCCGGGCCTGCCCGTCGATGAATTGCCGTGCCTGTGCTGGCGGCGCAGCCACGACCTCGCCGCCCAGCTCGGCCACGCGTTGCCGGATCTCGGGGCTGGTCATGACTTTCCGCAGGGCGTCGGCGAGCTTCGCTGCGATCGGGTCCGGCGTTGCGGCGGGCAGGAAGGCCGCGTTCCATTCATAGACCTCGTAGCTCGCCACGCCGGCTTCCTGCATGGTGGGCACTGACGGCAATGCCTGGGTGCGGGCATGGCTGGTCACCGCCAGCGGCTTCAGCTTGCCGGCCTTGATGTGCTGCAGGCTCGAAGCGACGTTGGCAAAGAACAGCGGCACCTGGCCGGCGATGACATCGGTCATGGCGGGGCCGCCGCCCTTGTAGGGCACATGCAGTAGATCGACCCCCGCGCGCTGCTCGAACAGCACGCCGGCCAGATGCTGCGCCGAGCCATTGCCCGAGGACGCAAAGGCGACCGAGCCTGGCTTTTGCCTGGCCATGGCCAGGACGTCGCTGACCTTGCTGGCGGGGAAGCCCGCCGTGGCCACCAGCACGTTGGGATAGCGCGCCAGCACGCCGACCGGCCGGAAGGCCTTGTCCGGATCGTAGGGCAGGCGCGGATAGAGGCTGGGATTCACCGCATAAGAGGAGGCATCGACCATCATCGTGTAGCCGTCCGGTGCCGCCTTGGCGACATAGGCGGCACCGATCTGCCCGCCGGCACCCGGGCGGTTCTCGACGACGACGGTCTGGCCCAGCTCGCGCCCGAGGCCCGGCGCGATCAGCCGTGCCATCAGGTCCGCGCCGCCGCCCGGCGGATATGTCACCACGATCGTGATGGGCCGTGCCGGCCAAGCCGCGGCGGTGTCGGCGGCCTGCGCCAGCGTGGTGGTGGCGATCATGGCAGCGACCGTGGCGGCGATCGCGTGGCGTGCGTGCATGGGTCTGTCTCCTCGGGTGCGGTCCGTCAGCGGACGTCCGCGGTATAGCGAAAGGCAAAGGCGTCGCCCCGCGTCAGCCGGTATTCGATGCAGTTGCCGCCCAGGTCGAAGGCATGCCGGGTCACGACCGCGCACGGATGCGCATCCGGCAGGTCCAGCAAGGCCGCCTCGTCTGCTGCCAGCGTGCGGAAGGTCACTTCGTCAACGGCGCGATGGACCGTGATGCCGCAGGCGCTGCCCAGCAGCGGGTAGAGCAGGTCGCCCCATTGCGCCGGCGGGAGTTGCTGCAGGGCTTCGCAGCGCGGCAGCGGCAGCCAGATCGATTCCAGCAGCCGGGGCGTGTCCTCCAGCCAGCGGCGGCGCGAGATCGCCAGCCCGCGCGCGCCGGTCGGCAGCCCGAAGCGGGTTGCCATGGCCTTGTCCAGGCGCACGGCGCGGCACGACAGGATTTCCGAGCGCGGCACCGCCGGCGCGCCATCGACGCCGCCGAAGCGGAAAAACCGCATCAGGCTGGCCCCGCTCAGTCCCTTGCGCACAAAGGTGCCCTTGCCCTGCACGCGCTCCAGCAGGCCCTGCTGGACCAGCACGGCGATGGCCTGCCGGATGGTGCCCAGCGCAATGCCGAACTCCCTGGCCAGCGCGCCTTCCGCAGGGATGGCGCTGCCGGGCGTCCACGCGCCCGAAACAATATTTGCCTGCAGTTCCGCCGCGATCTGGCCGTAGCGGCTCAGGCCAGCGGCGGTGGTTGTAGTCTGGAGCAGCGCGTTGTCTGGCATGCCGAACCCGTGCTAAATTGATGTCGATGTCATCTAGAGGACTAGAATACTGACGCGGATACGGATGCCATATCCGGATATACCCGCGCCACTGAGCCGCGCCACGGAGGGGCTGACTGATGAGCAAGCGCGCTTTGCCGCTGGTGGATACCCACTTCCACGTCTTCGATGCCGGAGCGGCCGCGCCATCGGCCCGCTACCGGCCGCCCTATGCCGCTGACCTGAAGGACTGGCACGCCCGGCTTGCCGGATTGGGGGACATGTATGGGGTGGTGGTGCAGACCAGTTTTCTCGGCACCGACAATGCGGCGCTGCTGGCCGCGCTGCAGGCCATGCCCGGGCGCTTGCGCGGCGTCGCGGTGGTCGGCCCTGAGGTAACGGATGCGGAACTGGCTACGTTGCACGCGGCCGGCGTGCGGGGCATCCGCCTGAACCTGTACGGCGATCCGGACTGGCAGCGCATCGCCACCGTGCCGTGGCGCGGGCTGTTCTCCAGGATCGCCGGGCTCGGCTGGCATGTCGAGCTCCATACCCGCAACGGCGATGGCGCCATGGTGCTGGCGCAGCTTGACGCGGCCCTTGGCGATACCGGCGCGCCGGTCGTGCTTGACCACTTTGGCCGGCCCGGTCCCGCAGGAACCGCGGACGCGATCTTCGACGTGGCCTCTGCCGTGCGCGCGCGCCGCCAGGTCTGGGTGAAGATCAGCGCGCCGTACCGGCTTGCATCCCCTCAGGACTGGCACGGGCTTGCGCAGAGATGGCGCGAAGTCGTGGGCGATGACCGCTTGCTGTGGGGCAGCGACTGGCCATGGACCAACCACGAGGCGCCGGCTCGGGTCGACGAGTGCCGGATGCTTGCCGCATGGCCGGGACAAGGGGCGCCCGGTGACAGCGAGGAGGCCGGCGCGGCCTTGTCCGCTGCGCTCCGGTGGCGGAACGCGGCAGCGTTGTACGGGTTTGCGGTGAAGGGGTAGCGGGCGGCTTGCACGCCGGCGTCAATCCAGCGCCAGCACCCCGGGAATCGCCTCCACCAGCAAATCGATCGTCACACTCAGCTTGTGCGGCAGGAAACGGGTGCGCGGCCACACCAGGTGCAGCGGGGTCCGGATCACCGAGGCTTGCGGCAGCACGCGCACCAGCGTGCCCTGGCCCAGCGGTTCCCGCACCAGCCACAAGGGGACATTGACCAGGCCCGCGCCTCGTATGGCTGCCGCGGCGATGGTGTCGATATCGTCAAAGCCGAGATGGTGAGCCAGCTCAGGCCGCGCGATATTGCCGTCGGGCCCGGCCAGTGACCAGGGCACGGACTGGCCGCCATGCATGTAGACGAGGCAGCGGTGCGAGGCCAGGTCGGCAATGCTGGCCGGCGTGCCATGCTTGCGCAGGTAGCCGGGCGCGGAGGCCGCGGTGCCGACCATGTGCTGGAACTGGCTGGCGGAGACAACTTCGGCCGGTCGCTTGCCGCGCTGGCGCAGGGCGGCCGGATCTCGGTGATCGGCAACCTTCAGGGGGATGAGCTGCGCGCCAGCGTCTATCCGGTGCTGCATGGCCGCGTGACCGTGCAGGGGATCGGCGTGTCGCACCGGCGCGCGCTGCAGGACCTGGTGCGTGCCGTGGACTGGTTGGGGCTGCGCCCGGTGATCGAGAGCGAGTACGGGTTCGGGGACTTGCCCGCGGCGCTCGACCACCTGGAACGCGGGGCCTTCGGCAAGGTGGTGGTGCGGCTGCGCTGAGGCGCGGGCCGGACTGCTATTTGCGAGCCTTGCCGCGCACGCTCTTCTTGGCCGCGGCGGCGCGCGCCGCTTCTTTTTCGGCCGCTGCCGCCGCGCCCAACTGCTCCAGCCAGGACATGCCCTCGACATAGGACAGGAAATGCCGCAGGTATTCCGGCGACGTCTCGCGCATCAGGGACAGCGAACGATGCACGAGATGGTCGGTATTGAGCGGCCCGGCATTCTCCGGCACGCGTTCCAGCGACAGGCGGAAGTGCTGCTCGACGCTGACCCTGGCCCAGGTCTCGCGGAAGTAGTCGGCCAGGGCGTCGACCAGCGGCGCGTCGGACTGGGGTGCGGTTGCCGGCACCGGCGTGGGCGATCGTGCATCGTTCGAGGCGATCGCGATGGCGGGCCTGGCGCGTGCGGTGATGTCGTGCACGAGTGCGCCAAGCGCGCTGGCTGTCGGGCCGGCTGTTGGCGCGGACGGCGCGGCACCATCGGCACCATCGCTATCCTGGCCTGTGTGCCGCTGCACGATGGCTGCATACGCGGCGGCCAGGCCACGCAGGCGCTCATCCAGCAAGCCCCGCACCGCGCCACTGTGTGCGGCGGCGCGGCGGGCCAGTGCTTCCATCAGGCGGAAGCGCACGGGATCGGCCTGATCGGCGCCGCTGGCCTGCCAGGCGTCCAGTTGCGCGCGGATATCGGTTGCCACGTCGAGGCTAGCCATGCGGCTTCACGGTGCCCGCGGTCACACGCGGCACCGGCGAGATCTCGACGCGCCGGTTCTTCGCGCGGCCCTCGGCATCGGCATTCGGTGTCACCGGCTGCTGCGAACCGAAGGCGGCCGAGAACACCGAGGTGGGCGGGATGCCGGCATCGATCAGGGTGCGGGTCACGGTCAGCGCGCGCTGCGCCGACAGCTCCCAGTTGTCGGCAAAGCGGCGGTTGCCTTCGCGCACCTGCTGGTCGTCGGTAAAGCCGCTCACCATCAGGATCTCGTCGCGGCTGCGCAGGTAGGCCGACAACGGCTGCGCCAGGCTCTTCAGCAGATCGCGGCCTTCAGGTTGCAGCTGGTCTGAGTTGAGCGCAAACAGCACGTTGCCGCTGATGCCGATGCGGCCGTTCACCAGCGTCACGCGGCCGGCCGCCAGCGGCGCCGCCAGCGCCTTTTCCAGCGTCTCGCGGCGCTGTGCTTCCTCCTGCCGCTGCTTCACCTCGGCTTCCAGCCTGGCCGACAGTTCCATCTGCACGCCGATGACCCCCAGCAGGACGAGCACGAACGCGCCCAGCAGCACCGACATCAGGTCGCCGAAGACGGCCCAGGCCGGTACGGTCGGCTCGACGCCGGCGTCAAGGTCCTCTCTCATGCCGCCTCTGCGCTGGGCGCTTGCTGGCCGGCGCGCTGCTGCAGGTCCTCAAGGATCTGCTTTTGCGACAGCATGCTCAGGTCGACGACTTCGCGCGCCTGCGCCACGTAGTAGGCCAGTTGCTCGTCGCTGCGCGTCATCGACTTGTCCAGCGCGGCCTCGATGCGCTGCAGGTGGTCGATCAGCTTGCCGTTGGATTCGCTGAACAGCTGCACCGCCACGCCGAAGGCCTCGCCCAGGCTCGCGACTTCGACCGCGCTGCCGGTGACCTGCGCGGCGATGTCGGTGAGCTTGCCGGTTTCGGCTTCGACCTTGTCGGTAAAGCGCGTGCCGACGCGGTCCAGCAGGTCCGCCGTGGTGGCGACCAGGGTGTCGACCGCGCTGCGCTGCTCAGTGGAGGCGCGGCTCACGGCATCGAGCAGCGTGCCCAGCGTTTCCAGCATGCGGCTGCGCTCTTCCAGCATGGCGTTGTCGCGCGCCATGCCGTCGGTGAGCTTCTCGCGCAGTTCTGCGATGACCTCCGCGGCGGCCTTGGGCGCTTCGGATGCGGCCTGCATCAGGTGGGCGACTTCGGCGATGGTGCCGGTGGCCTGGGCCTGCGCCTGGGCTGCCATGTCGCGCGCGGTGACGGCCAGCGTCTCGCAGATTTCCTGCTGGCGGCTGACGGTGTGCGCGCTGGCCTGTTCCCATTCCTGGCGCAGCGATGCGGCCATGGTGCCGAGCGTGTCAGTCCAGGCGGCCATGCGTTGCGCGTCCTGCGATGCCAGTTCCGCCTGCAATGTGGTGGCGGCCTTGGGTGCCTCGGCCGCGGCTTGCACCAGGCGGTCGATTTCGGCGAGTGTGGTGCTGGCATGCGCCTGCGTCTCGGTCGAGATCGCGCGCGCGGTCTGCGCCAGCGCCTCGCAGATCTCCTGCTGGCGCGTGGCGGCGTGCGTGCTGGCCTGTTCCCACTGCTGGCGCAGCGTGGCGGCGATGGTGCCGAGCGTATCGGTCCAGCCGGCAAAGCGCTGCTCATCGCGCGCAGCCAGCTCGGCCTGAAGCGCAACGGCCGCCTTTGGGGCATCCGTTGCGGCCTGCACCAGACGGTCGATCTCAGCGAGGGTGCGGCTGGCATGCGCCTGGGTCTGGGCCGAGATGTCGCGCACGCTCTGCGCCAGCGTCGTGCTGATCTCGTCCTGGCGGCTTACCGTGTGCGCGTTCAGCTGTTCCCACTCCTGGCGCAACGCGGCTGTCATGGTGCCGAGCGTATCGGTCCAGGCGGCGAAGCGCTGTGCATCGCGCGCAGCCAGTTCCGCCTGCAGCGCGACGGCCGCCTTCGGCGCGTCCGACGCGGCTTGCACCAGGCGGTCGATTTCCGCGAGGGTCTGGCTGGCATGCGCCTGGGTCTGGGCCGAGATGTCGCGCACGCTCTGCGCCAGCGTTGTACTGATCTCGTCCTGGCGGCTTACCGTGTGGGTGTTCAGTTGCTCCCACTCCTGGCGCAGCGCTGCGGTCATGCTGTCGAGCGTATCGGCCCAGGTGGCAAAGCGCTGTTCGTCGCGCGAGGCCAGTTCCGCCTGCAGCGCAACGGCCGCCTTCGGGGCGTCCGAAGCGGCTTGCACAAGGCGGTCGATTTCCGCGAGGGTCTGGCTGGCATGCGCCTGGGTCTGGGCCGAGATGTCGCGCACGCTTTGCGCCAGCGTAGTGCTGATCTCGTCCTGGCGGCTTACCGTATGCGCGTTCAGCTGTTCCCACTCCTGGCGCAGGGCAGTCGTCATGGTGCCGAGCGTATCGGTCCAGGCCGACAGGCGCTGCGCGTCGTGCGCGGCCAGCTGCGTCTGCAGCCCGGCATGCGACTCGCCCACGGTGCGCACCAGTGTCGCCGCATGCTCGCCGAACGCGGCTGCGGCGGCCGTCAGGGCCTGCCGGTTGTCGCCGGCGAGCTTCTCGCCGGTGCGCTCCTGGCGCGCCAGCGCCTCGCGCCATGCGTCGGCAGCGCTGGCGGCTGCCGTGTCGAGCCGGGTGGCGACATTGTCCAGCAGCCCGGCCGAGCGTTGTTCAAAGGTCTGGGCAAAGCCGTCGAGGGATGTGCGCAGGTCCGCTGCCAGTGCCTCGCTCGCGCGTTGATGCCCGGCCAGCGCCTGGTTCCAGGTATCCGCAACGCCCGCGGTGGCGCTCTCGAAGCGGCTCGATACCCCATCCAGGTGCTGTTGCACGGCTTGGGTCACGTTGTCGCGCAAGGCCGAGGTTTCGCGTGCCAGGCCCGCCATGGTCGCGTCCACCGCGGGCTGGATCGCTGCGCTTGCGGCACGGGCGCTGTCGGCGATGCTGTCCTTCAGCGATTGCTCGACCGAAGACGCCAGGCGCGTGTAGACCACTTCGGTCTTGCCGTGGAAGGCGTCCTGGCTGGCGGCCAGGCGCTCGGTCAGGGCCTCGTTCTGTTCGGCCATCGTGGTCATCATGGCCTGCATGCGCTCGACCAGTGCCGGCATCACGTCGGCCTGGCGCTGCAGCAGCCGGACCGCTTCATCACGCTGGTGGCCGCGCGAGTAGGGACGCAGCGTGGTGGCGATGCGGGCATCCAGCGCCTGCGCGGCCTGGATCCGCTCGCGCCGGCACAATGCCGACAACAGCCCCAGCATCGCGGACGTGGCCACGCCCGCGACCGAGGTGCCGAACGCAAAGCCCAGGCCCTTGACCGGTGCGGCCAGCGAGGCGCGGATGGCCTGCAGGTCGGTGGCGGTCTCCAGCGCGATGCCGGTGCCGCGCAGGGTCGCCACCATGCCCAGGAACGTGCCCAGCATGCCCAGCAGCACCAGCAGGCCGACCAGGTAGGGTGTCAGCGCGGGGCCGGGCAGGCCGACGCGCTCGCCTTCCACGCGCAGGCGGGCGCTGTCGCGCAGGCTGGGATGCAGCCGTTCCAGCCAGTTGCCAAGGCTGGCCGGCGCTTCGGACAATCCGGCGACGGCCTGCGCCAGCGTGGCGGTGGCCTGGCGGTAGCGGTACAGCTCCAACGCCCCCGCCAGGTAGCAGCCGCCGATCAGCAGCGTCACGGCCAGCGCCAGGAAGTTCGTGCCTGCATAGCCGGCGGCGATCCAGCACACGATGGCCAGGCCCGCCAGGAAAGCGACAATATGGGTAAGGTATCGGGTCATGATGTTCTGGTTAGCTGTCCTGCAGCGCCGCCAGCAAGCCTTCAAGGGGCTGCCAGCGGATGTCGAGTTCGGCGAGCAATACGCTCTGCATATCCTTGCGGAATACCCCCAGCCATGCACCGGGCCTGGCCGTTGCGGGCTGTCCCGCGGCCTGGGCTTCGGCCAGCGCCGCGGCTTCGGCCTGGCGCAGGCGCTGGAAGTGCGGCTCCAGCATCGTCGGCACGGCGCCCAGCAGGCTCTGTTCGCGCGCGCCCAGCACGCGCTCCATCACGGCATCGACCATGGCCAGCTTGGCCATGCCGGGTGCGTGGCCGGACAACGCGCCGCGCAGGCGCCTGCGCAGGTCGCCGATCGCGGTCTCCATGGTCTGTTGCAGCGTGAGGTAGCGCTGGCGATAGACCGCGTAGTCGACCTGCGCGTCCACGGGGTCGGGCAGCGCGGACGGCCGGCCCGGCCCGCGCCGCTTGCCGGCAAGCGAGGTGTCTTCCACGATGGCATCGGCCAGCGCGGCGCGCACGCGCGCGCATTCGCGTGCCTCAGTGCTGTCGGCAGCACGTGCGGCAGGCGGCGTTGCCGGCGCATTGGCCTTCAGCGCCGATGACAGCGCGATCGCATCCGCCCAGCCAAGCCATTGGCTCAGCTGGCTCGAGAGCGAGCTTGCAGGAGGAGGGGCATCGGCGTCAGTCAGGCGAGCCAGCAGGCGGACGAGTGTCGGGCCGCTGAAACCTGTGCGCCGGGGCACTTGTAACATTGCGCCGGATTCGAAAAATCCAGCAGTTTACACGCCCGGGCGGTGGCGTGGCCGGCTGGCGTGGTGGATGATTGGCGGGAATCCGTCCCGGACCCATCCCACCACGGAGTGAAACCATGAGACTGGTTGGCATGCTTGATTCCCCTTATGTCCGCCGCACGGCGATCTCGCTGCGCCTGCTCGGGTTGCCGTTCACGCATGAGTCGGTGTCCGTCTTCCGTGAATTCGAGCGCTTCCATGCCATCAACCCGGTGGTCAAGGCGCCTTCGCTGGTCTGCGACAACGGGGCCGTACTGATGGACTCGACGCTTATCATCGACTATGCCGAGTCCCTGGCGGGCCGCAGCCTGATGCCGGCGCAAACCGCGTCACGGCAGGCCGCGCTGCGCATCGTCGGGCTGGCGCTGGCGGCGAGCGAGAAGGTGGTGCAGAACTTCTATGAGCACAGCCAGCGGCCGGCGGGCAAGCTGCACCAGCCGTGGCTGGACCGTGTCGATGCCCAGCGCGAGAGCGCCTTTGCCCTGCTGGAGGCGGAACTCGCCACGCGTCCGGTCCCGGCTGGCGAGGCGGAAACCGGCCAGGCCGAGCTGACCGCCGCGGTCACCTGGACCTTTGCGCAGTTCATGATGCCGGGCGCGGTCGATCCGGCGCGGCATCCGGCGCTGGTTGCGCTGACCGCGGCGCTTGAGCGGCTACCCGCATTCGAGGCATTGCCCTGCGCATAGGTGGCCGCTGGCGCGCCTACCGCGGTAGGGTGCCAATCGCAGGCATTCCGATGCAACATCAGTCCCCCTGTGGTAGGTCCCACTCAGGCATCTCCGGGGCGAAAGAATTGTCCGGATCGACTTTATTCAGATCACCTGAAGAATTTATTTAGTTCACTTTTTTCGACCTCTCGGCGACAGTCTAGCGACCGCAAATCGCGATACTGGAAAGAGAGGGCCCCATGTCTATCTCAAACCGCGCTGTCGCTGCCTCCATGCTGGCCGTTTCCATGTTGGCGGGCCTGGCCGGATGCCATAGCCCGTCGGCCGCGGCGTTGGCTGCGGCGTCGGCTGTCACGTCGGGCTCCGCGACGACCGCAGTGTCGGAACAGGATATCAACGATGCCTACATCTACCTGCTGGGCCGGCTGCTTGTCCTGCGCCAGCAGCAAATCGACTTCCGGAAAGAAGGTTTCCAGTGGAACCGGATCATTCATCGCGACGTCGGCGGTGTGTCGTGGGCCAACCCCAATCTGGATGTCGCCTACAGCGAGGCCTGGATTGCGGTCGACGAAAAGACCTGCACGGTCTTCAGCGTGCCGGCCATCAAGGGGCGCTACTACACCATTCAGTTCCTGAACGGCTGGGGCGAAACCGTCGCCAATATCAACGAACGCAACTATCCGGACCATCCAGGCGGCGAATTCGCGATGTGCCTGAAGGGTGCCACTGCGGCACTTTCGCCCAATGCCAGGCGCATCGACCTGCCGGGCAAGACCTCGCGGGTGCTGGCCCGGGTGGAAATCGGCGCAGACAAGAAGCAGGCCATTGCCCTGCAGCATCGGATCACGACACGGATCACTGGCACGGCGACGATTGCCCCGGTACCTGCCACGCCCGCCTTCAGCAATGACAAGCTCCCCGGCGTTGAAGCCTTTGACTCGGCAGCCGTTGCGCTTCGCTCCGAGCCGGACATCAATCCGGGCATGGAGCCCATCCAGGCCAAGGTGCGCGCGGTGAGTGCCGCGGTGGCCAGCAGCCTCGCCGAACGCGCGCGGGTGGACAAGGTCATCCGCGAGAAGACGCTGCCGGCGTTCTTACAGTCGTTCTCCACCGCAGGTACCATCAGGAACGGCTGGAACCGGCCCGCTACCATCGGCAAGTACGGCAGCGACTACCAGACCCGCACCCGCATCAACCTGGGCGGGATCTGGGCCAACAGCACGGATGAGGTCGTCTATTTCAAGACGGATGCAGACGGGACCGGCACCAAGCTCGACGGCGGCAATACCTACACCATCACCTTCCCGAAGGACGAGCTGCCCGCGCGCCACGTCAAATACTTCTGGTCGGTGATTGCGGTGGATGCCAAAAACTTCCGCGTGATCCCGAATGCGAAGAACCGGTTCCTGATCAACAAGCAGTCCAGGCTGAGCTATGGCGAGGACGGTTCGCTGACGCTGTACTTCGCGCCTGCCAGGCCGAAGGACGCGCCTGACGGCAACTGGCTGCCCACGCCCAAGGGAAAGAACTACCACCTGACGTTCCGGCTCTATGGGGCGGACCAGCCGGTCCTGTCCGGGGAGTGGTTCCCGGCGCCGCTGGTCAAGCGCAACTGAGCGGGCCAGTCTTGGAAGGCGCCTGCCAGTGCTGACCTAATCCTCCGCCACCTCGCAAAACCGCAGCCGGTTCCCGAACGGATCGGCCACCTGCAGCATCCGCCCCCAGCCCACATCCGCCACACCGGGCCTCGCGTACGGATAGTCCTTGGCAGACAGCTCCTGCTGCAGCGCATCGACATCCTCCACCGTCACGAACACCGTCGATCCGGGCGTGGCGTCGCCATAATGCTCGCTCAGGTGCAGCGTCAGGCCGCTGCGCCTGACCTGCGCGTACAGCGGAAATCCCTCTTCATACCGATGCTCCCAGTCGAGCGTGAAGCCGAGGAAGTCGAGGTAGAACTCCTTGGCCTTGTCGACCGAGAAGATCCGGAGGATGGGGATGCCGGCAGACAGGTTCATGGTTTTCGTTCGGTAGTTGCGCAGGAATGGCAGATGATAGCGCCGGCCCGCGGTGATCCGCGCGCGCGGCGCATAAGCATCCGCGACAATCTTCGTTGGCTTTGTGCGGGCCCGTGACTAAGCTGGCGCTCCTGATGAAAGCCCGGAGCACCGTCATGAACCCGACCCACGATTCACGCCGCCGCCTGCTTCTGACCGCAGTCGCCGCCAGTGCGCTGCCAGGCGTCAGCTGGGGGCAGGGACAGACCGTGCTGCGCATCGGCTACCAGAAGTCCTCCACGCTGATGATCCTGCTGAAGTCGCGGCAGACGCTGGAGAAGGCGCTGGCGCCCAAGGGGGTGACGGTGCAGTGGTACGAATTCACCTCGGGCTTGCCGCTGCTTGAAGCGCTGAACCTCGGCAATATCGACCTGAGCGCCGACGTGGCCGATGCGGTGCCGCCGTTTGCGCTGGCCGCGGGTGCCGCGCTGACCTACTACGCCAGCGAGACGCCTTCGCCGCAGGCACAGGCCATTGTCGTGCGTGGCGACTCGCCGATCCGCGAGGTGGCGCAGCTCAAGGGGCAGCGGGTGGCATTTGCCAAGGGCGCAGGCGCGCACTACCTGGTGCTGGAAGCGCTGGCGCGCGCGGGTCTGTCGATCCGCGATATCGAACCGGCATACCTGAGCCCGGCCGACGCCCGCGCGGCGTTCGAGCGCGGCAGCGTGGCGGCATGGGTGATCTGGGACCCGTTCCTGGCCGCGGTGCAGCGCCAGGCCAATGCGCGCTTGCTGCGCGATGGCGAGGGGCTGGCCAGCTATCGGCGCTTCTACCTGGCGGCGACGCCGTTCGCGCGCGCGCATGCGGAGGTGCTCGAGGTGGTGTTCGATGCGTTGCGCGACGCGGGCGACTGGGTCAAGCGCAATCCGGCCGAGGCAGCGCGCTGGCACGCGCCGCTGATCGGCCTGGATGCGGCCACGGTGGAAGCTGCGAACGCACGGCGCAGCTATGCGGTGCGCACGGTCGACGCCGCCGCGCTGGCCGAGCAGCAGCGCATCGCCGATGCCTTCACCGCGCAGCAGATCCTGCCGCGCAAGGTGGCGATTTCTTCTTCGCCAGTCTGGCGCAAGGCCTGACCGGGTCCGAGCATCACCCGTCAGGGAAGCGTCATATGCCAGCGGGCACGCCATCCTGTGCAAGCCCGGCGAACGTATTTGCCAGCCACATCAGGCCCGCATCATTGTCCCTTGCCGCGGACCAGACTGCGGTCACCGTGAAGTCAGGCATCGGCACGGGGCAGGGAAGCTGGCGCATGCCTTCGGTGGCGCACCATTGGTCCGCCAGCACCGCCGGCACCGTTGCCAGTGCAGCGGTTCCCTTCAGGATGGCCGGTACGCTGGCGAAGCGCGCACTGCTGTAGCGCACGTCCCGCGCCTGGCCCTGGGTGGCCAGCCACGTATCGGCGGTGCTGTCGAAAGCGCCGCGATATGACACCAGCACATGCGGAAACCGCAGATAGTCTTGCAGCGACAGGATCTGGCAGGCATCCAGCGGCGCGGCCCCATAGACGCAGCGAAAGCCCATGGTCTGCCAGGCGCGCTCGCGCCGCCATGCCGCGCCCTTGGCGAATGGCCCGATACCGAGGTCCATCTCATTGCGCTCGAGCATCTCGGTGCCACGGAACGGGTCCGTCGGCACGATGGCCAGTCGCACGCCCGGCGCGCAGGTGCTGAGGCTCGGCAGAATGCGCGGCGCGAGCCATAGCTCCACCCAGTCCGGCATCCCGACCACGAAAGTCCGGTCCGACGTAAGCGGGTCGAAGTCGCGCCGCTGCAGCAGGGCGGCCTCGATCTCGCCGAGGGCCGGCAGCAGGCGCCGCTCGAGTTCCAGTGCGCGCTCGGTCGGCTCCATGCCGTGAGCGGTGCGTACCAGCAACGGGTCGTCGAACATCTTCCCGCAGCCGTGCCAGTGCACCGCTGACGGCTGGCTGTCCCAGGTGCAGGCGCGCCGCGGCGCGCGAGACGCTACGCTCGCGCAGCAGCACGGTCAGCGTTACCATCAGGTTCAGGTCGACGCCGCGAAAATGGCCTTCCTTAATGCTCATCTTGCTACCCTCCCCCGCAGATAGGGCATTGGAACATCGCGTGCAATCCGCGGCAAGCCGGCCGTCGTCATGCCAGGGCCGGCGTGCTGACGGGTGGGCGGCGGTGCCCGGTCGCGCGCTCGAAGGCCGACGCAATGGCCAGCAGCACGGCATCGCTGCGTGGACGTCCAAGCCACGACATCCCGGCTGGGATGTCAGCCGACGTGAATCCCATGGGTACGCTGACCTCCGGAAAGCCGCTGGCGCTTGCCATATGCATTGCCGCCAGCGGCTGCTGCGCCCGGCAATGGTAAGTGGCGTCCGCCATGTCAAAGCGCGGCGAGGCCGGGCAGGCCAGCGTGGGAAATACCAGGGCCTCCAGGCCACGCCCGCGCAGGATGTCGTCGAGCATGGCGCCGAAGCGGCGTGCCGCTGCAACATTGGCTTGGGGCAGCGTGTCTCGCATCTCGAACGCATGCCGCAGCGCGGCAAGCGTAAGCGGGTTCATTTGGTGCGCATCCGTGGAGAGGTCCGTGGTGGTGATGTGCGCCAGCAGTGCGGCCGTGCTGGCCGGAGCACCGCCAGGCAACTGTCCCAGGTAGGCATCGAGCCCACGCACCCATTCCGCTTGTACGATAGCGTCCAGCAGGTCGGCGTAGAGCGTGAGCGCCAATGCCGGCAGACGCACGGGTATCGTCACGGCGCCCGCCGCCCGCATCGCCTCCGTTGCGGTTGCAAAGAGTGCGTCGACCTCGTCGCTGCCTCCGGCGAAGTCGGTCACGATGCCCAGCCTGCGGCCAGCCAGCGACGCCGGCTGTGCGATAACGCCTGAGCCCGGCACCAGTGCATCCAGGACCATGGCCGCATCGTCGGCGTTACGGGCCAAGGGCCCGACGATATCGAACGATGTGGCCAGCGGCAGTACGCCGGCCGACTCCACCAGGTCATGCGTAGGCCGGATACCGGCCAGCGCATGCACGCATGCCGGACCGCGCACGGAGCCGAACGAATCGGTCCCCAGCCCGAACGCCGCGAAATTGGCCGCCACTGCCGCACCGGTGCCGCTGCTGGAACCGCTGGCGTTGCGGGATAAGCGATAGGGGTTCAACGTCAGGCCGTTGGCAGAGCTGTACCCGAAGCGCCCGTTAGAGGCGGCCAGTTCCGACATGTTGGTCTTGGCCAGTACGATGGCACCGGCCGCGCGCAGGCGCGCCACGCAGGCCGCGTCGGCGCGCGGGTAGGCCTGCCGCAGTGCCGCGCAGCCGGCAGTGGTCGGCATGCCGACAGTATCGATATTGTCCTTGACCACCATCGGTATGCCGTGCAGAGGCCCGCGCGGGCCGTGCGTGCGCAGTTCGTCGTCCAGGACTCGCGCCTCGTGCATGGCAGCGGGATTGATGCAACTGATCGCATTGATGCGCGGCCCGTCCTTGTCGAAGGCGGCGATACGCGCGAGGTAGTAGTCCACCAGACCCGCTGCGCTGATCCGGCCGGCGTGCATGGCGGCGGCGAGTTCCCCGATGGAGGCCTCGAGAAGGTCGAAACGATCAGGCACAAGGCGAGGGGCGGCAGCAGGCATCGGAGTCATCGGCAATCAGGCGGCATGACGCCAGTATTGGTGCAGCCGTGCCGGCAGGCAATGGAAGTTTTGTCCATGCTTCTTTCCTTCAGGGAATGAATGGATGACAATGCCAGCACGCGAACGGCCCCTCAAACCGAAGTCGGCTTCCCGTCACGCCCTACCGCCATGAAAAGTACAAACGGCCGCCACCTGCCTGCGCTGGCGAACCTGATCGCATTCGAGACCACGGCCCGCACGGGCAGCGTCACCGGGGCGGCCGAGGAACTCTGCCTGACGCAGAGCGCGGTCAGCAAGCAGATCACCGAGCTGGAATCGTTCCTCGGCGCGCGCATGCTGAACCGGCGCAAAGGCGCGGTGGCGGCGACACCCGCGGGCGAGGATTACCTCAGGAACGTGCGCAAGGCGCTGGCGCTGCTGGAGGAAGCGACCATGGAGGTGCAGTCCGGCCGCGCCGCGGGCGGGCGGCTGAACCTGTCGGTGCCGGTTTCGCTGGGCAATATCTGGCTGTTGCCGCGCATTCTCAGGTTCGTCAAGGCGCAGCCGCAGATCCAGCTAAACGTCACGACCAAGGTGGGGCCGGTCGACCTGGAAAGCACCGGGCTCGATGCGGCGATCATGTATTGTGCGGGGCCGCCGCCACGCCATTTCAGCCTGAAGGTCATGCCGCTGGTGCTCTATCCGATGTGCGCGCCTGAGTTGCTGCCTGGCGGCGGAACGCTGGCCAAGGCCGTGAAGCGCTTGCCGCTGCTGCACCAGATCGCCGCGCTGGAGGCCTGGCCCGCCTATCTCCGGCAGGCCGGGATCAAGCTGCCGCATCCCGACGACGGCTCACGCTATGGTCTGCTGACCATGGGTCTGCAGGCCGCCGTCAGCGGCATGGGCGTGGCCCTGCTGCCCGATTATGTGGCGGGTGAAGACATCAAGGCCGGCCGGCTGCTGCGCCTGTCCGACGAGCCCTATGTCTCACCCAAGGCCTACTACTTCATCTGTCCGGAGGACAAGCGCGACAGCCCGGCGATGCAGACCTTCATCGCGTGGCTGCTTGAGCAAAGCGCCGATGCAAGCGGGCGCTAGGTGAAGCGCGTCCTCAGCCGGCCTGGTCCGCCTTCACCAGGGTGGAAGTGACGAAGCGCCCGGGACGGGTGCTGGCCGGCAGGCCGTCGCGCAGGGTGGCCTCACCGGCGACGAACACATGCCGCACGCCCACTGACGGCTGCTGCGGGTCGTCGAAGGTGGCGCGGTCCTGGATCGTTGCCGGATCGAAGACGGTGATGTCGGCGACATGGCCCGGCCTGAGTTCTCCACGCCGCTCCAGTCCAAAGCGCTGCGCCGGCAGTCCGGTCATCTTGTGGACCGCGCGTTCCAGCGGGAACAGGCCCAGGTCGCGCGAGTACAGCCCCAGCACGCGCGGGAACGTGCCCCACAGCCGCGGGTGTGGGGTTTCGTCGGAGGGAATGCCGTCTGAGCCGACCATCGTGTCCGGATAGGTCAGGATGTCGCGGACGTCCGTCTCGTCCATGATGAAGTAAACCGCGCCGCCTGGTACCAGCTGCCTTGCAACCTCATGGCGCGTCTGCCCCCACTCCTGCGCCAGGTCCTCCAGGTAGCGCCCCGCGGCCTCAGGGTGCGGGGCCGACCACGTGATCAGGATGCGGTCGCACTGATGCACCCGTTCGGGCCGCAGCATGGTCGATGACGCCGCATACGGATAGCAGTCCAGGCACAGCGGCATGGTTTCGGCCAGGTTGCGCACCTGGGCCAGGGTATGGCGGCTGCGGCCATGGTTCTGCTTGCCTACCAGCTTGTGGTGCGAGATGACGGTCGATACGCCCAGCGCCTTGCCAATGCGCGCGGTCTCGTCGATCGACTCGCTGATGTTGTCGCTCTCATCGCGCATATGCGACACCAGCACACCGCCGAGCCGCTTCATCGGCTCGCACATGCGCACGATTTCATCCTCGGGTGCCGCGGCCGAAGGCGGATAGAAGGTGCCGGTGGACACTCCGATCGCGCCTTGGCGCAGGGCGTTCTCCACATCCTGGCGCATGCTCTCGATCTCGGCATCGCTGGCGGGCAGGCCGAGCTGTCCCATGCGCCTGGCGCGCAGCGTGGACTGCCCCACCAGCACCGCGACATTCACAGCCGCCGGCCGCACCGCAAACGCTTCCCGGTAGGCGCGCACAGAATCGAAGCGGTAGCCGCCACGCATGATGTCGAGCGGAGCCGGCGGAATGCTGTCGGTGACCAGCGGGAACAGGCTGATGCCGCAGTTGCCCGCGATGATGGTGGTCACGCCCTGCGTGACCTTCGGCAGCATGTCGGGGGACTGGAACACCATCCAGTCGTCGTGCGTGTGCGTGTCGATGAACCCAGGCGCTACGATCAGGCCGGTGGCATCGACTTCGGTATCTGCCCGCGCTGCCGCGAGGTTGCCGATGGCGACGATCTCGCCATCCGCCACGCCGACGTCGGCCGTGCGGCGCGGCGCGCCGGTGCCGTCGATGACGTCGCCATTGCGGATGATCAGTTTGAAGTGCAGGTCTTGGTGCGTTTGCATGGTGTTCTCTCTCAATCGACCCTGGCGCCGCTCTTGCGCACCAGCTCGCCGAACTTGACGGTCTCGCTCGCGATCAGCGCCTGGAAGTCGCGCGCGGTGCCGCCCAGCGGATCGAATGAGAGCTTGTCCAGTTGGGCACGGAATGCCGGGTCATTGATGATCGCGTTGATTTCCCGGTTGATCCGCTCAATCACCTCGGTGGGAGTGCCCGGCGCGGCAACCAGGCCCGCCCATGCCGTCAGTTCATAGCCCTTGAGGCCGGCCTCCGCCATGGTGGGCAAATCCGGGAAGTGCGGCGAGCGCTTGCTTGAGGTCACCGCCAGCGCGCGTACGCGGTTGGACGTCACGTACGGTCCGATCGAAGGCACATTGTCGAACATCAACTGCACGTTGTTGCCGACCAGGTCCTGCAGCGCCGGCGTGCTGCCCTTGTAGGGCACGTGTGTGATGCTGAGATTGGCCATGACCTTGAACAGCTCGCCGCCCAGGTGGCTGGTGGTGCCGTTGCCCGCCGAGCCCATGGAGAGCTTGCCCGGATTGGCGCGGGAGTATGCCACCAGTTCCCCGGTGGACTTGACCGGTAGCGACGGATTGACGGCGAGGATGTTGAAGGTCGTGACCAGGCCGACGATGGGCACCAGCTTGTCCGGATCGTAGGGGAGCTTGCTGTAAAGGAAGCGATTGGTCGACAGCGTGGCATTGTTGCCGTAGCCGATCGTATAGCCGTCCGACGGTGCGGCCAGCAGCGCCTGCATGCCGATATTTCCGCCCGCGCCCGGCCGGTTCTCGACGATTACGGCCTGGCCGAGGCGCCTGGACAGCGCATCGCCGAACAGGCGCGCGACGATGTCCGGCGCGCCGCCCGGCGCGGTCGGCACGATCAGGCGCACCGGCTTCTCCGGCCACGCCGCTTGCACGGCCGCCGGTGCCCATGGCAGCGCGCCGAAGATCCCCGCGGCCAGGACTTGAACTGCTGACTTCCTCATGCTGACTCCCTCGTCGTCGTGGTGTAACTGTGGACGAGTATCGGCGACGGCCCCGTGCGGGCCTAGTGAAGTTTTTTGATGCGATAGTTTCCGTGGCGGAATGAATGACGCGAGCGCCACAGGGCTCGCGCAGCCTCCGCTGCGGTATCGCCTGCAGCGATACCGGCAATCATTCCAATCGATTTGTGCGATGCCGCCGCGGCCGCCAGAATCCTGCGCAACACGCGGGCATCCCTTTCGCTCGCGGTCATTTTCCAGGCAAACACAATGAACACACCTCATTCCCCGGCTAAGCCCCCCCTGTGGCACCGCGCACTTCTGGTCGGTATGCTGCTCTGGTCAGTGGTAGCCATCCCGGCACATGCCGGCGCACCCCAGGTCGGCACGCAGGCGCCCGGCTACTACCGCATGAAGCTCGGCAAGTTCGAGATCACGGCGCTGTCGGACGGCACTGTCAACGTGCCGATCAGCAAGCTGCTCAAGCATGCGTCGCATGAGCACATTGCGTCGGTGCAGGCGCGCAACTACCAGTCCACTCAGCCCGAGACCTCTGTCAATGCGTTCCTGGTCAACGCCGGCCAGCACCTGGTGCTGGTCGATGCGGGCGCGGGCAGCCTGTTTGGCCCGGGCGTGGGCGGCAAGCTGCCGGACAACATCCGTGCGGCCGGCTACCAGCCGGAGCAGATCGATGCGGTGCTGCTGACCCACATCCACGTGGATCACTCCGGCGGGCTTGCCGTCGATGGCAAGGCCATATTCCCGAATGCCGTGGTCTACGTCGACCGCCGCGACGCTGAGTTCTGGCTGAATCCGGCCAACGCCGCCAGGGCGGCATCGGGCCAGCGGCACAACTTCGCGCAGGCGGAGGCAGTGTTCGCACCCTATCTGAAAGCCGACAAGGTCCGCAGCTTCGACGACGAGCATGAGCTGTTTCCCGGCATCCGTCCGCTGCGCATGCCGGGCCATACGCCGGGCCACACGTTCTATGAGATCAGTAGCGAAGGACAGCGGCTGCAACTGTGGGGCGACACCATCCATGCGCAGCACCTGCAGTTCCCCGAGCCCGGCGTAGCCATCGATTTCGACGTGGATTCCACGGCCGCGGTGAAGATGCGCAAGCGCGCCATGGCGGATGCAGCGGCCAAGGGCTATTGGGTGGGCGCGGCGCATATCTCCTTCCCGGGTATCGGCCACGTGCGGCGCGAGGGCAAGGGGTTCGCGTGGGTGCCGGCCGAATACAGCATGGGGCGGTGAGGCTGTCAATGCGATGGCTGTACCTGGCAAGTCGATGCGACTGCGCCTTGATCCTGCATGCTGCATGCAAGAGCCCGCCACGCCGAGGCACGACGGACTCCGCTCATCCCCGCAGGCAGGGCATCAAACCACTCCCATCTCCGGATCGCTGACCGCGTCCTCGCCGGTCTCCATCCGCCCCGCAAGGCGCCGCGCGAACGACGGGCTGGCCTCGCAGGTCACGACGAAGTCATACCAGTTGCCGCTGTCGGCCACCGGCCATTCCAGCGTTTCCACCTTGCCCCGCTTCAGGCTTTGGGTCCACGGGCCGTCGTCGCGGTAGGCCAGCGCCGTGACGGTGAAGGTCACGTCGGCATCGCTGTCGTTATGCAGCTTCACCTGGATCGTGGGCTTCCTGCACGGGTTGTAGCAGACCTGGATTTCGGTGGACGTGGTCACCGCTTCGTTGATATCGCCGGAGAACGAGCGGTGATAGCCGTTGGGCCCCAGCACCCACAGGTCGTACTTGCCGCCGTCGGCATTGATGTTCCACACGTCGTCCAGCGTCTTGCCGGCTTCGACCACGTAGCGGCGCGGAATGCGGTCGAGGTGCAGCTTGTCATAGACGTGGAACAGCGCGCCGGCCTGGTTGGTGCTGGCGTTGGCGAACAGCAGGCGGACTGCCTTGGATGTGGCATCGACGCGTGCACTGGTATGCAGTTCATATGGCAGCTTGCGCGACGGACGCGTGCCGGTGTCCTGCTCAGGCAGCGCGGGCGTGGCCGGCACCGGGATCGCCGGCTGGGTCTGCTGCCATGCGGTCAGGCTGGTGGCGTCGGCACGGGTGGTGCGGCCGGCCAGCGTGGGCAGGATCTCGGTGTTGGGCGTGGCAAAGTTGAAGGCGCTGGTCAGGTCGCCGCAGATGGCACGACGATAGGCGCTGATCTGCGGCTCCATCACGCCGAAGCGCGCCTCCAGGAAGCGCAGCACCGAGGTGTGGTCGAACACTTCAGAGTTGACCCAGCCGCCGCGGCTCCACGGCGACACCACCCACAGCGGCACGCGCGGGCCGGGGCCGAAGGGCTTGCCGTCCTGCGGCGGCTGCTTGGCCGTGGCGGGCTGGAAGTTGAAGTACTCGTACGCCATCTGCGCGTCGTCGAGGGTCGACTTGCCGGCCAGCGTGCCGTCCAGGTTGCGCGACGGCGCGGTCGGCGGCGGGCTGTGGTCGAAGAAGCCGTCGTTCTCGTCGAAGTTGATCAGCAGCACGGTCTTGCTCCAGACCTCGGGCGATGCCGTCAGCGCGTCCAGGATGGCCTGCACGTACCAGCCGCCCTTGGCCGGGCTGGACGGGCCGGGGTGCTCGCTGAACTCGGCCGGCGGGATGATCCACGACACCTCGGGCAGCTTGCCGTTGAGCACGTCGTCGCGCAGCGACTGCAGGAAGCCGCCGTCGGACATGGTGTTGCAGAAGCCCTTGGCCAGCGGGCTGTACTGGTCGTCGATGTCGGGGTTGTAGGGCGGGTTGACGCCGGTGCCGGCGGTGTTGGAGAGCTTGCGTCCGACGGGCATCTTCTCCATCTCTGCGCGCCAGTGCCGGAAGCTCATCATCTGGTTGCAGCCATAGTTGTCCGGCACGTTCTGGTAGACCTTCCAGCCCACGCCGGCGGCCTGCAGGCGGTCGGCATAGGTTTTCCAGGTCCAGCCTTCGGTGGAGGGGCCAACATCCGCGCCCGCGTTGAACTCGTTAATCATCACCGCGACGTTGTCGCCGGTGGGACCATTGCTGCCGGTCCAGTAGAACAGGCGGTTGGGAATGGTGCCGGTGTGCATCGCGCAGTGGTAGGCATCGCACAGCGTGAAGGCGTCAGCCAGCGCGCGCTGGAACGGGATCTCGGCGTCATCGTAGTAGCCCATCGACAGCGCTTTCTTCGCGACCGGCCAGCGGTCCATGCGCCCGTGGTCCCACGCGGCCTGCGCATCGGGCCAGGTGTGCGGCGTGCCGCCCGCGCGCTGCGCGTTGCCCTGGGTTTCGTCGAGATGGTAGGGCGTCAGGAGGTTGCCGTTGGCATCGGTCTGGTAGAACGCGTTCTTGCCATTGGGCAACGGGATCGCGAAGCGGTCGCCGTAGCCGCGCACGCCCTTGAAGGTGCCGAAGTAGTTGTCGAACGAGCGGTTTTCCAGCATCACCATCACGACGTGCTTGACGTCCTGGATGGTGCCGGTGGCGTTGTTGGCCTCGATGGCGAGCGCGCGGCGGATGCTGGGCGGAAAGCTGGCCAGCACCGCGGCGGCGGCGCCGGTGCCGAGGCTGGTCTTGAGGAAATGTCGCTTAGACGGGTTGAAGGTCATGGCTGTCGCTGGTCGGTCTGTCGCTGGATCGGAAAGCGGGCCCGCATCACGGGGCGCAACGCGTGGTGCAGGTGCCGGGCTGGTCAGGCTTGCCTGGCTGGTCCGGCTTGGTGCCATTGGCGCCGCTGGGCTGGAGGGTGCCGCCCGTCGCGCCCGGCGAATCGTCGCCGCCGCAGGCGGTAAGCATCAGTGCGAGGGTGAGGGTGCCGGCCGCCAGCCATGGCCGGGCGGAACGCGACAGCAATGAAGGTCTCATGTGTGCATGCCCTGTAGTCGTTGAGGGGGATAACGATTGCCGAGCCCATGCGCCGACATCGGATGCAGGCCCATGGACTTCCGCCGCGCGGACGACAAGCGCGGGGAACTGGCCGGTTCGGGTGCGGTTGGCCTTGGCTTGTCGTGACAGCGAGCGATTGTTGATTGGTCAAATGTCAGATGTTTGACATCAAACACATTTGGCGATTTGGTTTTGTAACCAAAAGTGTCGCGCTGGCAGAGTTGGCAATTGCTGGCTGGCCCCGCCCGCTCTCAGTCAGGCTGGCGTGCGTGGGGCCCCATCGTGTGCACACAAGCGGCACCTGAACGCGATCGGGCGCGGCGCGCTGGATGCCGAGGCGCTGGCTGGCGACATCAGCCGGGCCACCCAGTCGCAGGACATCCGCGAAGGCGCGCTGGCCTGGAAGGAAAAGCGCACGCCGCAGTTCACCGGCACCTGATGCAGCTTACTGCGCCTGCCGCATCACCCATTCCACCGCCCGCGCCAGGAACGGTGACGTGTCGCCTTCGCGATAGCTCATGATCACCGGCGACACGAAGCCCGGCGCGTCGATCGGGCAGTAGCGCACGTCGTCACGATGCAGGCGCTGGATCGAGGCCGGCACCAGCGTGATGCCGATGCCGGCCGCCACCAGCCCCAGCGCGGTCTGCAGTTCGTTGGCCTCCTGCGCCACACGCAACTGCAGGCCCTGCGCGCGGAACATCGACAGCAGGTGGTCGGCATAGCTGGGCCGCGGCCGGGCCGGGTAAAGAATGAACGGCTGCGCCGCCAGCGCCTGTGGCGTCAGCGCCTTGCGGCGCGGCGCGGGCAGGCGTGCGGGCAGCGCTGCCACCAGTGGCTCGGCCATCACCACCTGCTGGCGGATGGCGGGATCGTTCAGCGCGATGCGGCCGAAGCCCAGGTCGATGCGGCCGGCCTTGAGCGCCTCGATCTGCTCCACGGTGATCATCTCGGCCAGTCCTACCTCCACCTGCTGGTCGTGCCGGTCTGATTCGCGCAGTTCGCGGATCAGTTCCGGCAGCACGCCATACAGCACCGACGGCACGAAGCCGATGCCGAACCAGCGCTTGTCCTGCCGCCCGATGCGGCGCGTGCCTTCGATGGTTTCTTCCAGCCGCTGCGTCAGCTGGGTGGTCTGCTCCAGCAGGAAGCGGCCGGCCTCGGTCAGCCGCAGCCCGCGGCCGACGCGGTCGAACAGTGCCACGCCCACTTCTTCTTCCAGCTGGCGGATCTGGCGCGACAGCGGCGGCTGCGCCATATGCAGCCGCTCGGCGGCGCGGGTGACGTTGAGTTCCTGGGCCACGACCTGGAAATAACGCAGGTGCCGGAGTTCCATTGGTGTCCTGCTCCCATACCTGTAGGGTATCGATTGAGACATCATCGGTCTTGGACGCCGGCAAAGTCAAGCCGCATACTTGGCTTCAATGATCAATTCGCATCGACAAGGTATGACCACGACTATCACTTCGGTGGAAGCCATCCTGGTGGACCTGCCCACCATCCGGGCACACCAGCTGGCCATGGCCACCATGCAGCAGCAGACGCTGGTGATCGTGCGGCTGCGCTGCAGCGACGGCGTGGAGGGCATCGGCGAGGCCACCACCATCGGCGGCCTGTCCTATGGCGACGAAAGTCCGGAAGGCATCAAGCTGACCATCGACACCTACCTGGCCCCCGCGCTGGCTGGCCAGGATGCCACCAACGTGCATGGCGCGATGGCGCGCCTGGGCAAGGTCGCGCGCGGCAACCGCTTCGCCAAGTCAGCGCTGGAGACCGCGTTGCTGGATGCGCAGGGCAAGCGCCTGGGCGTGCCGCTGGCCACGCTGCTGGGGGGCGCGGTGCGCTCGACCCTGCCGGTGCTGTGGACGCTTGCCAGCGGCGACACCGCCCGCGACATCGCGGAGGCCGAGCAACTGCTGGCCGAGCGCCGCCACCATACCTTCAAGCTGAAGATCGGCCGGCGCAGCGTGCGCGACGACGTGGCCCACGTGGCCGCGATCAAGCGCGCGCTGGGCGAGCGGGCGCGCGTCACCGTCGACGTCAACCAGGCCTGGAACGAGGCCGACGCCGCCACCGGCATCGCCATGCTGGAAGCCGCCGGCATCGACCTGATCGAGCAGCCCACTCCGCGTGAGCAGCGCATGGCGCTGGCCCGGCTGGCCGCGCGCTTCGTGGTGCCGATCATGGCCGATGAAGCGGTGTGCGGCCCGGAAGACGCGATGGAACTGGCGCGCATCGGCGGCGCCGACGTGTTCGCGCTGAAGATCGCCAAGGCCGGCGGCATCTTCGGCATGCTGCGCACCGCCGCGGTGGGCGACGCCGCCGGCATCGCGCTGTACGGCGGCACCATGCTGGAGGGCAGCGTCGGCACCATCGCCGCGGCGCATGGCTTCTGCACGCTGCCGCAGCTGGCCTGGGGCACCGAGCTGTTCGGACCGCTGCTGCTCAAGGACGATATCGTGCAGCAGCGCCCCGAGTACCGCGACTTCAGCCTGCACCTGCCTGAAGGCCCCGGCCTGGGGCTGGCGCTGGACGAAGACAAGCTGGCGCACTACCGGCGCGGCTGAACTGGCAGGCAGCGCACCCCCCGCATGGCACACCGGTGCCTGCACGCATCAAGTGAGGAGACCAATGAAGACGTTATTCCAGCGGCTGGCAAGCACCAGCCGCGCAGGGGCGCTGGCACTGGCTGCCGGCCTGTCGTTCGCAGCGCCGGCCGCGCACGCGGCCTATCCCGACCATCCGATCCGCTGGATCGTGCCGTTCCCCGCGGGCGGTGCCATGGACAATATCGCGCGCACGCTGGGCGAAGACATGTCGCGCACGCTGGGCCAGGCCATCGTGGTCGAGAACCGGCCGGGCGCCGGCGGCAATATCGGCGCCGAACTGGTGGCGCGCGCGCCCGCCGACGGCTACACGATGATCATCGTTGCCAACGGCATGGCCGTGAACCCGGCGCTGTACGGCCGGCTGAGCTACGACCCGGTCAAGGACTTCGCGCCGGTGTCGCTGCTGGCGGTGGTGCCCAACGTGCTGGTGGCCAGCAAGGCGCGGCGCCAGGAAAGCACCGTCAAGGACGTGGTGGCGCACGCCAAGGCGGCGCCGGGCAAGTACACCTATGCCTCCGCGGGCAATGGCACCTCGATCCACCTGGCAGGCGAGCTGTTCACCTCGATGGCCGGCGTCGACATGCTGCATATCCCCTACAAGGGCAGCGGCCCGGCCATGACGGACCTGCTGGGCGGCCAGGTCGACTACATGTTCGACAGCATCACCTCGGCCAGGCCGCATATCGAATCGGGCAAGCTGACGGCGATCGCGGTCACCACCAGCAAGCGCTCCAGCGCGCTGCCCAACGTGCCGACGGTGGCGGAGGCCGGCCTGCCGGGCTATGAGCTGTCGCCGTGGTTCGCCGCCTTTGTGCCGGCGAAGACGCCGCAGCCGGTCATCGACACGCTCAACCGCGCCATGCTCGAGGCGCTGCGCAAGCCTGCGGTGCAGAAGCGGCTGGCGCTGATCGGCGCCGAGCCGATCGGCAGTTCGCCGGCGGTGCTGCGCGAGCACCTGGCGAAGGAAACCGACAAGTGGGGTGTGCTGATCCGCCAGCGGGGTATCCGGGCGGATTGAGCGGCCCGGACCAACGCGGTTCATAGGGAGACGCCCCCGGAAATGCTCCGGGGGAATGTCATTACCCTGCCCCCGTCTCCCTGGCACATAATGTGCGTAAGATGCCAGCCGAAAGGCACACTCGAGCGGATCACCCGCCGGCACTGAGGGGAGACAATGAGCAGTTCAACCGACAAGTTCTCGGCCACCATGCGCGATGGCCTGGCCGATCTCGCCCGCCGCCTGCGCTTCGCCATGGAGGAGGGTGCGATCTGGCTGGACGAGCAGCGCATGATCCTGATCCATACCGCCGCCCTGGGCGCGCTGCGCAAGGAACTGGTGGACACCCTGGGCATGGAGCGCGCGCGCGGCCTGTTCATGCGCATGGGCTTCCATTCGGGCATGCGCGATGCGGAGGTCGCGCGCAAGCTGCGCGCCGGCCACAGCGACTTCGGCCAGCTGGAGATCGGGCCCTGCCTGCATACCATCGAGGGGGTGGTGCGGGTCACGCCGGTCAAGGTCGACATCGACATCGCCGCCGGCATCTACGATGGCGAATTCCTGTGGGAAGACTCCTTCGAGGGCGACGTCCACCGCCAGCTGTTCGGCATCGTCGACGAGCCTGCCTGCTGGATGCAGATCGGCTACGCCACCGGCTACACCTCGGCGCTGATGGGGCGCACCATCCTGTACCGCGAGGTCGAGTGCATCGCCTGCGGCCATCCGCACTGCCGCATCATCGGCAAGCCGGTGGAAGCCTGGGAAGACGGCGCGCAGGCGCTGGCGCTGTACCAGCCCGATCCCGTGATCGAAACCATCATCGCCTTGCAGAGCGAGGTAGAGCACCTGCGCGCGCTGCAGGGCACCCCGGCCACGCCGGCCGACCTGGTCGGCACCTCGCCCGGCTTCCGTGCCGCCTGGGGCCTGCTGCAGCGGGCCGCGGCCAGCAACGTGACGGTGCTGCTGCTGGGCGAGACCGGCGTGGGCAAGGAGCGGTTCGCGCAGGCGCTGCACAGCGTGAGCGGGCGCGCCGACAAGCCCTTCATTGCCGTGAACTGCGCGGCGATTCCCGATGAGCTGATCGAGTCCGAGCTGTTCGGCGTGGAAAAGGGCGCCTTCACCGGCGCCAGCCAGTCGCGCCCCGGGCGCTTCGAGCGTGCGCATGGCGGCACGCTGTTCCTGGACGAACTGGGCGAGCTGTCGGCCTCGGCCCAGTCCAAGCTGCTGCGCGTGCTGCAGGAAGGCGAGGTCGAGCGCGTGGGCGGCACCGGCACGCGCAAGGTGGATGTGCGGCTGGTGGCCGCCACCAATGTCGACCTGGCCGAAGCCGTGAAGCAGGGCACCTTCCGCAAGGACCTGTACTACCGCCTCAACGTCTACCCGGTCACGATCCCGCCGCTGCGCGAGCGCCTGGACGACATCCGGCCGCTGGCCGAGCGCTTCGTGGCCCGCTACGGCGCGCGCCACGGCAAGCGCATCGTCGGCATCACCGACCGCGCGCTGGCCGAGCTGCGCCACTATGACTGGCCCGGCAATGTGCGCGAACTGGAGAACGTGATCGAGCGCGGCGTGATCCTGGCCAGCCAGGGCGGCCAGATCACCGCCGACCACCTGTTCCTGCCGGGCACCGTGGCACCGGTGGTGGATACCGCGCCGCGGCTGGGCGCGGGCGGCACCTTGCCAGACCTGCGCGAAGCCGCGGTCCATGCGCTGCTGGACCAGATGTCAGAGCAGCAGCTGGCGCTGGGCGACGTCGAGACCGTGCTGATGGAGGCGGCCATGCAGCGCGCCGACGGCAACATGAGCCAGGCGGCGCGGTTGCTCGGCATTACGCGGCCGCAGCTGGCGTATCGGTGGAAGATGCGCGGTACGCGTGCCGGTAACGGGCACGGCAACGGTAACTGACGCCGTTTCCTCGCCTCAAGTGCCGAGGGTTTGCTCCCCTCTCCCGCTTGCGGGAGAGGGAGCGCGCCGGTGGTCATCAACATCGATCGCGTCTTCCACGCGCCTCGAGTTCCAGCTTCTTCCCCACTTGATCATTTGATGCAGCCCCTCCGGGCCGCGCATCGGCCCGAAGTTGCCCGATGCTGCACCGCGCCAGCGATTTTTCCCTGCCAGATCAAGTCTTCTCACCCAGGTTGCCCACGCACGCTGCTGCGCCGCAGGGCAATCCCATCCGCATCTGCTCGCTGCCCGCAAACGCCCGCCCGGCGCGGCTTTTGATCATTTGATCAAGACCTGTGCGCAGCTTCATCAATTCATCGATGCGTTTCGCGCGGACCTTTCCGGGTTAACGCGCACGCTCGCCATCGCCAATTCCCCGTAACCCTTGTCCCACAACGCTGCGCGCTTGCTGGCACGGTCTTCGCAGTAAGGCCTGCGTCCAGCCAACGCAACGGAGCGCGCCATGAACACCCCGTCGGTTCCCCTGTTCGAAGCCACGCCGCGCTATGTGCGGGTCGAGGGCCGCACCCCCGAAGGGTTTGTGCAGTTCGCCTTCAGCGTGGCCGACCCGGAGCTCAACGTCGAACTGATCATGCCGGAACCGATGTTCGAAGCCTTCTGCTGCGTCAACCGCGTGCGCTTCCTGCCCCCGCTGGAAACCGCGCCGCAGCCGCAAGCCGACGACTGACGCCGCAGCCACCGCATCACAAAGAGAGAAGGGATACAGGAGACCAAGCGATGCAAGTCGATATCAAGACCCAGCAGATCCAGCCGCTGCGCCAGACCTACGGCCATGTCGCGCGCCGCTTCGGCGACAAGCCGGCGTCGCGCTACCAGGAGGCGACCTACGACGTGCAGTCTGAGGTGAACTTCCACTACCGCCCCACCTGGGACCCAGGCTTCGAGCTGTATGACAAGCGCCGCACGGCGATCGTGATGCAGGACTGGTACGCGCTGAAGGACCCGCGCCAGTTCTACTACGGCGCCTACGTGACCGCGCGTGGGCGCCAGCAGGATGCAACCGAAAAGAGCTTTGCTTTCGTCGAGAAGCGCGGGCTGCTGCAGGCGCTGCCGGCCGAATGGCAGGAACGCCTGGCCGTTGGCCTGCTGCCGCTGCGCCATGTGGAGTGGGGCGCCAACATGAACAACTTCTACTGCGCCGACTATGGCTGGGGCACGGCCATCACGCAGGCCTGCACCTATTGCGCGATGGACCGCCTGGGTATCGCCCAATACCTGTCGCGCATCGGCATGCTGCTGGACGGCAATACCGGCGTGGCGCTGGAGCGGGCCAGGGTGGCCTGGCTGGAGAGCGCCGCGTGGCAGCCGCTGCGCCGCTTTGTCGAGCACACCTTTGTCACCGGGGACTGGTTCGAGACCTTCGTCGCACAGAACCTGGTGCTCGACGGACTGCTCTACCCGCTGGTCTACCAGCATGCCGACGCGGTGATCGCGCGCGCCTGCGGCACCGGGCTGGCGGTGCTGACCGAATTCATGAACGACTGGCGCGACGAGCACGCACGCTGGGTCGATGCCGTGATCCAGGCCGCAGCGGCCGAGTCCGACGCCAACCGCGCGCTGCTGTCGGGCTGGGCGCGCGCCGCCTGCGCCGAGGTGGCGCAGGCGCTGGTGCCGGTGGCCGATGCGCTCACCGGCGAAGACGGCGCGCAGATGGTGGCGCTGTGCCGCGAGCAGTTCGAAGTCCGCCTGGGCAGGCTCGGCCTGGCTGCCTGATCCGCCCACGACGTACCCCACGGAGACACGCCATGTCAGCCACCGCTGCCAACGTCTATATCGCCCTGCAGAACAACGACGACACCCGACCCATCATCGACGCCATCACCGAGGCCAACCCGCATGCGGTGGTGTCGCAGTTTCCCGCCATGGTCAAGATCGACGCCCCCGGCCACCTGACCATCGTGCGCGAACTGGTGGCCGGCAAGCTCGGCCGCGACTGGGACCTGCAGGAGATCCACCTGAACCTGATCTCGCTGTGCGGAAACATCGACGAAGACGAAGACGCCTTCACGCTGCGCTGGAACGCCTGACCGGGCAGCGGCACACAGAACATCACGGAGACATCATGGACGCACGCAAGAAGCTCAACCTGCGCGAGAAGTACGCCTCGATGACGCGGGACCTGGCCTGGGAAACGACCTACGAGCCGATGGACAAGGTCTTCCCGTTCGACAAGTACGAGGGCATCCGCATCCACGACTGGGACAAATGGGAAGACCCGTTCCGCATGACCATGGATGCCTACTGGAAATACCAGTCGGAGAAGGAGCGCAAGCTGTACGCGATCATCGACTCGTTCGTGCAGAACAACGGCCACCTGAACGTATCCGACCCGCGCTACCTGAACGCGCTGCGGTTGTTCCTGACCGGCGTGACGCCGCTGGAATACGCCGCCCACCGCGGCTACGCGCACCTGGGCCGCCATTTCCGCGGCGCCGGCGCGCGCGTGGCGGCGCAGATGCAGTCGGTCGACGAGCTGCGCCACGCCCAGACCCAGCTGCACACGCTGTCGGTCTACAACAAGTACTTCCACGGCTTTGGCGAATGGCGCCATATGCACGACCGGGTCTGGTACCTGTCGGTGCCCAAGTCCTACTTCGAGGACGCGATGAGCGCGGGCCCGTTCGAGTTCATCACCGCGATCTCGTTCTCGTTCGAGTATGTGCTGACCAACCTGCTGTTCATGCCGTTCATGTCCGGCGCCGCCTACAACGGCGACATGGCCACGGTGACCTTCGGCTTCTCCGCGCAGTCCGACGAGTCGCGCCACATGACGCTGGGCCTGGAAGTGGTCAAGTTCCTGTGCGAGCAGGACCCCGGCAATATCCCGATCCTGCAGAAGTGGCTGGACAAGTGGTTCTGGCGCGGCTTCCGACTGCTCACGCTGGTCGGCATGATGATGGACTACATGCTGCCCAAGCGCGTGATGTCGTGGGCCGAGGCCTGGGAGATGTACTTCGAGCAGGCGGGCGGGGCCCTGTTCAAGGACCTGGAGCGCTACGGCCTGCGCATGCCCAAGTACCACGAAGTGGCCACCAGGACCAAGGACCGCATCACGCACGAGGCCTGGGCCACCTTCTACAACTACGCGGGCGCCGCCGGCTTCCACACCTGGGTGCCCAAGGCCGACGAGATGGCATGGCTGGCCGAGAAGTACCCCCAGACCTTCGAGCACTACTACAAGCCGCGCCTGGACCACTGGCAGGAGCGCCAGCAGGCCGGCGACCGCTTCTACAACACCACGCTGCCGATGCTGTGCCAGACCTGCCAGATCCCGATGGTGTTCTCGGAGCCGGACGACCCGACCCAGACCTGCTACCGCGAAAGCAGCTACCACGGCATGAAGTTCCATTTCTGCTCGGACGGCTGCAAGGACATCTTCGACGACGAGCCCGCCAAGTACGCGCAGGCCTGGCTGCCGGTGCACCAGATCTACCAGGGCAACTGCGGCGGCGCCACGCTGGAGGACGTGCTCAAGTGGTACCGGCTGAACCCGGGCGCTGACAACCTGGACTTCGAGGGCTCGCAGGACCAGCGCAACTGGAACGCGTGGAAGGGCATCGGGCCTGCCGCGGACGCCGCCTGAAGCGGCCCCCATCACAAGACAAGGAGACAACCATGCCCGTCGTATCCATCGGCGACTACGCCTTCGAGGCGGCCGACCGCGAGGCCGTGTTCCACGGCAACCGGCTGCTCTATATCGGCTGGGACGGCCACCTGCTGTTCTGCGCGCCGCATTGCTTCCCGTTCCCGCCGTCGATGCCGCTGCGCGACGTGGTCGACAAGGTGCTGCCCGGCGTCTACGGCTACCACCCCGACTTTGCCCGCATCGACTGGGGCCAGGTGCAGTGGCTGCGCGGCGGCCAGCCCTGGCAGCCCGACCTGGACCGCTCGCTGGAAGAGAACGGCCTGGGCCACAAGGACGTGATCCGCTTCCGCACGCCGGGGCTGGACGGCATCGGCGGCAGCCGCAGCTGAGGCGCATGGTCGAACGCACCACCGGAAGGAGACCAAGATGTATTCGCTGACCATTGAACCGATCGGGCAGACCATCCCCATCGCTCCCGGGCAGACCGTGCTGGACGCCTGCCTGCGCAACGGCGTGTGGCTGCCCCATGCCTGCTGCCACGGGCTGTGCGCCACCTGCAAGGTGCAGGTGGTGGACGGCGAGGTCGAGCAGGGCGAGGCCTCCAGCTTCGCGCTGATGGATTTCGAGCGCGACAACGGCCAGTGCCTGGCCTGCTGCGCGACCGCGCAGTCGGACCTGGTGATCGAGGCCGACATCGAGGAAGACGCCGATGCGCTGGGCCTGCCGCTGGCCGACTATCGCGCCGAAGTTGTCGAGACGCGCGCCCTGACGCCCACCATCCTGGGCATCTGGCTGCGTGTGAAGGATGGCGGACGCACGACCTTCCAGGCCGGTCAGTACGTCAACCTGAACGTGCCGGGCTGCGACCAGCCGCGTGCGTTCTCGCTGGCCAACGCGCCGGGCGACGAGCTGGTCGAGCTGCACGTGCGGCGCGTGCCGGACGGGCAGGCCACCGGGTACCTGCACGACCAGCTGGCGGTCGGCGACGAATTGTCGTTCTCAGCGCCCTATGGCCGCTTCTTCGTGCGCAAGTCGGCGCAGGTGCCGATGCTGTTCCTCGCGGGCGGCTCCGGCCTGTCCAGCCCGCGCGCGATGATCCTGGACCTGCTGGCCGCCGGCGAGACCCTGCCGATCACGCTGGTGCAGGGCGCGCGCAACCGCGGCGAGCTGTACTACGACGCCGAGTTCCAGGCACTGGCGCAGGCCCACCCCAACTTCCGCTACGTGCCCGCGCTGTCGGACGAACCCGCCGACAGCGGCTGGAGCGGCGCGCGCGGCTACGTGCATGACGTGCTGCACCAGCTCTACGCGCAGGACGGCAATGCCGACTTCCGCGGCCACAAGGCCTACCTGTGCGGGCCGCCGCCGATGATCGAGGCCTGCATCCGCACGCTGATGCAGGGCCGGCTGTTCGAGGCGGATATCCACACCGAGAAGTTCCTGTCCGCGGCCGATGCGCAGAACAGCGCGCGCAGTCCGCTGTTCAAGATCTGAGGAGGCCGGCCATGCATACCGTCGAGATCGCCGGCAGCGGGCTGCGCTACCCCTGCGCGCCCGAGCAGAACCTGCTGCGGGCCATGGAAGTGCTGGGCCAGCGCGGCATCCCCGCCGGCTGCCGCGGCGGCGGCTGCGGCGTGTGCAAGGTCCGCATCGAAGCCGGCGACTTTCACGCCGGAAAGATGAGCCGCGCCTGCCTGTCCGAAGCGGAGCAGCGCGACGGACTGGTGCTGGCCTGCAAGACCTACCCGGACAGCGATATCCGCCTGCGGCCGGTGGCCCTGCTGCAGCGCTGCCTGGAAAAGCAGCGGTGGCGCGAACAGGGCCGGTAGCACGCAAACGAAGCACAAACAAGGAAGGTGGCACCCACACAACGCCACCCCACCACACCAGGAGACCCATCATGGCATTGACAGGCGTATTGCGACCGGGGCACGTAGCCCTGCGCGTGCTGGAGCTGGAACCGGCGCTGAAACACTACACCGAGGTACTCGGCTTGATCGAAACCGCGCGCGATGCGCAGGGCCGGGTGTTCCTGAAGGCATGGGACGAGCACGACCACCACAGCGTGGTGCTGCGCGAGGCCGACAGCCCGGGCATGGACTACATGGGTTTTCGCGTCGACAGCGGCCACACGCTGGAGCGGCTGGCGCAGGAGGTGGAGCAATCCGGCCTGGCCAGCGATTGCAAGTGGATCGCCGCGGGCGAGCACCCGCATACCGGCGTGCGCTTTCGCTTCACCATCCCGACAGGGCATGCGATCGAACTCTTTGCCGACAAGGACAAGCTTGGCTGCAAGACCGGCGACCTCAATCCCGACCCGTGGCCGGACGACCTGCGCGGCATGGCGCCCAGCCGCTTCGACCACTGCCTGCTGTATGGCGACGATGTCGACGGCACCGTCAAGTTGTTCCGCGACGTGCTGGGCTTTTCTCTGGCCGAGCAGGTCGTGGCCGGGGCCGACGGCGAGATGCTGATCGGTGCCTTCCTGACCTGCTCGAACAAGGCGCACGACATTGCCTTTATCCGCCACCCGGAGAAGAACCGCTTCCACCATGCCTCGTTCCTGCTTGATAACTGGAGCGAAGTGTTGAAGGCGGCCGACATCATCTCCAAGAAGGACGTGTCGCTCGACATCGGCCCGACCCGTCACGGCATTACGCGTGGCGCGACGATCTACTTCTTCGATCCCTCGGGCAACCGCAACGAGGTCTTCTCCGGCGGCTATATCCACTACCCGGACAAGCCCACCATCACCTGGACCGACAACGAGCTGGGGCGCGCGATCTTCTACCACGACAGGAAGCTGAACGAAGCGTTCTTGAATGTGCTGACCTGAGCGCGAACGCTCGCCTCCCGCTCGTTTGCTCCCTCTCCCGCTTGCGGGAGAGGGAGCACCCAATCGATGAGCGGAGGATTGCCGTGCACGAATGCTTCAATACCAGAGAAACAACATGAAAGACTTCAAGAACTTCATCAACGGCGAGTGGGTCGGCACCGCGCGGACCTTCGAGAACCGCAATCCGGCCGACAACAGCCTGATCGGCCACGTGCACGAGGCCGGACAGGCCGAGGTCGACGCCGCGGTGCGGGCCGCGCGCAGCGCGCTGCAGGGACCGTGGGGCCGCATGACGGTGGCGCAGCGGGTCGAGCTGCTGCACGCGGTGGCCGACGGCATCAACCGCCGCTTCGACGAATTCGTGCAGGCCGAGATTGCCGATACCGGCAAGCCCTTCGGGCTGGCCAGTCATATCGACATCCCGCGCGGCGCGGCCAACTTCAAGGTCTTTGCCGACCTGATCCGCAACGTGCCGACCGAAAGCTTTGCCATGGACACGCCCGACGGCGGCAAGGCCATCAACTACGCGGTGCGCAGCCCGCGCGGCGTGATCGGCGTGGTGTGCCCGTGGAACCTGCCGCTGCTGCTGATGACATGGAAGGTCGGGCCGGCGCTGGCCTGCGGCAACACCGTGGTGGTCAAGCCCTCGGAGGAGACCCCCGCCACCGCGACGCTGCTGGGCGAGGTGATGAACGAGGCCGGCGTGCCGCCCGGCGTCTACAACGTGGTGCACGGCTTTGGCCCGGATTCGGCCGGCGCGTTCCTGACCGCGCACCCGCAGGTCAACGGCATCACCTTCACCGGCGAGACCCGCACCGGCGAGGCCATCATGAAGGCAGCGGCCAACGGCGTGCGGCCGGTGTCGTTCGAGCTGGGCGGCAAGAACGCGGGCATCGTGTTCGCCGATGCGGATTTCGACAAGGCCGTGGCCGGCATCACGCGCTCGGCGTTCGAGAACAGCGGCCAGGTGTGCCTGGGCACCGAGCGCGTCTACGTGCAGCGGCCGATCTTCGAGCGCTTTGTCGCCGCGCTGAAGGCAAAGGCCGAGGGCCTGAAGCTGGGCCGGCCCACCGAGCCCGGCGTGAACATGGGCCCGCTGGTGTCGCACGAGCACCGCGACAAGGTGCTGTCCTACTACCGCAAGGCCGCCGGGGCCGGCGCCACCGTGGTCACCGGCGGCGGCGTGCCGCAGATGCCGGGGGCGCTGGCCGAAGGCGCCTGGGTGCAGCCCACCATCTGGACCGGCCTGCCGGAAAGCGCCGCCGTGATCCGCGAGGAGATCTTCGGGCCGTGCTGCCATATCGCCCCGTTCGACACCGAAGAGGAAGTCATCGCGCTGGCCAACGACACCCCGTACGGCCTGGCCGCCACGGTCTGGACCGGCGACCTCGGCACCGCGCACCGCATGGGCAGCGCGCTGGACGTTGGCATCTGCTGGATCAATGCCTGGTTCCTGCGCGACCTGCGCACCGCCTTTGGCGGCGCCAGGCAGTCCGGCATCGGCCGCGAGGGCGGTGTCCATTCGCTCGAGTTCTACACCGAGCTGCGCAACGTCTGCGTCCGCCTGTGAGGTCCCGTCATGCATAACGAACTTATCCTTGAGATCGGCGCCGGCCTGCACCATGCGCTGGCCTCCCGTCGCCCGGTGGCGCCGCTGACCGAATCGTGGCCGGAGCTGAGCATCGACGATGCCTACCGCATCCAGCTGGCGATGGTGCAGCATCGGCTCGACGCCGGCGAGCGCGTGGTCGGCAAGAAGATCGGTGTGACCAGCCGCGTGGTGATGGACATGCTCGACGTGCGCCAGCCCGACTTTGGCCACCTGCTGTCCGGCATGGTCTACCCCGACGGCGCGGCGATTCCCGCCGACACCCTGATCGCGCCCAAGGCCGAAGGCGAGATTGCCTTCGTGCTGAAGGAAGACCTGGAGGGGCCGGGCGTGACCAATGCCGACGTGCTGCGCGCCACCGCCTATGTGCTGCCTTGCTTCGAGATCGTCGACTCGCGCATCCGCGACTGGAAGATCCGCATCCAGGACACCGTGGCTGACAACGCATCGTCAGGCGTGTTCGTGCTGGGCGATGCCGCGGTGGACCCGCGCAGCGTGGACCTGGGCACGGTCGGCATGACGCTGGAGAAAAACGGCGAGATCGTCGCGACCGGCGCCGGCGCGGCCGCGCTCGGGCATCCCGTCAATGCGGTGGCGTGGCTGGCCAATACGCTTGGCCGGCTGGGCATTGGCCTGAAGCGGGGCGAGGTGATCCTGTCCGGCTCTCTTGCCGCGATGGTGCCCGTAACCGCCGGCGACCAGCTGCGCATCAGCCTGGGCGGCATCGGCTCGGCCGGCGTGCGCTTCGTCTGAACCCGACCCATTTTTCAATTCAGCGCAGGACATGCCATGAACCTGACACACGACACCATTGCCCGGCTCGCCGAGCACCTGGAGAACGCCGAGCTGCAGCGCGAGGCGGTGCGCAAGATCACCGACGAATACCCGGACATGGACTGGGACGACGCCTACGCCATCCAGGACGCCATCCGCGCGCGCAAGGAGGCGCGCGGCACCCGCATCGCCGGGCTCAAGATGGGCCTGACTTCGTTCGCGAAGATGCGCCAGATGGGCGTGAGCGACCCGGTGTACGGCTTCCTCACCGACTATGGCGCCTGCATGGACGGCGCCGCCATCGATACCGGCACGCTGATCCATCCCAAGGTGGAAGCCGAGATCGCCTTCGTGCTGAAGGCGCCGCTCAAGGGGCCTGGCTGCCATATCGGCGACGTGCTGGCCGCGACGGACTTCGTGGTGCCGGCGGTGGAGGTGATCGACTCGCGCTACGAGAACTTCCGCTTCGACCTGAAGAGCGTGATTGCCGACAACACCTCGTCGGCGCGCTTCGTCGTGGGCGGCACGCACCGCGGCGCCGAGGGGCTGGACCTGAAGAACCTGGGCGTGGTGCTGGAGAAGAACGGCGAGGTGGTGGCCACCGCGGCCGGCGCGGCGGTGCTCGGGCATCCGGCCAACAGCGTCGCCATGCTGGCCAATATGCTGGGGGCACGCGGGCGCGAGCTGCCGGCGGGCACCTTCATCATGACCGGCGGCGTGACCGAGGCCATCGCGGTGGCGGCCGGCGACAACATCACCGTTCGCTACCAGCACCTGGGCACGGTATCGATGCGCTTCACCTGAACCGCGTAGCAAGGAGACACACCATGCCAATCATGCAGGTCTTCCTGATCGAAGGCCGTACCGACGAACAGAAGGCGCGCCTGATCCGCGCGCTCACCGATGCCGCGGTCGAAGCGGTGGGCGCACCGGTGGAAACCGTGCGCGTGATGATCACCGAGGTGCCGAAGGCGCAGTTCGGCATCGGCGGCAAGACCGCCACGGAACTGGGCCGCTGACGCCCACGCGATAAGGACAACGACATGGACATGAAAGCAAGCGGCCACCACAAGGTGGCCATCATCGGCTCCGGCAATATCGGCACCGACCTGATGATCAAGGTAATGCGCCACGGCCGGAGCCTGGAGATGGGCGCCATGGTGGGCATCGATGCCGCGTCGGACGGGCTGGCCCGCGCCGCGCGCCTGGGCGTGCCGACCACGGCCGAGGGCATCGACGGGCTGGTCGGCATGCCGGGCTTCGGCGATATCCGCATCGCCTTCGATGCCACCTCGGCCGGTGCTCATGCGCATCACAACCGCGTGCTGCAGCAGCACGGCGTGCGCGTGATCGACCTGACGCCGGCGTCGATCGGCCCGTACGTGGTGCCGGTGGTCAACCTGGACCAGCACCTGGATGCCCCCAACATCAATATGGTCACCTGCGGCGGCCAGGCCACCATCCCCATGGTGGCGGCGGTGTCGCGCGTGGCCAGAGTGCACTACGCCGAGATCGTGGCGTCGATCTCGAGCAGGTCGGCCGGGCCGGGCACGCGCGCCAATATCGACGAGTTCACCGAGACCACCAGCCAGGCGCTGTGCTCGGTGGGCGGCGCCGCGCGCGGCAAGGCCATCATCGTGCTCAACCCGGCGGAACCGCCGCTGATGATGCGCGACACGGTCTTCACGTTGTCGGAGGACGGCGATGAAGCGGAAATTGCGGCGAGCGTCGAAGCGATGGCGCAGGCAGTGCAGGGCTACGTACCGGGTTACCGGCTCAAGCAGCGCGTGCAGTTCGAGCGTATCGCCGCGTCGGCGCCATTGAATATCCCCGGCCTGGGACCGATGAGCGGGCTCAAGACCTCGATCTTCCTGGAAGTGGAGGGCGCCGCCCATTACCTGCCGGCCTATGCCGGCAACCTCGACATCATGACCAGCGCCGCACTGGCCTGCGCCGAGCGCCTGGCCGAGACCCGGCTGTCCGCATGAGCCGCAGGGAGACAAAGATGACCGCACAACCCACCAAGAAGCTCTACATCTCGGACGTGACGCTGCGCGACGGCAGCCACGCCATCCGCCACCAGTACAGCCTGGAGCACGTGCGCCGCATCGCGGCCGCGCTCGACGCCGCGCGCGTGGATTCGATCGAGGTCGCGCACGGCGACGGGCTGTCGGGCTCCAGCTTCAACTACGGCTTTGGCGCCCATACCGACCTGGAATGGATCGCCGCCGTGGCCGAGACCGTGCGCCATGCCCGCGTGGCCACGCTGCTGCTGCCGGGCGTGGGCACCGTGCACGACCTGCGCGCCGCCTATGATGCCGGCGCGCGCGTGGTGCGCGTGGCCACGCACTGCACCGAAGCCGATGTCTCGCGCCAGCACATCGAATATGCGCGCGAACTCGGCATGGACACCGTCGGCTTCCTGATGATGAGCCACATGACCACGCCCGCGGCGCTGGCGCAGCAGGCGAAGCTGATGGAAAGCTACGGCGCCCAGTGCGTGTATGTGGTCGATTCCGGCGGCGCGCTGGGCATGCAGGACGTGCGCGAGCGCTTCCGCGCCTTCAAGGATGTGCTCAGGCCGGAAACCCAGACCGGCATGCACGCCCATCACAACCTGAGCCTGGGCGTGGCCAATTCCATCGTCGCGGTGGAAGAGGGCTGCGACCGCGTCGACGCCAGCCTGGCCGGCATGGGTGCCGGCGCCGGCAACGCCCCGCTGGAAGTCTTTATCGCCGCCGCCGAACGCCTGGGCTGGCAGCACGGCTGCGACCTCTACACGCTGATGGATGCCGCCGACGACATCGTGCGCCCGCTGCAGGACCGCCCGGTGCGCGTCGACCGCGAGACCCTGGCGCTGGGCTACGCCGGGGTCTATTCAAGCTTCCTGCGCCATGCCGAGGCCGCCGCGGCGCGCTACGGCCTGGGCACGGTCGACATCCTGGTCGAGCTGGGCCGGCGGCGCATGGTGGGCGGGCAGGAAGACATGATCGTGGATGTGGCGCTGGATTTGCTGGCGCGGCGCAGTGCTCAGGCGGGGCAGGCAGTGCCGTCGGCGGCGGTGGCCTGACCGTCGGCAGGCGCGGTCAGGGCGACGCCGGCGCGGCGCGCGCCGCAACGATCGCCAGCATCGGGCGCTCACGCTTGATGGCCAGGGCCGGCTGCGCGGCAACCTGCGCGTCAGTCGGTCCCCGCCGTGGTCGCGTCGCCGCTTGCCATGCGGTGGAAGACAATATCGTCGACCAGCGGTTCCAGCGGTGCCGCAATGCGGTCGATGGTGCCTTCCCGATTGTAGTGGAAGGTGAGGGCCAGGTTGTCGGGATGGAATTCGGCGGGTTTTTCGGCGGTGGTGAACACATCGTAATGACGATGGGCGAGCTGGCCGGACATGCCGCGCCAGCGCCAGGAGAGTGCATCGCCATCGGTATCGATGGTGATCTGCCCGTAGGCGGGATGGGAGTAATCGCCGGCGTAGTCGTGCAGCGGATGGCTGGGAGCGGTGCCGGTGTGTTGCCGCGCCTGTTGTGCCGACTTGTCGACCCGCAGCTGCGCGAGCATTTCCTGGCGCCGGGCGCGCATGCGGCCGAGCCAGTCGATGGGCGCATGGCCGCGCAACTGGTCCAGGGCCGCATAGGTCAGCAGCGCGGTCACCGCGCTGGGTGCCCGGTTGGTCAGCACCGCAATGCCGATACGCCTGGATGGCATCAGCGTCATCAGCGCCGCCCAGCCCAGCCAGCTGCCGCTGTGCGAGACCGTGCGCTCGCCGCGGTATTGCTCGACCGTGAGGCCAAGGCCGTAATGCTGATCGCCGACCTCCGGGAACTCCGACATGCCGATATGCACGCCTGGCGTCATCATGTCGCGCACGATCGCCGGCGATAGCAGGGCACGCCCGCCAACCTTGCCTTCATCCAGCAGGCAGCGCATCCATTTCGCCAGGTCCTCCACCGAGGTGGCGAGGCCACCGGCCGGCTTCACAATGGAGGACCAGTTCGCACGCAAGCACTCGCTTGCAACCATCGTATGCGGGTGCGCGTGGTCGGGAGCGGCGGCCAGGGCCTCGGCGCAGAAACCGAAGCGTGAGAAACCCAGCGGCCGCAGCAGGCGCTCCTCGGTGAAGTCCTCCCAGCGCTGGCCGCTGAGGCGCTCGGCCACATGGCCGGCGATCACGTAGCCAAGGTTCTGGTACTGCCAGCGTTCGCGCAGGTCACGGCTGGGCGCCAGGTGGCGCAGCCGTGCCAGCAGTTCGCCGGTGTCGAGGTCGCCCGGGGTATGGAGCCAGTCGTGGCGCGGCATGCCGCTGTGGTGGCAGAGCAGGTCGCGCACCGTGATGCGCTCGGTGGTGACGGCATCGTGCAGCCGGAATCCCGGGATCAGGTCGCGCACGGGCGTGGCCCAGTCCAGCCTGCGCTCGTCCACCAGCAGGCCCAGGCCGGCCGCGGTGAAGGACTTGGTGATCGAGCACAGCATGAACTGCGTGGCCGTTGTCACCGGTGCTGATCCGGCGCTGTCGCGGACGCCGTAGCCCAGCATCAGGACGGGCTCGCCGTCGCGGATCACGGCCAGCGCAAGCCCGGGGATCTTCCAGTCCGCCATCGACTCTTCGACCAGTGCATCGAATCCGTTCAGCATGGGGCATTCCTGGGGGCATGGGCTCCGTATGCTGCCATGTCCTGGCGACGCAGTCATCGCCGGGTCGAAGTGACCGTGCCTTGCTTGCAACATCCCCAGCGTTGACAGCCATTCCTCCTGCTGGCCACGCCATGCCCCTCTCTCGTAGGGATCAGTTCGGCGCGTCGCGTCGTTAGCCAGCGCAACAGGAGCACGGACCGGGGTGCCGATACGCTGGCCACGCAGCGGCGCGCGGCGCACAGGCTGGCCGCGGCATAGCGCCACGCCGGGCCGGCCTGGCTGCAAGGTGGCCCCGGGGCGGGTAAACTGGCCGGTCCCAGCCTCCTTGCCACCGCCATGACCGCCCTGCCTATCTCCTTCGACGACGTCGCCGCCGCACACGAACGCATCCGCGCGGCGGCTCACCGCACCCCGGTGCTGACCTCCGCCACCGCGAACGTGGCCACCGGCGCGCAGCTGTTCTTCAAGGCCGAGAACTTCCAGCGCATCGGCGCCTTCAAGTTCCGCGGCGCCTACAACGCCATCGCCCAGTTCACGCCGCAGCAGAAGGCGGGCGGCGTGCTGGCGTTCTCTTCCGGCAACCATGCGCAGGCGATCGCGCTGTCGGCCCGGTTGCTGGGCGTGCAGGCGGTGATCGTGATGCCGCAGGACGCCCCCGCGATCAAGATCGAAGCCACGCGCGGCTATGGCGCCGAAGTGGTGCTGTACGACCGCTACCAGGACGATCGCGAAGCGCTGGGCCGGCGCATCGCCGCCGAGCGCGGCATGACGCTGATCCCGCCGTATGACCATCCGCACGTGATGGCGGGGCAGGGCACGGCGGCCAAGGAGCTGTTCGAGGAAACCGGGCCGCTGGACATGCTGGTGGTGTGCCTCGGCGGCGGCGGGCTGCTGTCGGGCTGCGCGGTGGCGGCCCGGGCGATGTCGCCCGGCTGCGCCGTGTACGGCGTCGAACCCGAGGCCGGCAACGATGGCCAGCGCAGCCTGCGCAGCGGCGAGATCGTCCGCATCGACACCCCGCGCACCATTGCCGACGGCGCGCAGACGCCGTTCCTGGGCAACCACACATTTGCCGTGATCCGCGAGCTGGTGACGGACATCGTCACGGTGTCGGATGCGGAACTGGTCGACACCATGAAGTTCTTCGCCGGGCGCATGAAGATCGTGGCTGAGCCCACCGGCTGCCTGGCCGCCGCCGCGGTGCTGCACGGCAAGCTGGATGTGAAGGGCAAGCGCGTGGGGATCATCATCTCGGGCGGTAATGTCGACCTGGGCGCCTTCGGCAGCTTCCTGCTGGGCTGAGTCGGGCGGCAGGGAATCCTGGACTGGCCCTGGCCGTCTAACCTGCAATCCGCGACGACAAAGCCAGGGGCGGCCATGACGGACAAGCGCCACTATGACGTGCTGGACACCGGCGCCGGCAAGCCGGTCAAGCTGTGGACGCGCGGCGTCCCGGTGGAAGGCGCTGCCCGCGAGCAACTGCTGAACACGGCGCGGATGCCGTTCATCTTCCGCCATGTTGCGGTGATGCCGGATGTACATCTGGGCAAGGGCTCGACCATCGGCTCGGTGATCCCGACCGTGGGCGCGGTGATTCCCGCCGCGGTGGGCGTGGATATCGGCTGCGGCATGATGGCCGTGAAGACCTCGCTCACCGCCGCTGACCTGCCCGACAACCTCGGGCCGCTGCGCAGCGCGATCGAGCACGCCGTGCCTCACGGTCGCACCGCGCAGGGCGGGCGGCGCGACCAGGGGGCCTGGGGCTCGGCGCCGGCGCCCGTTGACGCGGCATGGGCCGAAATGGCGCCGGGCTTTCGCCGCATCACCGACAAGTATCCGCACCTGGCGCGCACCAACCATCGCAATCACCTGGGCACGCTCGGCACCGGCAACCACTTTATCGAGGTGTGCCTGGACGAGGCCCAGTCAGTCTGGTTCATGCTGCACAGCGGCTCGCGCGGCGTCGGCAATGCCATCGGCACGACCTTCATTTCGCTGGCGCAGCAGGACATGCGCAAGCACCTCGCCAACCTGCCGGACCGCGACCTGGCCTACCTGGTCGAAGGCTCCACGCACTACGAGGACTACATCTTCGCCGTGTCATGGGCCCAGGCCTACGCGCGCCGCAACCGCGAGCTGATGATGGAGGCGGTGCTGGCCGCTGCGCAGCGCGTGCTGCGCAAGCCCTTCCAGGCGCAGCTGGAGGCGGTCAACTGCCACCACAACTACGTGCAGAAGGAGCATCACTTCGGCGCCGACGTGCTGGTAACGCGCAAGGGCGCGGTCAGTGCGCGCGTGGGCGAGCTGGGCATCATCCCGGGATCGATGGGCGCGCGCTCGTTTATCGTGCGCGGCAAGGGCAATCCGGAGTCCTTCTGCTCATGCAGCCACGGCGCGGGGCGCACCATGAGCCGCAGCGAGGCCAAGCGCCGCTTCACCGTGGCCGACCAGGTGCATGCGACCGAGGGGGTCGAATGCCGCAAGGACGCCGCGGTGATCGACGAGATCCCGATGGCGTACAAGGACATCGACGCGGTGATGGCGGCGCAGGCTGACCTGGTGGAGATCGTGCACACGTTGCGGCAGGTGGTGTGCGTGAAAGGCTGAACGGCGGTTGCCCCCGCCGCCGAGCGGCCTCTGGCAGGGGCATCCGGCACTGAATCCGCCCTGCGCAGAGGCATTGCAGCCGGGGCCACTCTACTGGAAGATCAGCGTGCTCACCGGTTGTCCGTTTGCACCGAAGAAAGTGAACTTGGACGAGACAAAGCTGATGTTTCCGCTGGTGTCGATCCGGAACGTGGTTTCCTCCTCTCCGACCCGGGCATTGTTGTTATCGAACTCTGTGTTGAGGAATGTCACGAGGAGCGTGGTCCCAGAATCGGGTGCCACGGAAAAGGACTGGGTGAGCGAGCCCAGTTTCGCGGCTTGCGTGTTGTCCGAGAAAATCGTGGCGGTTGCCAGCGGGCCGGAGTCGCCAGCCTTTACAGTTGCCGGGAATGTGTAGTCGGCGAAAGCCGCATAACCATCCGCCCCCTGGTCGATAGCGACCACGGCAAAGGTTGCCGAGTTTCTGAAGATAAACCTGGTGCCCGAAAACGGCTCCGAGTTTCCGTTCGTGATGACTGTGCCTGTGACGGTTTCGGTGGTCTTCAGGACAACGGCGCTGTTCAGCGTGGCGGAATCGGCTGGCGCCGCGTTGAGCGTTCCTGAGCCTGAAACTGGCTTATTCTCGACTAAACCGGAGATGGAAAAATTCGCGGTTATGCCGTTGGCCGCCAGCGCCGCCATGGCGGTGGTGAGCGGCACTGTCAGAGTTTGCGCCGGCGGACTCGCTGCCTCGCTGCTGCCGCCGTCATCTCCGCCGCCGCCACAGCTGCCAAGTAAGAACGAAAATGCGAACAAAAATAAGAATCTCTTGGGCATCGCCGGCTCCTGACGGAAGTGCCCCGGATTCGAAATCTTTGTAAGGCGCGCCGCGGCAGGAAAGGAAGGCTCTGGCGTAAATCGCAGGCTTCTCGTTCCTGCCGATCCTCAAAATGCCAGGCTGCCGGGAAGGCTTGGCTTACGATGGCGTCGCGAAAATTCTCGCGCAACAAATATGCCATCCATGCCATCGCGTTTGATTCTTCTACGTTTTTTCAAGCGTGTATATTCGGCAAACATGCGAAACAACAAGATCGGTTCCGTTTTTGATACGCGCCGTCATCGGCACCCCATCGCTGCAGGTGAACCTTGATGATGTCGGCGACGGTCGGATTCTGATCCGGCCTGATGGCCAGTTGGCATGCGCCCCCCCGGTGCCACCGGATTGTCGCGGCCATCCCGCAGGCACGAACGCGCTCTCACGGGGCTGGCTTGCGCCCGCGTGGCAACGATGTACTACGGGAAGTCGGGGGATCCGTCTGCTGTGGCCTGGCCGGTGCCCCAGCCGGGTCAGTCGACGAGCAGATTTATCTTCGTCGTGAATTTCTGCCAGCGATCGATGTCGGCGCTCACCAGCTTCTGGAATTCAGCGGGCGTGCTTGTCGTCGTGGCAAAGCCGAGCTGCGTCAGCGATGCCTTGACCTCGGGCCTGGCGATGGCCCTGGCGATTTCCGTGTTGAGCCTTTGCACGATCTCGGGCGGCGTATTTGCGGGGGCGAGGATGCCGAACCACTGGTCGACGTCATAGCCGGCCACGCCAAGCTCGCTCACGGTGGGTACGTCGGGCAGGAACGGCGAGCGTGCCTTCGACGTGACGGCCAGCGCGCGCAGCTTGTTGCTTTTCAGGTAGGGGATGGTGTTGGTCAGCGTGTTGACGCTGACATCGGCCTGGTTGCCGAGCACGTCGGCGATGGCGGGGGCGCAACCCTTGTACGGCACGTGCAGCATGTCCATCCTTGCCGAGACCTTGAGCAGTTCGCCGGCCAGATGCTGCGGGGTGCCGTTGCCGCACGACGCATAGCTGGGGGGTGATGGGCTCTTGCCCGCCGCCAGCAGGTCGCTGAAGGTGCGGAGTTTCGAGTGCGATGGCACGGCGATCACCGATGGCACCGAAGCGAAGGTGATGACGGCGCTGAAATCGGACTTGGGATTGAACTGCAGCTTCTTGAAGACGCTCGGGTTGATGGCAAAGCTGCTGTTGACGATGAGCAGCGTATAGCCGTCGGCAGGACTCTTGGCGACGAACTCGGCGCCAATATTGCCGCTGGCGCCGGGCCGGTTGTCGATCACCACCGGCTGCCCCAGCGACTTGCTGATGTCGGCCCCGATCAGGCGCGCGAGAGAATCGGTCCCCCCTCCGGCCGGGAACGTCACCACCATGCGGATCGGCTTTTGCGGGAAGGTACTGGCGATATTGGCTTCGGCGCGCCCGGGCAGGGTGCCCAGGCTGCCTGCGACAAACAGGAGCGATGCCAGACTGCTGACGACGGATAGGGGTCTCATTGATATGCCTCGTCGGTTAGGGTGAAGGAAGCGGGAAAGCCGGTCAATCGGGGTCTATACGCACCGCCTGGCAGCACTCGCCGCCGGCGCGCACCAGTGCTGCAGCCGCCTCTAGCGCTTCAGCGGAGTCCGCGTGGATACGGTAGAGCGGTTGCCCTGGCGCCACCTTTGCACCGATCGCGCACAGCATGTCGACCCCGGCACCGCCATCGCGCGGCGCGCCGGCGGCGCGCGCCACGCCGGAAATCTGCAGGCCATCGACGCCCGCCACCCGGCCTTGCGTGGTGGCGGGAACGACCAGCGTATGCGTACCCGGCGCCACTGGATCGCAGCGAACGCCCTGCGCGGCGGCGATGCGATCGAACGCGGCCCTGGCCTTGCCTTCATGCAGCAGCGCCGCCGCAATTTGCATGCCGTGTTCGGGGGAGTCCACGCGGGGATCGAATGCGATGATTTCGCCGGCAAAGCGCAGGGCCTTGTCGCGCAGGTCGGCGGGCGCATCGGGAGCGTTGTCGAGCACGAGTCGGACGTCGCGCACTTCCAGTGCGGGGCCGATGCCGCGGCCGATCGGGCCGCTGCCGTCCGTGACCAGTGCGCGTACGTGCAGGCCCAGTCCCTTGCCGACGTGTTCGAACAGCGCGCCCAGCGCCTCGGCGTCGGCGCGTGTTGCCAGCTTGGTTTGCGGCCCGTAGGGCAGGTCGACGATGACGTGGGTGGCGCCGGCGGTGTACTTTTTCGACAGGATCGACGCCACCGACCAGCGCCGCGAATCGAGCCGCAGCGGTCGCGTGATGGCGTTCATCACATCGTCGACCACGGAATGGTTCAGCCGTCCGTTCCAGGCGATGCAGGCGCGTGCCTGGGCCACGCATCGGCGCACGTCTTCATGCGCCAGGTCGACCCGTGCGATGGTCTCCATGGCATCGGCGGTGCCGGCGGCAGAGGTGATCGCGCGTGACGATGTCTTGGGCATCGCCAGCCCGTAGGCCGCGACGATCGGCACCACGATCAGCGTAATGCGGCTGCCGGGAACGCCGCCCATCGAATGCTTGTCGACGACTACCGGTTCGTCCCAGTCGATGCTGGGTGTGAAGGCGGTACGCGCGCGCGCCAGAGCCACCACTTCCTCGTCCGTGAGCGTGCGGGTTGCGGCAACCAGGAACTGGGTCAGCTCGGCCTCGGTGTAGCGCCCGGCGATGGCGTCCTGCAGCACGGCAACGTAGGCCGCTTCGTCGAGCGGCTCGCCGCGCAGCTTGGCCATAAGGTTGGTGCGGCTGGCCGGCCGTTCGGCGGCGGATGTCCTGGTGCCGGTGCGCAAGGCTTCGACAAAGCGTGCCGTGCCTGCTTCCAGCGTGCTGTGGTTCGACACCGTGATACACGGGACGTGTGGCGGCACCGGAGTTCCCGCGCGTGCCACGCGGCTGGCAACCTGGTCGCCCGATTCCCGCCCGCGTGCGGCAATGCGCCGGGCAAGCACGTCATGCGGTGCCGTTACCAGGACCACCACGAAACGGGGCAAGCGCGCCGCGAGTTCCGCGATGACGCCGCGCGAGCCATTGGCCACGACGTTGCGGCCGCGTTCGAGCTCGCACATCAGGGACTTGGGCAATCCGTAGCGCAGGTCGTGCGCGTCCCAGGTCACCAGGAACTCTCCGCTTCGCTGGCGCCGCGCGAACTCGGCCTCCGTGACACCTTCGTGCTCTTCGCCAGCAGACCCGTCGGGACGCGTGATGACGCGCCGCGCAAAAACGTAGTCGCCGTCGAGCGCGGCACGTGCACCGTCGATCAGGGAGTCCTTGCCAGCGCCACTGGGCCCCACAACAAAGAAGAATGTGCCGGTCGCCTTCATGAGTATTACCTTAGATGTCGAAGTTATGTGGCTATGCTAGCACCGGCCAGGGGGGTGTCAAGATAAGTTCGATGTCTAAGGTAATGCAAACAACGGGCCAGCGCCCGCAAATCCAGTGTGTACGCGGGATTCGCGGACTTGTAGGGGAAAACACGGGGATACGGGTGCGCAGTGACGGTGCCTCATGCATGGGTTGCGGGCATCGTGCACTGATGGAGTGAACGCTACATGGAGAGGCATGGCCGATGAAGCGGTGATGTCGGCGTGCGAGCGCCGGAGGCGCTATCATGTGCGCTGTCGCTGGCACCGGGCCGTCCGCTGCCGCATGCATACGCTCTACTTTCCCTCACGACTATGGCCACAAAGAAACCGGATGCTCCGGTCCCGATCACGCCTGCGGATGAAGCCGATGAAGAACGGCTTGCCCACCTGGTGAAGGATGCCGCCCGGGCCTACATCCGGGCGCTGCAGCTGCGGCTGGCGGAACATTCGGTTTCGTATGGCCACTGGACCATCCTGCGTATCCTGTGGCGCCATGACGGCGTGTCGCAGCGAGAGCTGAGCGAACGCGCCGGGGTGACCGAGCCGACGACGTTTGCGGCAGTCAAGGCGCTGGAGGCGCTGGGCTACGTGGAACGCACGCATCTTCCTGGCAACAGGAAGAAGGTGCATGTGTTCCTGAGCAAGACCGGACGCGGGCTGCGCCGCAAGCTTGAACCGCTGGCGACCGAGGTGAATGAACTCAGCGTGGCAGGGCTGAGCGAAGAAGACGTGCTGACCACGCGCCGCGTGCTGATCACGATTGCGAAGCGGCTGGTCGCCGACGAAGCCGCGTCGGCGGAACATGGCCGGCGGGTCCCGTCCACCCAGGAGGTAGGGCGCCTGCTCTCGGACCTGTAGACGACCCGCAACGGAAAAGACCCTCGCCGGGCGAGACGGCAAGGGTGAATGCCTTGGGTAGAAGGCGTGAATCGGTCAGGGGGCCTGAGCCCCGCGGGTGTCAGGCTTCGTCGAGCCCGATGTCCACGGCAGGGGCCGACTGGGTGATCTTGCTCGTGGAGATGTAGTCCACGCCCGTTTCCGCCACGGCCCGGATCGTTTCCAGGCGGATGCCGCCTGACGCCTCGACTTTGGTCCGGCCATTGACGATCTGCACGGCTTCCTTCATGTCGGGCACCGACATGTTGTCCAGCATGATCACGTCGACACCGGTTGCCAGTGCTTCGTGCACCTGTTCCAGCCGGTCGCATTCCACTTCCAGCTTGGTCAGCACGGGCAGCTTGCGGCGCACGCGTGCCACGGCGGCAGCGATGCTGCCGCACACGGCGATGTGGTTGTCCTTGATCATCACGCCGTTGTCCAGGCTCAGCCGGTGGTTCAGGCCGCCGCCGCAGGTCACCGCATGCTTTTCCAGCGCGCGCAGGCCCGGCGTGGTCTTGCGGCTGTCGATCAGGCGCGCCTTGGTATGGGCAATGGCCTGGGCATAGGTTGCCGTATGGTTGGCGATGCCGCACAGACGCTGCATGATGTTCAGCGCGGTGCGCTCGGCCGTCAGGACGCTGCGTGCATTGCCGCTCACGTTAAGCAGCACCGCGCCTTTTTCAACCTTGTCGCCGTCGGCGACGCGCACATCGACCGACAGCGTCGGATCGTAGCGCGCGAAGATGCGTGCCGCCACGTCGATGCCGGCGATAAGCATCGGCTCGCGGGCGTTCATGCAGAAGGTGCCGGTCTCTCCCGGTTCAATCATGGTCTGGACGGTCAAGTCGCAGATGCCGATGTCTTCGGTCAGCCAGAGGTCGATCAGCTTGTCGGTGGCGAAAATGTCGTACATGAAGGGCTCCTGAACGGTGGTTGCGGTACCTCATAAATCTTAGAGATCGAAGTACATGGCGCAATACTAGCCCTTTCAGGCGCCATGTCAAGTAATATTCGAGATCTAAGATAAAGCGCAAACCTACCGCGCAAACTGCCCCAGCACCGTCCCGACCGCCTCCAGCCCCGCCCCGATCATATGCTGCATGTAGGTGCCCATCTGCGGCATTACCAGCATCAGCACCAGCAGGCCGCCGGACAGCGTGACCGGGAAGCCGACCGCAAAGATCGACAGTTGCGGCGAGGCGCGGTTGAGGATGCCCATCGCCAGGTTCAGCGTCAGCAGCGCCGCGATCATCGGCAGCGCCAGCAGCAGCCCGGACGAGAACACCATGCCGCCGGCGCGGGCCACGGCCATGGCGCCGCCGGCGGACAGCGGCGTGCCGCCGATGGGCAGGCCGCTGAAGCTGTCGACCAGCGCGCCCAGCATCAGCAGGTGGCCGTCCAGCGCCAGGAACAGCAGCATCGCGATCAGGTTCAGGAAGCGCGACAGCACCATGGTCTGGCCGCCGGCGGCGCGGTCGAAGAACGAGGCAAAGGACAGGCCCATCTGCAGGCCGATGATTTCGCCGGCCTGCTGCACGGTGGCAAAGACCAGCCGCATGGCAAAGCCCGTGGCCAGGCCGATGCCGACTTCGTTGAGGATGATCATCAGTCCGCCGAAGGAGTACACCGGCACCACCGGCAGCTGCGCGATGGTGGGCGACACCACCACCGCGACCATCGCGGACAGCGCGATCTTGGCGCGGCGCGGGATGGTGGACTCACCGAACAGCGGCGCGGTGCCGATCAGGGCCAGGATGCGGAAGAAAGGCCACAGGAACGCCGCGAGCCAGCTGTAGAGCTGGGCTGAGGTGAATTCGACCACGGCGGGGAGTCAGGG
>NZ_JBYSZW010000053.1:0-58158 GCF_058787575.1 Cupriavidus sp. FW305-3-2-15-C-LB2
GCGCCCAGCCCTGCACCGCCCCTACCAGCGCCCGCCCAATGCCGCGGCGCCCGTGGTCGGGGTGCACATCCATTTCATCGAGGTAGGCGCACTCGCCGTTGCGGCTGGCCAGCGCAAAGCCGGCCAGTTCCCCATCGCGCTCGGCTACCCACAGGCGCGCTTCGCGCTGCGCGGCGGCCAGCACCGGCTCGGGCGTGCTGACCAGGCGCAGCAGTGCCGGCAGGTCCGTATCAGGGAAGAGCGCCGCGGCGGCCAGTTCGATATCGGCCAGGCGCGGCACCTCGTCCGCCGCTGCCAGGCGGATGTGCGCAGCAGCAGCCATGGCTGGCTCCGCGCTCAGGCAGCCGGGAACAGGCTGATCAGTTGGGCCACCGCGGCCGGCACGTCGTCAGCCTCGGTCACCGCGCGCACCACGGCGGCACTGCCGACGCCCACCGCCAGCACCTCGCGCATATTGGCCGCGTTGACGCCGCCGATGCCCACCAGCGACGGGATCACCGGCTGCATCAGCTTCACGTAGGCGCGGAAGCGGCCCATGCCCTGCGGCTGGGTCGGCATCACCTTGGTGGTGGTCGGGAAGATCGCGCCCAGCGCCAGGTAGCTGGGGCGGATCGCGGCCACGCGCAGCATCTCGGCATAGCCATGGGTGGAGACACCCAGGCGCAGGCCCGAAGCGCGGATCGCATCGAGGTCGGCATCGTCCAGGTCTTCCTGGCCAAGGTGGATGCCGTAGATGCCGCTCTGATCGCCGCCGTTGGCGGCGCGGTAGTCGATCGCGGCCTGCCAGTGGTCGTTGACGAACAGGCGCGAAGACGAGCCCTGCGTGGCCTTCGCCGCGCGTGCGATCTCGGCGCGCACCGCGGCCGGGTCTTCGGACTTGAAGCGCAGCTGCACCGTCGGTACGTTCAGTGGCGCCAGGCGCTCGATCCATTCGGCGCTTGGCACCACCACGTACAGGCCCAGCGCGGGGCACGGCGCGAACGGCGCCGCGGCCTGCTCGGGTGCCACCAGGGCGGCGTGCCGTACATGCGGGAAGCGGGCAAAGTCAGACGGCCAGTCGGCCGAGCCCGGCTCCCAGGCGCGCGCCAGGCACAGCGCGTCGTGCGCGGGGAAATGCAGCGCCAGGCTGGCCAGCAGCACCGCGACGAAGGCGGGCGAATGCGGCTGGTCGGTGTCGGCGGCGACGGAGAAGACCCACGTGCCCATCGGCGAGCGCACGGTGTCGATCCACTGGCCGCCCTCGCGATCGCTCTCGATCAGCGTGGCGCCCGCGGCGGCGACGCGCGCGATCGTGCCTGCGTCGGCTTCGCCGTCGAACAGCAGCACGTCGTGGGCGCCGGGTTGCGCGGGCGCGTCGGCCAGGCGCCAGGCCTGCCACGGCTTGTCATCGACGCCGAAGGTCTCGCCATAGTGTTCCAGCACCGCCTGGCGCAGCGGGCCGTCGCTGGCGGCATGCACGGCGCGGCGGGTCATGCGCGCTGCTCCGTGCTGTCGGCGTGCCAGAACGGCATGCCGACCACCGGGGTGCTGGCCTGCGCCACCTCGCGCTCGGGCATCGGCCCGGCCAGGTAGGCGGTGCGGCCGGCCTCAACGGCCTGCGCAAAGGCGCGCGCCATATTGACCGGGTAGGCGGCCTGCGCCACCGCGGTATTGAGCAGCACGCCGTCGTAGCCCCACTCCAGCACCTGCGCCGCATGCGACGGCAGGCCCAGGCCGGCATCGACGATCAGCGGCGTGTCGGGCAGGCGCTCGCGCAGCACGCGCATCGCGTGCGGGTTGACCGCGCCGCGGCCGGTGCCGATCGGCGCGGCCCATGGCATCAGCGCCTGGCAGCCCACGTCGAGCAGGCGGCGGCACAGCACCAGGTCCTCGGTGCAGTACGGCAGCACCTTGAAGCCTTCCTTGATCAGGGTCTCGGCCACGGCCGGCAGGTTCAGCGTATCGGGTTGCAGCGTGTAGTCGTCGCCGATCAGCTCCAGCTTGATCCACGGTGTTTCGAAGACCTCGCGCGCCATCATCGCAGTGGTGATCACTTCCTGCGCGGTGAAGCAGCCGGCGGTATTGGGCAGCACCGGCACGTCCAGCGCCTTGAGCATCTGCCAGAAGGCCTGGCCGCCCTCGCCGGCGCCGACCGCGCCCTGGCGGCGCAGCGCAACGGTGATCATGGCGGGCCTGGAGGCCTGCACGGCCGCCTCCAGCGTGGCCGGCGACGGGTAGCGAGCAGTGCCCAGCAGCAGGCGCGAGCCGAACGACTCGCCATACAGCACGAACGGGTCGCGCAAGGTTTCGGAAGGTTCGAATGTCATGGGTCAGCCTCCCGTCACGGGTTGCACGAGGTCGATGCGGTCGCCGGCCGCAAGAATGGTGTTGGCGTGGGCGCCGCGCGGCACGAACTGGCCGTTGACCGCCGCGGCAAAGGGGGGCGCGATCTGCGCCGCGCTCACCGCGTCCGCCAGCGTGGCGGAATCGGCAAGGGCGAGCGGTCGGCCGTTGAGCAGGATTTCCATGTCAGTCATGCGTTAGTGCAGCAGCCCGCCGGGTGCGGCCATGGTAGCGGCAGCGGGCGCTTCGGTCACGGCTTCGATCATGCCAGGCCAGCGCAGCGCGGCCGGCACGGCATGGGCCGCGGGATCGCCCTTGAGCAGCGCGCCAACCACCGCGCACGCGGCCTCGGTCACCGCCGGCGCAATCAGAAAGCCATGCCGGTACAAGCCGTTGACGCGCACCACGCGCGCGCGCTGGTCCACGCGGATCGCCGGCAGGTGGTCGGGCCGCGTCGGGCGCCGCTGCACGTTCAGTTCCAGCACGCGGGCCTCGCCGAAGGCGGGATGCAGTGAATGCGCCGCCGACAGCAGCTCCAGCGCGGAACGCACGCTCATGGGCGAATCATCCTCGCTTTCCAGCTCGGTGGCACCGATCACGTACAGGTCGTTGGGCTTGGGCGCGATATAGATCGGGTAGCGCGGATGCAGCAGCCGCACCGGCCGATGCAGCCTGACGTCGGGCGCATGCACGCGCACCACTTCGCCGCGCAGGCCGCGCAGGCCCGGCTTGTCGCCGCCCGGCTGTGCGGGCCAGGCCGAGCGCGCGCCCAGGCCGCGGCAATCCAGCACCACGTCGGCACGGATGCCGAGCTTGGGCAGCGATTCGGCATCGACCTCGCCAGCCTCCCAGACGCAATGCACGCCTTCGCTGACCGCGCACGACAACAGCGCGCGCAGCGCGCCACGGTTGTCGAGCTGGCCTTCGCCGGCCAGCAGCAGGCCCTGCGGGAAGCGGCCCGCCAGCGCGGGCTCGACTTCGCCCACGCCCTTGCCGTCCAGCGCGCGCAGCCGCTGCGACACCAGTTCGGGCGGCGCCACCGCGCGCACGCGGCTGGTGAACAGCGACATCTCGGCACGGTCGCGCGCATGCCAGACCACCAGCGTGCCGTCCTCCTGGAAGAAGACCGGCTCAGGCAATTCGGCCAGCCACGCGCGCCACAGGTCGACACTGGCGATGCCCAGGTCGACGATGCGGCGCTCGGCGATGGCCGATTCCGCCAGCGGCGCCAGCATGGCCGCGGCCACATAGGCGGCCGAGCCCGCGCCGTCCGGACCGGCCCGCTCCACCAGCGCCACGCGGGCGCCGCTGCGTACCAGTTGCCAGGCGGCCAGGCGCCCGGCAAGACCGGCCCCGAGAATGGCGACGTCAAACGACTGCACTGCTGTCATGAGGGGTGTTGTGCCGGACGGGGCGTGCGGCCGCGCCGGCCTCCTTGTTGTCGGTGCCGCCGCGCGAGGCGCTGCGCGGCGGCGAAACACGAGCGGGCATGGATGCGAAGCCATGCCCGTACTGCCAGTCACTGCATCACGAGTAGATCTTGCTGCCCTTCTTCAGGAACTCGATCGACTTCTCTTCCATGCCCTGCTGCGCTTCCTTGGGCAGCGACGCCGCGTAGTCGCGCACTTCCTGCGTGATCTTCATCGAGCAGAACTTCGGCCCGCACATCGAGCAGAAGTGGGCGATCTTGGCGCCCTCGGCCGGCAGCGTGGCGTCGTGGTACGAACGCGCGCGTTCCGGGTCGAGGCCCAGGTTGAACTGGTCTTCCCAGCGGAACTCGAAGCGTGCCTTGGACAGCGCGTTGTCGCGCAGCTGCGCGCCGGGCCAGCCCTTGGCAAGGTCGGCAGCGTGGGCCGCGATCTTGTAGGTGATGATGCCTTCGCGCACGTCTTCCTTGTCCGGCAGGCCAAGGTGCTCCTTGGGCGTGACGTAACACAGCATGGCGGTGCCCATCCAGCCGATATTGGCCGCGCCGATGCCGCTGGTGATGTGGTCGTAGCCGGGGGCGATGTCCGTCACCAGCGGTCCCAGGGTGTAGAACGGCGCCTCGTAGCAATGCTTGAGCTCTTCGTCCATGTTGGCCTGGATGCGCTGCAGCGGCACGTGGCCCGGGCCTTCGATCATCACCTGCACGTCGTGCTTCCATGCCTTGGCGGTCAGTTCGCCCAGTGTGCGCAGTTCGCCGAACTGGGCGTCGTCGTTCGAGTCGGCGATGCAGCCCGGACGCAGGCCGTCGCCGAGGCTGAACGACACGTCATAGGCCTTCATGATTTCGCAGATCTCGTCGAAGTGCGTGTACAGGAAGTTTTCCTTGTGGTGTGCCAGGCACCACTTGGCCATGATCGAACCACCGCGCGAAACGATGCCCGTGACGCGGTCGGCGGTCAGCGGCACGTAGCGCAGCAGCACGCCTGCGTGAATGGTGAAGTAGTCCACGCCCTGCTCGGCCTGCTCGATCAGCGTGTCGCGGAACATCTCCCAGGTCAGGTCCTCGGCGATGCCGCCGGTCTTGTCCAGCGCCTGGTAGATCGGCACCGTGCCGATCGGGACCGGCGAGTTGCGCAGGATCCATTCGCGGGTTTCGTGGATGTGCTTGCCGGTGGACAGGTCCATGATGGTGTCGGCGCCCCAGCGGATCGACCACACCATCTTTTCCACTTCCTCGGCCAGCGACGAGGTCACCGCCGAGTTGCCCAGGTTGCCGTTGATCTTGACGCGGAAATTGCGCCCGATCGCCATCGGCTCCAGTTCGGTGTGGTTGATGTTGGCGGGAATGATGGCGCGGCCCGAGGCGATTTCCTGGCGCACGAATTCCGGCGTGATGTCTTCCGGACGCAGCGGCAGGCCGGCGCCCAGCGCATTGCCGGGATGCTGGCGCAGCAGCGCCTTGTAGTCGGGCTTGTCGTACAGCGCCTGCAGGTTCAGCGATTCGCGCAGCGCCACATACTCCATTTCAGGCGTGATGATGCCCTTGCGCGCATAGTGCATCTGCGACACGTTGGCACCGGCCTTGGCACGGCGCGGATTGGTCAGCTGGGCAAAGCGCAGGTGTGCGGTGGCGGGGTCGTTGGCACGGTCGCGTCCGTATTCCGACGACAGGCCCGGCAGCACTTCGGTGTCGCCACGCTCTTCGATCCACTTGGCGCGCACGGCGGGCAGGCCGGCCTTCAGGTCGATATGCACGTCCGGATCGCTGTACGGGCCCGAGGTGTCGTACACCGGGATCGGCGGATTCTGCATCTCGCCCTTGTCGGTGCGCGTCGACGTTTGCAGGATGGTGCGCAGCGGTACGCGGATATCGGGGCGGCTGCCCGTCAGGTAGGTCTTGCTGGAAGCCGGGTAGGCGAATTTCTGGTCGAGGTCGCTTTCGAGCGATTCGAAGGATGCAGCGGGGGCAGTACGGGCCATGGGTGTCGTCCTCTCTCTTGCGGGGTGGACGAAACCAGGAGCCTTGTGAGCGCTGCCCGGGGCCTGAGGCCTGAGGCGGCGAGTCCCGGAGGGACTGGAGACTTGGTCTTGTGAAACTTCCCACGCCGGTACTAGCCGGATCGGGTTCGAAGGGACTCTCTCAGCCGCACGGCCCATCCGTACGGCACCCCTGTTTCATCCAACGGGGTGAATTTAAGCACAAGGTGCCGGTGGGCGCCAGTGCCAGTTCCCTGCCGTTTGTGGTGCCACACCTGTTCGAAAAGGTATCGAATCGCGCATGCTGCAGCGCAATAATCACTCACAAGGGGACAACCGCGCACTCAAACGCCGGCGACGTGCTCTACCATGCAGTAAGACGCGTCCATCTTCCGATCCCGCCATGACCGAAGCTGCCACCCACCGCGTGTTCAACCAGGTGCCCGATCTCGCGCACTACAACCTGTTCGCCACCGATCCGGCGCTGCGCGGCGCGCTGGAACGGCTGGGAGGCGGCTGGCACGCCGGCACGCTGGGCCAGTTCGGCGCGCGCCTGGGCGAGCCGGAAGTCCAGCAATGGGCAGCCGATGCCAACCGCCACACGCCCGAGCTGCACACACACAGCCGCACCGGCGAGCGCATCGACGCCGTGGATTTCCACCCGAGCTGGCACGCGCTGCTGGCCCTGTTGCGCAGCCAGCAGCTGCAGGCCCTGCCCTTCGCGCAGCCGCGCGCGGGCGCATGGGTGGCGCGCACCGCCGGCTACTTCCTGCAGGCGCAGGTGGAATCCGGCTCGCTGTGCCCGCCGACCATGACCTTCGCCAGCATCCCGGTGCTGCGCAAGGAAACCGCATTGTTTGCCGAGCTTGAGCCGCGGTTGTATGCGACCGAACACGATGCGCGCGACCTGCCGTGGCGCAGCAAGAGCGCGATCATGATCGGCATGGGCATGACCGAGAAACAGGGCGGCTCGGACGTGCGCGCCAACACCACCGTGGCGCGCGCGGTGCGCGGCGAGGGCCGCGGCGCGGAATACGCGCTGACCGGGCACAAGTGGTTCTTCTCCGCGCCGATGTGCGATGCGCACCTGGTGGTCGCGCGCATGGGCGCCGAAGACGGCCCGCTGTCGTGCTTCTTCGTGCCGCGCTTTCGCGACGACGGCAGCAAGAACGCGGTGCTGATCCAGCGGCTCAAGGACAAGCTAGGCAACCGCTCCAATTCCAGCAGCGAGGTGGAGTTCCGCGACGCCACCGGCATCCTGATCGGCGAGGAAGGCCGCGGCATCCCGACCATCATCGAGATGGCCACCAGCACGCGGCTGGACTGCGTGATCGGCAGTGCCGCGATCCTGCGCGCCGCCTTTGTGCAGGCGCTGCACCATGCGCGCCACCGCAGCGCCTTCGGGCGCCTGCTGGCCGACCAGCCGCTGATGCGCAATGTGCTGGCCGACCTGGCGCTGGAATCCGAAGCGGCCACGCTGCTGATGATGGAACTGGGCCACGCCTTCGAGCACGCTGACGATGATCCGCTCGCGGCGTCGTGGAAGCGCGTGGTCACCCCCGCGGCCAAATTCTGGGTCTGCAAGCGCACGCTGGAAGCCACCGGCGAAGCCATGGAAGTCTGGGGCGGCAACGGCTACGTGGAAGAAGGCCCGATGGCGCGGCTGTACCGCGAGGCGCCGGTCAACTCGATCTGGGAAGGCTCGGGCAACATCATGTGCCTGGACGTGCTGCGCGCGATCCAGCGCAATCCCGACGATGCCGCGCGCTTGCTGCAAGACCTGTCGCGCCGCGCCGGCGGCCATCCGGCGGTGCGCGCGGAACTGGCATCGCTGCAGGCGCTGCTGCGCCAGCCGCCGGAATTGCTGGAAGCCAGCGCCCGACGCTTTGCGCAGGGGTTGGTGCTGACCGCACAGGCCGCGCTGATGCTGGCGCATGCCGATACCGAGAATGCCGAGCTGTTCGTCGCCAGCCGGCTGGGACGGCAGCACGGGCGCGTGTTCGGCACCCTGGATGCGGATGCCGACGTGCTCAAGCGGGTGTTCTCGCGCGGCTTCGAAGGCTAGCGATTCAAGCCTCCATCGATTCCAGCACCCGCAGCATCACGCGCGGCGCATAGCGGATCAGGTCATGCGCGCGCTCGCCGATCATGATCGCGGGCGCATTGATGTTGCCGCCGACCAGGGTCGGCATCACCGATGCATCGACCACGCGCAAACCCTCGACGCCGCGCACGCGCAGTTGCGGGTCCACCACCGCCATCGCATCCATGCCCATGCGGCAGGTGCCCACCGGGTGGTAGATGGTGTCGGCATGCTCGCGGATCATCTCGCGCACGGCAGCGTCGTCGCTGCCATCGGCACGCAGGCCGGCGGAATAGAGTTCGCGCCCGCCGAAGCCGGCCAGTTGCGGCTGCGCAAAGATGCTGCGCACGATGCGAACGCCGGCGACCATGTCGTCCAGGTCGCGCGCATCGCTCAGGTATTGCGGGTCGATCAGCGGCGCGCGCCGGATATCGTGCGAGGCCAGCCGCACCTCGCCGCGGCTGCGCGGGCGCAGCACGCAGACATGGCAGGAATAGCCGTGGCCGAAGTTCAGCCGGCGCATGTGGTCATCGGCCATGCCGACCACGAAATGCAGCTGCAGGTCGGGCTCGGGCAGGTCCGGGCGGCTGCGCAGGAAGCCGCCTGCCTCGGCGAAGTTGCTTGACATCATGCCGGTGCGTTCGCGCCGGTAGCGCAGCATTTCAGGCACCAGCCGCGCCAGGCCGCCGAACGACACGCCGAACAATTCAGGCACGGCCACGCGCTTGTGCAGCACGATGTCCAGGTGGTCCTGCAGGTTGGCGCCCACGCCGGGCAGGTCATGCACGACGGCGATGCCATGTTCGCGCAAGTGCGCGGCGGGGCCGACGCCCGACACCATCAGCAGCTGCGGCGAGCCGAACGTGCCCGCGCACACGATCACGTCGCGGCGCGCGCGCAGCAGTTGCCGGCGGCCCTCGCGCACCACCTGCACCCCGGCCGCATGGCGGCCTTCGAAGACTATGCGCAGCGCCTGCGTATCGGTCAGCACCCGCAGGTGCGCGCGGCCGCCATTGCAGGCCCGGTCGCGCTTGTTGCCACCGTGCAGGTAGGCACGCGCCGCGTTCCAGCGCTCGCCCGCGTGCTGCGTGACCTGGTACCAGCCCACGCCCTCCTGTTCTTCGCCGTTGAAATCGTCGTTGCGCGGGAAGCCCGCCTGCTGCGCGGCCTCGATGAAGCGTTCGGCAAAGGGGTTGGGGGTGCGCAGGTCGCTCACGTGCAACGGCCCGTTGCCGCCGTGCAGCGGGTCGTCGTCGCTGCCGGCCAGGCGTTCATTGCACTCGGCGCGGCGGAAGTACGGCAGCACGTCGTCCCACGACCAGCCGTCGCAGCCGGCGGCGGCCCACGCGTCATAATCGGCGGCGCGGCCGCGCGTGTAGATCATGGCGTTGATCGAGGAACTGCCGCCCAGCCCGCGCCCGCACGGCTGGTAGCCGCGGCGGCCGTTCAGGCCTGGCTGCGGCACGGTTTCATAGCCATAGTTGCGTGCCCCCGCGCGCGGCAGCAGCGCGGCAAGCGCCGCGGGTGTGCGTACCAGCACATGGTGATCGTGGTGCCCGGCCTCGACCAGGGCAATGGTGTCGTCGCCGCTGTCGGCAAGCCGCCCCGCCAGCGCACAGCCCGCCGAGCCCGCGCCGACGATGACGTAGTCAAAGGTGGTTTCCATCTGTCTCCCCGCGAGTCCGCAGGCGGCGCGCGTGCGTGAGCCGGGCCGCGCCGGTGCATGCGCGCCCTGTCCGTCCAGCGGATGGCAAGCTGTGAGATTCAGTGTAGGCGCTAGCCCGGACGGTGGAGAAGCCCGGTGGCGCGGGCCGCCGGCGCTGCGCAGACGGGCGTTTGAATTGCCCTTCTGGTAGGAAACTTCCATTGCCATGGCTGGCACGCTACCTTATCGTGCGCGGGAACACGCGGACCGCTGCAGCGCCACTCGCCGCGATCCACATCCACTTTCCCCGCACGTCCCTTGCCCAGGAGCGCAGCAATGCGAGAAGTCCCCGACCTGTCGTCCGTCTTTGGCGCCATGCACGCCGCGTCGCGGCGCGACCAGCTGCCCGCCTGGGCCGTGCGCGCCGACCGCCTGCAGCGCCTGCGCCGGCTGGTGACAGAGAACGAGGCTGCCATTGCCGCCGCCATTCACGCGGACTTCACCAACCGGCCGCGGCAGGAAACTGCGCTGCTGGAGGTATTCCCGAGCCTCGGCGGCATCGACGACGCGCTGCGCCACGGCAAGCGCTGGATGCGCGTGCGCCGCGCCGCCACCGGCTTCTGGTTCCGCCCGGGCCGCTCGCGGCTGGTGCCGCAGCCGCTGGGAGTGGTGGGCATCGTGGTGCCCTGGAACTATCCGCTGTACCTGACGGTGGGGCCGCTGGCCGGCGCGCTGGCGGCGGGCAACCGCGCCATGGTGAAGCTGTCGGAATACACGCCGCGCTTTGCGGCCTTGTTCGCGCAACTGGTGCCGCAGCACTTTGCGCCGGACGAGATCATGGTGGTCAATGGCGATGCCGAGGTGGCGAGCGCCTTTACCGCGCTGCCCTTCGACCACCTGCTGTTCACCGGCTCGACCGCGGTCGGCCACCATGTGATGCGCGCGGCGGCCGCCAACCTGACCCCGGTGACGCTGGAACTCGGCGGCAAATCGCCGGCGATTATCGGCGCCGGCGCTGACCTGCCGCGTGCGGTGGAACGCATCCTGGTGGGCAAGCTGATGAACGCGGGCCAGACCTGCATCGCGCCAGACTACGTGCTGGTGCCGGAAGACCTGCGCGGGCAGCTGGTGGAGGCGGCACGCGGGTGCGTTGACCGGCTCTATCCGGACCTGGCGCGCAACCGGGACTACACCAGCATCATCAGCCCGCGCCACTTCGCGCGGCTGGCGGCGCTGGTGGACGAAGCCGCGGCGCAAGGCGCGACCGTGGTGCCGCTGTCCGATGCGCAGCCGGACGCGCACGCGCGGCGCCTGCCACCGGTGCTGCTGCTGGATGTGCCCGAAGGCGTCACGGCGATGCGCGAGGAGATCTTCGGGCCGGTACTGCCCGTGGTGACGTACCGCACCCTGGACGAGGCGGTGGACTACATCAATGCGCGCCCGCGGCCGCTGGCGCTATACCTGTTCGAGCGCGACCGCGGCGCCATCGGCCATGTGATGAAGCAGACCGTTGCCGGCGGCGTCACGGTCAACGACACCCTGTTCCATATCGCCCAGGACGGCCTGCCCTTCGGCGGGGTCGGCGCCAGCGGCATGGGCGCCTATCACGGCCAGGCGGGCTTCGACACCTTCTCCAAGGTGAAGCCGGTGTTCCACCAGGCCGGCCTGAACGGCGCAGGACTGCTCAAGCCGCCTTACGGCAAGACCTTCGAAACCATGTTGCGCCTGCTTCTGCGTTGATCAGGACACCAGCATCGGCCGCCCGAGCATGCGCGACAGCACCGCCTCGGGCGAGTGGGTGTGGTCGGAAATCGCCTGCGGCGCCAGGTAGATGGTCTGCTCCATCATCGCCCGTCCGCGCATGGCCGCGTGCAGCAGCTGGTCGCTGAAGACGATCCAGGTGGACCCCGGCGGGAAGTGGAATTCCTGCTGCGGCACCTTGGCCTGGTAATCCAGGTCGGCCTTGGCCAAGTCATGCAGCTGCAGCATGCGGTGGTCATATTCCGAGCGCTTGCGCTTGGTGATATGCAGCAGCTTCATCAGCGCCGCCTGCCCCGGCCACATGCCATGGGTCTTGGGCACGAACTTCTGCGCAAAATCGCCGAACGGCTCGCCCACGCGCCACACGCGCGCCGCGGCCGGGTCGATGTTGTGGAACACGCGCAACAGGCGCTTGCCCAGCATCGGGTTGGACGGGAACGAGTCCACGTGCAGGCGGGTGTCGTCCTTGCGCCAGCTGACCGGGCGCCCGGCGATCTCGCTGGGCCGCAGCGAGGTGCCGGCGCGCGTCATGTGCGGGATGTATTCAGGGAACAGCGTGCGCACCAGCAATTCGCTGTTGTCGGCGTAGCGGCGGATCAGCGTGTACAGGTCCGCCAGGTCCTGCGGACTGCCCTGGGCGCCGCGCACCGCGGTGTCGTCGGCGCGCAGGTTGATGTTCTTGGACTTGCCGTCGGAATAGCGGCTGTCAAGGAAGCGCTCTTCGCCCGGCTGGAAGCGGAAATTCAGGTTCGGGAAGTACAGCACGGCGCCCTGCTCCAGCTCGCGGCGCAGCGTGGCGCGTTCTTCGGCCGTGACCTGCGGCGCCCAGTCGGCATATGGCTGCGGGCGGATCAGGTTGAGCTGGCCGGCGGCGGGCGGCTGGGTTGAGGTCGAGGGGGCAAGGACAGGCGCTTCGGACATGGCATCCTCTGGAAACGGTCACCAGTGTTTGGGGTCGGCCGCCGGCGTGGCGGCTGGGGATGGCGGGATTTTACTCCCTGCCGTCAGCCGTGGCGCCGGCGTCACGCGGCGACTGGACCAGGATCAAGCCCGCGTAAAAAAACCCCGCGGGCCCTTGCGGGCCGGCGGGGCTTGCCGTCAGTGCTGCTGGCGCGGGTGGCGCTTACAGGCCGGCCGCGGCGCGCAGGGCAGCCGCCTTGTCGGTGGCTTCCCAAGAGAATTCCGGCTCTTCGCGGCCGAAGTGGCCGTAGGCGGCAGTCTTCTCGTAGATCGGGCGCAGCAGGTCCAGCATCTGCACGATGCCCTTCGGGCGCAGGTCGAAGTGCTCCTGCACCAGCTCGGCGATCTTGGCGTCGGGGATCTTGCCGGTGCCTTCGGTGTAGACCGTCACGTTGATCGGGCGGGCCACGCCGATGGCGTAGCTGACCTGCACCTGGCACTGGCGCGCCAGGCCCGAAGCCACCACGTTCTTGGCAACGTAGCGCGCGGCGTAGGCGGCCGAGCGGTCGACCTTGGACGGGTCCTTGCCCGAGAACGCGCCGCCACCGTGCGGCGAGGCGCCGCCGTAGGTATCGACGATGATCTTGCGCCCGGTCAGGCCGCAGTCGCCCTGCGGGCCGCCAATGACGAAGCGCCCGGTCGGGTTCACCAGGTACTTGGTTTCCTTCAGCATCTCGGCCGGCAGCACCGGCTTGATGATTTCCTCGATCACGGCTTCGCGGATCTGGGCCTGGGTGATGTCCGGCGAATGCTGGGTCGACAGCACCACGGTATCCACGCTGTGCGGCTTGCCGTCGACATAACGCACCGTCACCTGCGACTTGGCGTCCGGGCGCAGCCAGGGCAGGCGGCCGTCGCGGCGCAGCAGCGACTGGCGCTCGACCAGGCGGTGGGCGTAGTAGATCGGGAACGGCATCAGTTCCGGGGTCTCGTCGCAGGCGTAGCCGAACATCAGGCCCTGGTCGCCGGCACCCTGGTTCAGGTAGTCGTCGGAGGCGCGGTCCACGCCTTGGGCGATGTCGGGCGATTGCTTGTCATAGGCGACCAGCACCGCGCAGCCCTTGTAGTCGATGCCGTAATCGGTGTTGTCGTAGCCGATGCGCTTGATCGTGTCGCGCGCGATCTGGATATAGTCGACGTTGGCAGTCGTGGTGATTTCCCCAGCCAGCACCACCAGACCGGTGTTGCAAAGCGTCTCGGCCGCCACACGCGCGTACTTGTCCTGGGCCAGGATGGCGTCGAGGACGGCGTCGGAAATCTGGTCGGCGACCTTATCGGGATGGCCTTCGGAGACGGATTCCGAAGTAAAAAGGAAGTCGTTTGCCACGAACTTATTCTCCAAGTTGGCTATTGCGTGCCAGCCCGATCAGTTCATGGCGGCGACGCTTTAGCGGTATTTCAAGCAGCCCGGTTAGAGCCGCATCGCCCCGCAAGTTGTCAGTTAACTCGGCGATACACGCTATTATACGCGCCTGCCGGGCTCGTTGCAGCGCGCCAACGGTACGGTACGGCACCCTGCCAACCAGCCGGGGGCACCGTGCCCAGATGAATCCGATGACGGCACGCTGCGCGCGGAACTGAATACCGCCATAGAAAAAACGCTGCCTGCCCGTCTGTTCCCCGGCACAGACCCGTAGCAGACCCGCTTTTCGCGCCTGATGACCTTTTTATTCTGGCTGATCTCCCGTTTTCCCCTGCGGCTGCTGCAAGCCGCGGGCGGCGCGCTCGGACTGCTGAGCGCGCGCCTGCCCGGCCGCTACGGCCAGCGCCTGCGGGAGAACTTCCGCCAGGCGTTTCCCGACGCCACCGATGCGATGATCGACGAAGCGGCCCGTTCGGCCGGACGCATGATCGTCGAGATGCCCTACTTCTGGAGCCGCAGCAAGATCGGTGCGAAGCTGCATGGCTTTGACGACTACCTGTGGCCCGAGCTGGGCAAGCTGCAGGCGCGCGGCAAGGGCATCATCATCCTGACCCCGCACCTGGGCTGCTTTGAAGTGCTGCCGCAGTCCCACGCGCTGCAGCGCCCGGTCACCGCCCTGTTCAAGCCGCCGCACCAGCCCTGGCTGCGCGACTGGATCGAAAAAATGCGCACCCGGCCCGGCATGCACATGGCGCCGGCCACGCCGCGCGGTGTGCGCATGCTGGTCAAGGCACTCAAGCGCGGCCAGGCGGTGGGCATCCTGCCCGACCAGGTGCCCAGCGGCGGCGAGGGCAACTGGGCGCCGTTCTTCGGCAAGCCGGCCTATACCATGGCACTGGTGCACCGGCTGCAGCAGCTGACCGGCGCGCCGGTGGTGGCGGTCTTTGCCGAGCGCCTGCCGCGCGGCGCCGGCTATCGCGGCCACCTGCGCGTGATCAACGACGGCGGCATGCTGCCGGACGATCCTGCCGCCGCTGCCGCGGTCATCAACCGGACTATCGAGGAACTGGTGGGCCTGTGCCCCACGCAGTACCTGTGGGCTTACAACCGCTACAAGCAACCCGCCGGAGCGGGTACCCCGGACGCGCCGGGCAATGATACCGAGCCGGCCACTGATCGATCGATTTCATGAGCCGTGTGTTCACGTGGCTTGGCATCGGCTTGCTGACGGTGCTGGGCAAGCTGCCATATCCGTTCGTCGCGCGCTTCGGCGAGGCGCTGGGAAGCCTGCTCTACCTGGTGCCGAGCGAGCGGCGCCGCGTGGTGCAGGCCAACCTGCGCCTGTGTTTCCCGGACCGGACCGAGGCCGAAATCGATGAACTGTCGCGGCAGAGCTTCCGCATCCTGTTCCGCAGCTTTGCCGAACGCGGCATCTTCTGGACCGGCAGTGAGGCGCAGATGCGCCGCTGGGTGCAGATCGACGACCAGGCCGGCCTGGTGGCCCTGGATGGCACCCCGCATATCCTGGTGACGCTGCACCTGTCGGGCGTGGAAGCCGGTGCGATCCGACTCACCATCGACCTGCGCGAGCATCTCGGCCGCTCCGGCGCATCGCTCTATACCAGGCAGAAGAACGACCTGTTCGACCACTTCCTGAAGCACGCGCGCGGGCGCTTCGGCGCCAACATGATCTCGCGCAACGACAGCGCGCGCGACATCCTGCGCTGCCTGAAGAAGGGCCAGGCCCTGCAGCTGATCGCCGACATGGATTTCGGCGAGCGCGACTCGGAGTTCGTGCCGTTCTTCGGCGTGCAGGCGCTGACACTGACCTCGGTATCGCGGCTGGCGCGCCTGACCGGGGCCAAGGTCGTGCCGATCTACACCGAGATGCTGCCCGACTACCAGGGCTATGTGCTGCGCATCCTGCCGCCCTGGGAAGACTACCCCGGCGCAAGCGTCACCGACGACACGCGCCGCATGAATGCCTTCTTCGAGGACTGCATCCGCCCGCGCGTACCCGAGTACTACTGGGTGCACAAGCGCTTCAAGCACCGCCTGCCGGGCGAGCCCGAGATCTACTGAGCGCGCCGGCACGTCCGGCGCCGCGCAGCTACAATCCCCACCATGAAACTCCAGTTCACCAAGATGCACGGCGCGGGCAACGACTTTGTCGTGCTCGACGGCATCCACCAGCAGATCGACCTGACCCCGGCGCAATGGCGTGCGCTGGCCAGCCGGCATTTCGGCGTTGGCGCTGACCAGATCCTGATCGTTGAAAAGCCGTCCCGCCCCGATGTCGACTTCCGCTACCGGATCGTCAATGCCGATGGCAGCGAGGTGGAGCACTGCGGCAACGGCGCGCGCTGCTTTGTGCGTTTTGTCACCGACAAGGGCATGACCGACAAGCGCTCGGTGCGCGTCGAAGTGATGAACGGCGTCATTACCCTGACGCTGCAGGACGACGGCCAGGTCACGGTGGACATGGGTGCGCCCGAACTGGAACCGGCGCGCGTGCCGTTCCGTGCGGAAGGCCTGCCCACCCGCGCGGAAGGCGCGGACACGCTGTACGGCCTGGAGGTCAACGGCCGCACCGAATGGATCTCGGCGGTATCGATGGGCAATCCGCACGCGGTGCAGGTGGTGGACGACGTGGAGAACTTCCCGGTGCTGCAGGACGGCCCGGTGGTGGAGCACCATGCCGCCTTCCCCAACCGCGTCAATGCCGGCTTCATGCAGGTGCAGGACCGCCATGCCATCCGGCTGCGCGTCTACGAACGCGGTGCCGGCGAAACCCTGGCCTGCGGCACCGGCGCCTGCGCGGCCGTGGTGGCCGGCATCCGGCGCGGCCTGCTGGACTCGCCGGTGCGGGTGCATACCCACGGCGGCGATCTGACCATTGCCTGGGACGGCGGCGCGGAACCGGTGCGCATGACCGGCCCGGCCACCACCGTGTTTGAAGGCAGCATTGACCTGGCAGCCCTGCCGGCCTGACCATAGGGGCTGTGCGCCCCTGTCCACACGCCCCGCATTCCTTGCCGCGGAGCCCCGGCCGGGGCGCTCATTCCCTTGATCTTGCTGGTCAGACCGATGGAGCGCCCATGCCGCTGGACGATTTCCGCATTACCTCAGGCAAGCGTTTTCGCCTTGCCGACTTCGACCCGGGCAGCAAGCCGCTGTCGTGCGGCAAGAAAGAAGAAGACCTGGCCCGCATCATCGAGCTGAGCAACGCCCTCGACGCGCAGCAGGATATCTTTTACGCCGAGCACCGGCGCAGGCTGCTGGTGGTGCTGCAGGGCATGGATACCAGCGGCAAGGACGGCACCGTGCGCGGCGTGTTCCGCAGCTTCGATCCGCTGGGCATCCGCGTGGTGGGCTTCAAGTCCCCGTCGCCGGAGGAACTGGCGCGCGACTTTCTATGGCGCATCCACCTGCAGGTTCCGAAGACGGGCGAGATCGTGGTCTTCAACCGCAGCCACTATGAAGACGTACTGATCACGCGCGTGCACAACTGGATCGACGCCGCCGAGTGCGAGCGGCGCTTCCGCCAGATCCGGGACTTCGAGTCGATGCTGACCGAGACCGGCACCACCATCGTCAAGTGCTTCCTGCACATATCCCGCGACGAGCAGAAGGCACGGCTCGAAGCGCGCCTGGCGGATCCGGAGAAACACTGGAAGTTCGACACCAACGACCTCGCCGAGCGCAAGCACTGGAAGGCCTACATGGACGCCTACGAGGCTGCCATCATGGCGACCAGCACGCCCGAATGCCCGTGGTACGTGGTGCCGGCCGACTCCAAGACACACCGCAACCTGATGGTGGCGGAGATCCTGACCAGGGTCTTCGAGGACCTGAAGCCGGCCTACCCGCCCGCCCGGCCGGAACTGGCCAGTACCAAGGTCGACTGAGCCGCCCGGCCGCCTCAGCCACCGTTGCCGCGGTGCACGTCGTGCGTGACGAAGGGGTGCTCGCGGCTGGGCATCGCCAGCCATTGCGGGTGGCGCAGGGTCTGGCGGATATCGTCCAGCCCGCTGGTCCAGTGCTCATGCATGGTGAGCGCGCCGAACTGGTAGTCCTTGGCCAGGTTCTCGAACGACTTGTCGCGGTAGATCAGCTGGATTACGTTGCGGCGCGCGTCGCAGGCCTGCTCCGCCGCGCGGCGGTACCAGGCGTTGTCGTGCTTTGACGGCGGCACCAGCGCCATCACCTCGTTGAGCATGCGGCGCATGTTCTGCTGCTCGCGCATGTAGTCGGTAATGGCCCGCGTGCGGCTGGAGTACTGGATGTCCTTCTGGCGCTCGGCCACGTCGACCAGGTCGTGCGGCAGCTTGCCGCGCGCGCTCCACAGGTCGACCTGGAAAATCAGCGCGTCGCGCCGCGGCTGCGCCGTCAGCACCTCGGCCAGCGGCGTGTTCGATACCAGCCCGCCATCCCAGTAGTACTCGCCATCGATCTCCACCGCCGGAAAGCCCGGCGGCAGCGCGCCCGAGGCCATGAAATGCTCGGGGCAGAGCTTGTCGCGGGTATTGTCGAAGTAGGCGAAATTGCCGGTGCGCACATTGACCGCCCCCACCGAGACGCGCATCAGGTCGGGGCGGTGGTTGATCAGGTCGAAGTCGGCAAAACGCTCGAGCGTCGCCTTCAGCGGCGTGGTGTCGTAGAAGCTGACATGGCTCGGGTCCGAGTAGCGCGACATCAGCTCCGGCCAGCCGCGCGGCTGGAAGAAGCCACGCTGGCCTTCCAGCATGGCACGCGCTGCATGCAGGCCATCGAACCAGATCCGCATTGGCTCGGGCCAGCCTTCGGCATGGTCGGCGAACCAGGAATGCGACAGGCTGGGCAGCCACGGCTGCGCGCAGATGTACTCCCAGAAGGCGCGCAGTTGTTCCACGCGGCGCCGGGGCGGATTGCCGGCGATGATGGCGGCGTTGAGCGCACCGATCGAGATGCCGGCAACCCAGTTCGGGTAGATGCCGCCCTCGGCAAGGCCCTGGTACACGCCGGCCTGGTAGGCCCCGAGCGCGCCGCCGCCCTGCAGCACCAGCGCGCGCACGGCATAGGCCTCGTGCGCCGGCCGGTCCGGGGCCTTGGCGGCCCGGCGCACCGGCTTGCGCGGCTGCACCTGCGCGCCGCGTTCGGCCAGGGAATCGGCATTGGCGCCGCTTTCAGCTTTGGCCTGCGTTGGCTGCCGTGCCATCTGCCGTGCCGTCTTTTCCTGCCACTCTTGCGGCACTTGCCGTACTTGCCGCTCCTGCCGTTCTTTTTCCGCCACGCCGCGCTCCTGCCGATTGGAAAGTCCGCCTGCCCGCCAGATGCTTAACGGGCGCCGCTTGGCGGCGCCCCTTGCCATCAACGGTTTCAGACGCCGTAGCGCTGACGATAGGCCGCCACCGCCTCGCGCGAGGCCGACAGCGCGGGGTCCTGCGACGCATCGAGGTAAGCCAGCAGGTCCTTCAGGCTGGCGATGGTGATCACCGGGATGCCATACTCACGCTGCACGTCCTGCACGGCGGAATGGGTGCCGACCTGCTCGGCGGTACCGCTCTTCTCCATGCGATCCAGTGCGATCAGCACCGCGGCCGGCTCGGCGCCGGCGGCGCGGATCATGTTTACCGATTCGCGCACCGAGGTACCGGCGGAGATCACGTCGTCGACGATGACCACCTTGCCCTGCAGCTTGGCCCCGACCAGCGTGCCGCCTTCGCCGTGGTCCTTGGCTTCCTTGCGGTTGTAGGCGAAGCCGACGTCACGTCCCATGCCAGCCAGCGCCACCGCGGTGGCCGACGCCAGCGTGATGCCCTTGTAGGCCGGCCCGAACAGCACGTCGAACTGCACGCCCGAGGCCAGCAGCGTTTTGGCATAGAATTGCGCCACCTCGCCCAGCATCGCACCCTGGTTGAACAGGCCGGCATTGAAGAAGTAAGGCGACTTGCGGCCGGCCTTGGTGACGAACTCGCCAAACGACAGCACACCCGCATCGAGCGCAAAGCGGATAAAGGTCTGGCTGAGATCGGCACCCGCGGGCGGTTTCTGCTGCGTCATCATTTCTCTCTGAATTCAAAATTTCCCCGAATGTTACGGATTATCAGCGCCAACCTCAACGGCATCCGCTCCGCGTCGAAGAAGGGCTTTTTCGACTGGATGGGCAAGCAGGACGCGGACATGGTCTGCGTGCAGGAACTGAAGGCCCAGGAGGCCGACATGACCGAAGCGTTCCTGGCGCCACATGGCTACCATGGTTTTTTCCATTACGCCGAGAAGAAGGGCTACAGCGGCGTGGGCCTGTACACGCGGCACAAGCCGGAGCGGGTGGTCACCGGCTTCGGTAATTCCGAGTTCGACAGCGAGGGCCGCTACGTCGAAGTGCAGTATCCGCACCTGGCAGTGATCTCGGTCTACGTGCCGTCGGGTTCCAGCGGCGAGGAACGCCAGCTTGCCAAGTTCCGCTTCATGGAAGCGTTCCTGCCGCACCTGTTGCAACTCAAGGCGAGCGGGCGCGAGATCGTGCTGTGCGGCGACGTCAACATCGCGCACAAGGAAATCGACATCAAGAATTGGAAGGGCAACCTGAAGAACTCAGGCTTCCTGCCGGAGGAGCGCGCCTGGATCGGCGAACTGTTCGACGTCCATGGCTATGTGGACGTGTTCCGCAAGCTGGATCCGCGCCCCGAGCAGTACACGTGGTGGAGCAACCGCGGCCAGGCCTATGCCAAGAACGTGGGATGGCGGATCGATTACCACCTGGCCACGCCGAAGATCGCCGATACCGCGCGGCTTTGCTCGATCTACAAGGACGAGAAGTTCAGCGACCACGCGCCGCTGTCGATCGATTACGACTATCCGCTCTGAGCGCAGCCATCAGGCCGCCCGGACCTCCTCAAGCAGTTCCGGGTGGCGGTCCAGCAGCCTGAGCAGTTTTACCAGCGCAAGCGGCGGCTTGGTCCGGCCAGTCTCGTAGCGCGAGAATGCATTGACCCCGCCGCCGAAGATCTCTGCGGCTTCGCGCTGGTCGAGGTGGAGTTTCTTGCGGACTTGCATGATGTAAGTCGGATCGACAAGCGAGGCGTTGACTTGCTTGTTGAAGGCGAGCGCCAGCGGTCCGATCCGCTCTTCCTCTTCCTGGCCCAGCACACCTTCTCCACACTGAGCACACCAGTCGGCAAGGACCGCTTCGATTACCGTGGACTCGCCACGGTAGGTATAGACAAAGTCTTTCCGCCCCCTTTCGAGTTCGGCGCCTCCACATACTGGGCATCGCATAGACAGCTCCTCTGGCAAGGCGGCGCACGCGCTAGCGCGCCTTGAACGACACAATCAGGACTTCCTCGGTCACTGTCAGCTTCAGGTATATCGCTCCATACGATGTGCATGGGCGATACACATCCTGCCAGACGGTATGGTCGACGTAGGTCGTCATGCTTTTGTAGAAGTCGGCGGGCTGGATCCTGGCGACTACATCAAGGACGTCGCCGCGGGCGAGACACATGTTCCTGGCGCCCTGGAACGCTGCCATCGTCAAGCTGACCCGCCCTGCCGCAATCAACTCCCGGACCCGCCACAGCGGGTAATGCGCCGTTCCCTTCCCCATGCAAATTAACCTACTTGGTTAGAAGCTGCAAGCCGCGAACTGTGCCAAATCGCAATAATCCAATCCGTACAAACCCCTGCGACCGGCCCCCATCCCCGCTACAATGCAGGTTCCCGTGCGACACGCACTTCGTGTCCGGCAGCTCTACGTTAAGAGCATCGACCTCTGTTGAGACAAGGAGAAGGCTTTGGCCTGAACCGTCCAATCTCAACCATTTCTTGCTTTGACAAGCCCGGCCGCAAGGCTGGAGCGAGTCCATGTGTTGTGGGAAGGCCAGCGTATCGGTCAACTCGCAGCTTGCTATTTGCTGGATGGATTTCCAGCCATTGCCCAAAGGTGGGGACGCTCGCCTTTGGGCAGATTCCCTATAAACGCCCCTCCAAGGAGGGTGCGGGCGGACGTGCGACGGCTGTTTTTGTTGCGCAAAAGCCACATAGCATTTAAACCGATCCAGCAGGATCGGCGCTACGCCTTTGGGACGGAGACATGAGCCCGCAAGGGCCCCTCTTCCGTCAAGCGCCTGCCGACATGGCGGCACTCAAGTAATGAAGTGAGGTTTCCCCGGAGCGTATAGCTCTGCGCGTTATGGTTCGGTCGAGTACGCCCGCGAGGGTGCCTCGATAGAGAACCTGTCATGCGACTGACAGTAGCCTAGGGAGACATGCGTCGCTGGTAACGGCGGGGTATGAAGCTCTCCTGACAACGTAGCCCCCGCAAGGGTGCGTCCCTATCGTGAGATAGGGGCGTAGAGACTCCGAGCAGCAATGGGGTCGAGGAGCCAGGCTGACTGGTATGGGTAATGTAAGTGAACTGCTGTTAAACACCGTGAGCATTGCTGTGCCAAAGCTGCTGATAGGCACTAACCAAAAGGTACGTGGTCGGATATTCCGCTGAGAACTCGGGATACGTCGTCAACAGACCACCGGTGGAGAGGCAGGCCCTAACCCGGTCTTGTAACGCGCAGGGAACGTGGTAAGCCCGTATGGCTGCCGGAGCGCAGTATGGCTCTGGCAGGCGAACCGCAAGGAACGCTGTCGGCTGTGCGGGTATGGGAGGTTGGAAAAAGCGAACGCCGGGTTGTAATGATCCGGATAGGGGTTGAAACATCATCCCACGCGAAAGCGGGCAGACTTCCAACTGGTCTTTCGTCGCAAGACGGCTGACTGAACTCGCTTGTTTAATTTTCTTCCCTTGGGGGGTGACATGCCCCTCAAGGGGCATGTTGTCTCTGCTGTTTGGGGAAGTCCTCAAGATAGGAGAGCAGCATGGAAGCATTGATCCGCGAGGATGAATCTGCGCCCTCCGGCATTCCGCAACGATGGGGCGACATCAATTGGCGCTGCGTCGACCGGAATGTCCGGGCAATGCAGATTCGAATTGCGAAGGCGACACAGGAAAGGGATTGGCGCAGGGTGAAAGCCCTGCAACGGTCTCTGACCCGCTCGTTCTCCGCCAAGGCATCGGCGGTACGACGAGTGACGGAGAACCAAGGTAAGCGGACGGCAGGTGTCGACCGCGAGCTCTGGGACTCGCCTGAAGTTCGGTGGCAAGCCATCGGACGGTTGAAGCGCCGGGGGTATCGACCTCTGCCACTGCGGCGGGTCTTCATTCCCAAAGCTAATGGAAAGGAACGCCCTCTGGGTATTCCGACCATGTTGGACCGGGCCATGCAGGCGCTGTATCTGCTGGCGCTGGAGCCGGTGTCCGAGGGGACAAGCGATCCGAACTCTTATGGGTTCCGGATCAATCGATCCACGGCGGATGCCATGTCCCAGCTTTTCGTCTCTTTATCCCAAAAGGCTTCGGCCCAATGGGTACTAGAGGCGGATATCCGCGGGTGCTTCGACCACATCAGCCATGACTGGCTGGAGCGCAATGTCCCAATGGACAAAGCAATCCTTCGGAAGTGGTTGAAAGCTGGCGTGGTATTTCAGGGCCAGTTTCAGGCGACCGAAGCCGGTACGCCACAGGGGGGCATTATTTCCCCAACCTTGGCAAACGTGGCGCTAAACGGGTTGGAACGGCAACTGGTGGAGTTCTTACGGACGACACTGGGCGTCAACAACGCGAAGCGGCTCAAGGTCAATGTTGTACGTTACGCGGACGACTTCGTAATCACCGGCAACACGCCGGAGGTATTAGCTAACGAAGTGAAACCGTGGGTAGAAAGGTTCCTAGCAACACGGGGGCTTTCACTGTCCACGGAGAAAACGCGGATCGTCAGCATAGCCGAGGGTTTCGACTTCCTCGGGTGGAATTTCCGGAAGTACTCGGGAACGCTGCTCATCAAACCGAGCAAGAAAAACGCGCAAGCGTTCTACCGCAAGGTGAAGGAGGTCATCAGCGCCAATAAGACGGCAAAGCAGGAGAATCTTATCCGCCTGCTGAACCCGATGCTGAGAGGCTGGGCACAGTATCACAGTCCAGTTGTGGCGAAAGAGTCGTTCAACAAAATGGAGCGCAGTATCTTCCGCGCTCTGCTCTGGTGGGCGAAACGGCGGCACCGAGGAAAGAATGCCGAATGGGTGCGGAAGAAGTACTTCGCGTCGTTTGGCGATCGGAACTGGGTGTTCGGGACCGAGTTTGTGGAAGATGATGGGGAACGGCGTTGGCAGGAGTTGTACTCGCTTGCCAGCACGCCCATTAGAAGGCACAAGAAGATTCGAGGGGAGTTCAACCCCTTCGATCCAGCGCAGGAAATGTATGGCGAAAATCTACGCCGGGACCGCATGTTGGAAAACATGTCTCACCGGAAACAGTGGATCAAGCTGTATGTCGACCAGCGGGGCTTGTGCGCGGTGTGTCAGTGCAAGATAACCAAAGAGACCGGGTGGGATGACCACCACATCGTCTACCGGGCCCACGGTGGGTCGGACGCTCTAGGAAATCGAGTATTGCTGCATCCGAACTGTCATATCCAGGTACACCAGCACGGTAGAACCGTTGTGAAGCCGGTGTTTGATGTCTCTTGAGCACTTTGTGAAGGCTTGAGCCGTATGCGAGGAAACTCGCACGTACGGTTCTTAGGGGGGAGCAGGCCAGCAATGGTATGCTCCTACCCTCCCACAGCGCCCGGCAGGGGAGATTTCTCATATCCAAAGCATTCCCCCGCACTTCATTGAGTGAGTCAGCCATGGTTTTCAAAGTGTTCGTCGATGGTCAGGAAGGCACCACCGGTCTCCGGCTGCTTGACTATCTTTCCGGCCGTTCCGACGTGGAACTGCTGCGCATTGCCGATGACAAGCGCAAGGACCCGGCCGAACGAGCACGATTCCTGAATGCCGCCGACGTCGCCTTCCTGTGCCTGCCCGATGTGGCCTCGCGCGAGGCGGTATCGCTGGTGACCAACCCGAACACCTGCGTGATCGACGCCAGCACGGCGTTCCGCACCGCCGACAGCTGGGCCTACGGCCTGCCCGAGCTGGCGCGCGGCCAGCGCGAGAAGATCCGCGACAGCAAGCGCATTGCGGTGCCGGGCTGCCACGCCAGCGCCTTCGTGCTGGCAGTGCGTCCGCTGGTGGACGCCGGCGTGCTGCCAGCCGACTACCCGGTTTCGGCGTTCTCGCTGACCGGCTACAGCGGCGGCGGCAAGTCGATGATTGCCGAGTTCGAAGCCGGCGGTAACCCGAAGCTGGACAGCCCGCGTCCGTACGCGCTGGGCCTGGAACACAAGCACCTGCCCGAGATGCGCGTGCAGGCCGGCCTGGCGCAGGCGCCGGTCTTCAACCCGATCGTCGGCAACTTCCTGAAGGGCCTGGCGGTGACGGTGCCGGTGTTCACGGACCGGCTGGCGCGCAAGGTCAGCGCCGAGCAGATCGTCGAGATCTACCGCAAGCACTATGAAGGCGAGCAGTTCGTGCGCGTGATGCCGTACAACAGCGCCGACAACCTCGACGGCGGCTTCTTCGACGTGCAGGCCAACAACGACACCAACCGTGTCGACCTGTTCGTGTTCGGCAATGCCGAGCGCCTGAACCTGGTGGCTCGCCTGGACAACCTGGGCAAGGGCGCGGCCGGCGCCGCGGTGCAATGCATGAACGTGCATGTGGGCGCCGACGAGGCCACGGGGCTGCGCGCCTGACGCTGCAGCCAGCCCTGAATGAGGAAAAAGCCGGCATTGCCGGCTTTTTTCATTGGCGTCAGCGGACCGCTCAGCGTTGCAGCGGCTTTTGCCGGTCGTCGTCGCCGCTGTCCACCGGCGCGCCGCCCAGGCCCGCCATATTGGCGCGGTATGGCGGCAGCTTCTCCACCGTGGTATTGCTCGCGCGCGCATAGAGCGGCAGCACCTCCGGCAGGTGCTTCTCCAGGTCGGCGATGCGGCTCCGCCCGGACGGATGCGTGGACAGGAACTCGGTGCCGGACTGGCTCACCTTGCCCATTTTCTGCCACAGCGACACCGCGGCGCGCGGATCATAGCCGGCGCGCGCGGCGATATCCATGCCGATCAGGTCCGCCTCGGATTCATCCGCACGCGAGAAGCGCAGCGTCAGCAGGTGGGCGCCGGTGCCGAGCGCCATATTGCCAAGGTTGCCGAAGCCGAACAGCTGCGAGATCACGTTGGCGCCGAGGTTGGTGATCTCGGACTTGGCGGCGCGCTCGCGCGCATGCTCCTGCAGCGCGTGGGCGATCTCGTGGCCCATCGCCATGGCGATCTCGTCGTCGGTCAGCTTGAGCTGGTCGAGCAACCCGGTATAGAAAGCGATCTTGCCGCCCGGCATGCAGAACGCATTGACCTGCCTGGAGCCGATCAGGTTGATCTCCCACTGCCACTGCCGCGCGCGCTCGTTCCAGCGTGCGGTCTGCGGCAGCAGCCGCTTGCCGATCGTGCGCAGGCGCACCAGCTGCGGGTTGTCGGCGGCGGCCAGTGCATGCTTGGCGATGGCTTCCTGCTTGAGCTGCTCGTATTCCTGCGCGGCCTGCTGCTCGATGGCCTCGACCGGCACGATCTTGCGCACGGCCGAGCCGCTGCGGTCCAGCCGGATGCCGCCAGCCTCGCTGTCCTGCGCCTGGGCGGGCAGGCACCAGGCCATGGGCGCCGCCACCGCGGCCAGCGCCAGCGCGCGGACCAGCCGGTCACGGGTAGGACGCTGAACACCTTGCAGGCGGCGGAGCATTTGCGGTTCCTCGGACGCAGTGGAAGACCAGGCAGGCGGATCGGTGATCCGCGGCAACGATGCCGTGCCGCATGTGGCGGGCAGGCAAACAGGTGATGCAATAATACACGGCGCCCGCGCAGCCGCGCGGCGCTTCACGCCGGCCCGTTCATGACCTTCCAGACCTATCTCGATATCTTCCGCAACCGCCGCATCGGCGCCATGCTGGCGCTGGGCTTCGCCTCCGGGCTGCCGCTGGCGCTGACCTCCGGCACCCTGCAGGCATGGATGACGGTCGAGGGGCTGGATATCAAGACCATCGGCTTCTTCTCGCTGGTGGGCCAGGCCTATATCTTCAAGTTCCTGTGGGCGCCGCTGATGGACCGCTACACGCCGCCGCTGCTGGGGCGCCGGCGCGGCTGGCTGCTGGTGACGCAGCTGGGGCTGGTGCTGGGCATCGCCGGCATGGCCTTCTGCCCGCCGCGCGAGGCGCTGTGGACGCTGGCGGCGCTGGCCACGCTGGTGGCCTTCCTGTCGGCCTCGCAGGACATCGTCTTCGACGCCTACAGCACCGACGTGCTGCGCCCGCCCGAGCGCGGCGCCGGCGCGGCGGTCAAGGTGCTGGGCTACCGGCTGGCGATGCTGGTCTCGGGCGGCCTGGCGTTATGGCTGGCCGACCGCGTGCTGGGCTGGCAGCAGACCTACCTGCTGATGGCGGCGCTGATGGGCGTGGGTATCGTCACGCTGCTGTGGGCACCGGAACCCGACGTGCCCGCACGCGCGCCGCGCTCGCTGGAAGAGGCGGTGGTCGGGCCGCTGCGCGACTTCTTTGGCCGCCAGGGCGCGTGGTGGCTGCTGCTGCTGATCGTGCTGTACAAGCTCGGCGACGCCTTTGCCGGCAGCCTGTCGACCACCTTCCTGATCCGCGGCGTGGGCTTCTCGGCGGGCGAGGTGGGCATCGTCAACAAGACCCTGGGGCTGGCCGCCACCATCATCGGCGCGCTGTTCGGCGGCACGCTGATGGTGCGCCTGGGCCTGTACCGCTCGCTGATGCTGTTCGGCGTGCTGCAGGCGGTGTCTAACCTGGGCTACTGGATCCTCGCGGTGACGCCGCCGCACCTGTGGACCATGGGAGCGACCATTGCGGTCGAAAACCTGTGCGGGGGCATGGGCACGGCGGCCTTCGTGGCGCTGCTGATGACGCTGTGCAACCGCTCGTTCTCGGCCACGCAGTACGCGCTGCTGTCGGCGCTGGCGTCGGTGGGCCGGGTCTATGTGGGGCCCACTTCCGGCTATATGGTCGAGGCCTGGGGCTGGGCGCCGTTCTACCTGGGCACCGTGGTGGTGGCGCTGCCCGGCGTGATGCTGCTCTGGGCCATGCGCCACACCGTGCATCGCTACGAGGCCCAGGCGCGCGAAGCGATCGCCTGAGCCCGCGCCTGCCTCACTCCTTGTAGTAGACGATCTGGTGCGAGCTGGCGATCAGCTCGCCGCCGGCGCTCCATAGCTGCGCGCGCTGGTCGAAGAAGCCCTGCCTGAACACCTGCGCCTGCGCGCTGGCCAGCACGTGGCTGTCGCCCAGCGCCGCCAGCGTGGCCGCGTCGGCATGGAAATAGGTGGTCATCGACACCGTGCCGGCCGGCACGAAGCCCGCGCGCTTGAGGAAGATGCGCGGGTAGAAGCTGTCGGCCCAGGCCGCCACCGCGGCAAAGTCCGGCGTGCGCGCCGGCGCGTCGCGCAGCCAGAACTGCGTCAGGCTGTCCGGGTGCTCGGTGCCGGCCTCGGCGGTCGGCTTGGCGCCGCGCACCGGGCGCATGTCGTAGGACTTGAGCCAGCGCACCGGCGCAAACCCGCTCATCGCCACGAGGGCTTCGGCCGCCGGCACCTCCGGCATCAGCGCCTCGCCGCAGGCCCAGGTCTCGCGGCGCACCGCAAACATGGCGGTGGCGGTGGTGGCCACGGCATCGCCCTGGCGCAGCTCCAGCGTCCAGTGCTGGGTCGAGCGGTTGGTGCGCACCGGGCGCGCCTCGATCTCGAACGGACCCTCGGCGATCGGCCCGGCAAAGTTGACCGTCAGCGAGACCGGGTCGCCCAGGCGCTGCGGATGGTCCAGCGCCGCCTGCAGCAGCGTGGCGGCGGTGATGCCGCCGAACGGACCGATCATGTTCCAGTACTCGGGCGTGGTGCGGCCCAGGAAGCGGTGCTCGCCGGCCGGCTCCAGCGCCAGCGCGTCGTCAAAGGGATGGAGCGGCCTGGCGGCGGTGGCCGCCCGGGTCTGGGGCGCAGTGGACATGGCTGGTATGGGTTGGTGACTCGCAGAGAATAGCACGATCGTTCGATCGTGCTGCCTACACTAACCGTAGTCAGCGTTCGGGTCAAGACGCCAATATTCCAGCCGCTGGCACCGTGGCGCCCGCATCAGCCTTGCACCCGCCGCCGCAGCGGCAGGCTCCAGCCCAGCTGGTTGGCGACCACGCCCAGCAGCACCAGCGCCATGCCGGCGATCTGCAGCGGGCCCAGCACCACGCCGAACACCATCACGTCGATCACGATCGCAACCAGCGGATAGATAAAGGACAGTGTGGCGATCGACACCACGTTGAGCCGCTGGAACGCGCCATACAGCAGCGTGTACATCACGCCCGTATGCACCAGCCCCAGCGCCAGCAGCGCGGCCCAGGTGCGGGTGCCATAGCTGCCGGCCGCGGGATGTGCCAGCGGCGCCAGCATCAGCACGCCCAGCACCATCTGCAGCCCGGCGATCTGGCCTGGCGGGATGGCCTGCAGCCGCCGCGTGGCCAGGGTCGTCACCGCATACAGCAGTGCCGCCAGCAGGCCCAGGCCGATGCCGGCCAGCATCGCAGTGCCAGTGGCGCCATGCTCCAGCCCGGTGATCAGCATCACCCCGGCAAAGGCCAGCACCAGCCATGGCAGCCGCGCGAACGGGAACGGCTCGCGCTGGATCACCGAGGTCAGCAGCAGCAGGAAGAACGGCTGGGTGTGGTAGACCACCGTGGCAATGGCGATGCCGCTGTACGCATACGCCGAGAACAAGGCCAGCCAGTTGAGCACCAGCGTGACGCCGCCCAGCGCCAGCCAGCCAAGCTGCGCGCGGCTCATCCGCACCCAGCCGCGCTGCAGCGTCAGCACGCCCAGCAGCGCCGCGCCGCCGAACAGGCAGCGGAAGAAGACCACATCGAGCGGCGGCTGGCCGCTGGTGACCACGAACCAGCCGATGGTGCCGGACAGCAGCATGGCCGCGACCATGCGCCAGGCGCCGCCTGGCAAGGGTTGTTGCGAGGGCATGACGGACTCCGGTCAGACAATGGCCGCATTGTTCCATCATGCGATCTGCTCAACAATCCCGTCAGAGCTCAATTAGTATTTGATCTGAAGTCAAAGAAAGAGGACGTGCCATGCCGGATATGCCACTTAATGCGATGGCCGTGTTTGCGCGCGTGGTGGAGTGCGGCAGCTTTTCGGCTGCCGCACTCGACCTGGGCATGACGCCGTCGGCGGTCAGCCGGCACGTCTCCCGGCTGGAAGCCACGCTCGGCGCCAGCCTGCTGCAGCGGACCACGCGCGCCTTTGCATTGACTGAGCTGGGCCAGTCGGTCTACGCCGCCTGCGCCCGCATGACCGCGGCAGCGCGCGACGTCACCGCGCTGGCCGGCGAGCACGGCGGCACGCCGCATGGCGTGCTGCGCGTGAGCGCGCCGGTCTCGTTCGGGCAGGCCTGGCTGGCGCCGCGGCTGCCGGCGCTGCTGGCCAGATACCCGGGGCTGGACCTGCAGCTGACGCTGGCCGACCGCATGGTCGACCTGGTCGAAGAAGGGATGGACGTGGCCGTACGCATCGCGCGCGAACTGGCGCCCGGGCTGGCTGCGCGCCCGCTGCGCGAGGTGCGCTACCGGCTGGTGGCCTCGCCCGGCTACCTGGCCCGCCACGGCACGCCGGCCACGCCCGCCGACCTGCCCGCCGCACGCTGCCTGTACCTGGGCTACGGCAACTTCGGCGAGCGCTGGGCCATGCGCCACCAGGCCGGCGGCGAGAAAGTGGAGGTGCGCATCCCGCCGCGCCTGACGCTGAACAACAGCCTGGCGATCATGAGCATGGTGGAGCGCGATGCCGGCATCGGGCTGGTGCCGGACTTCTCATTGGGCGATGCGCTGGACCAGGGCCGGGTCGTCACCGTGCTGGCCGACTGGGACATCCTCGAGCCCTACATCGGCACGGCCTACGCGGTCTACACACCCACCCGGCATGTACCGCCCAAGGTGCGCGCCTTTGTCGATCACCTGGCCGGCACCGCCGACGACGCGCCGCGCTGATCACCGCGCCGACTGGCCCAGGACCCGGCGCAGCAACCACAGCATCGCGCCGCGCACGCGCACGGCATCGGCCCCGGCCTCGATCTCCAGCGCGGCCCGGTCGAATGCCGCCGACAGCAGCGGCGCCACATCGCCCTGCGGGTCCACGCCCGCGGCCTCCAGCCCCTCGCGCAGCGTGCGGGCGGCGTTGGCGTCGTCCAGCTCGAGCATTTCGCGCAGTCCCAGCACCGCCGGCCCTTCCACCAGCAGCAGGCGCGTGCGGCCCGGCACCGTCATTGCGTCCAGGTAGGCCTGCGCCCCGGCGATCAGGGCGTCCGCGGCATCCAGCCCCGCGGGCGCCGCGGCTTCAATATCGTCCGCCACCGCGGCAGCCTCCTCCGCCAGCACGTGCCGGAACAGGTCGCGCTTGTCGGCGAAATGGTGGTACAGCGCGCCGCGCGTGATGCGGGCGGCGGCGCAGATGTCAGGGGTAGAGGTCTCCCCGTAGCCGCGGCTGACAAACAGCGTGCGCGCGGCATCGAGCAGCGCCTGCCGGGTTGCCCCGGTACGTTCGCGGTTGGATCTGGCCACCATTGCCTCCTTGCATACATGCAGCCTGTATCTTAATATGGATTTACATACAGGCTGCATGTATCTGAATAACAGAGGAGCATCCATGAAAATCACCAGCTACTACCCCGTCATCATGACCGGCGAGGTTGCCGGCACGGCCGCGTTCTACCAGCGCCATTTCGGCTTTGTGGCGCTGTTCACCAGCGACTGGTACGTGCACCTGCAACTGGCCGGCGATCCGTCGGTCAACCTCGCGGTGCTGGACGGCACCCACGAGACCATCCCCGCCCCGGCCCGGGGCCAGCGCGCCAGGGGATTGCTGCTGAACTTCGAAGTGGAAGACCCGGATGCGGTCCATGACCGCCTGCGGGCGGCCGGGCTGCCGATCCTGCTGCCGCTGCGCGACGAGGCCTTCGGGCAGCGGCATTTCATTACCGCCGACCCGAACGGCGTGCTGATCGACATCATCAAGCCGATCCCGCCGTCGGGGGAGTTTGCCGCGCAGTACGAGGCGGGCGCGCTGCCCGGCTGACGCGCCTGGCTCAGGCCGCGCAGACCCGGTACACCGCCAGGCTGCCGCGCCAGTTGCCGCCCCAGTTGACGGTCACGCCTTCGTGCATCACCACGCGGTCGATCACGCGCAGGCCGACCTTGGGCGCCAGCGCCTCGAAGTCGCTGATGGTCAGCACGCGCACATTGGGCGTGTTGTACCACTGGTAGGGCAGAGATTCCGATACCGGCATGCGGCCGCGGAACACCGACAGCCGGTGCGGCCAGTAGCCGAAGTTCGGGAACGAGACGATGCACTCGCGCCCCACCCGCAGCGTGTCGCGCAGCACCTGCGCGGTGTTGTGGATGGTCTGCAGCGTCTGCGACAGGATCACCGTGTCGAAGCTCTTGTCCTCGAACAGCGCCAGCCCGCCCTCCAGGTTCTGCTGGATGACATGGACGCCCTTCTGCGCGCACGCCAGCACGCCTTCGTCGCGGATCTCGATGCCGTAGGCCTGCACGTCGAGTTCGTCCTGCAGCACGCGCAACAGGCTGCCGTCGCCGCAGCCCAGGTCGAGCACGGTGGAATGGGGTTCGATCCAGCGCGCGATCGCGCGGAAATCGGGGCGCAGCGCCAGGATATTGGGATTGGCCAGGGCGTTCATGCGCCGATCTCCTCTGCGATGCGGTCGTAGTAGGCGCGCATCAGGTTGTGATAGCGCGGGTCGTCGAGCAGGAAAGCGTCGTGGCCGTGCGGCGCATCGATCTCGGCGTACGAGACCGGGCGCTTGTTGTCCAGCAGCGCCTTGACCAGCTCGCGGCTGCGGCTGGGCGCGAAGCGCCAGTCGGTGCCGAAGCTCGCCACCAGGAAGCTGGCCTGGGTCTGCGCCATCGCACGCGTCAGGTCGCCGCCGAAGGCCAGAGCCGGGTCGAAGTAGTCGAGCGCGCGCGTGATCAGCAGGTAGGTGTTGGCGTCGAAGTATTCGGCAAACTTGTCGCCCTGGTAGCGCAGGTAGCTCTCCACCTGGAACTCGACATCGAAGGAGAAGCGGATGTCGTCGGTCTTCAGCTCGCGGCCGAATTTCTCGGCCATGTCCTCGTCCGACAGGTAGGTGATATGGCCGATCATGCGAGCCACGCGCAGGCCGCGCTTGGGCTTGACGCCATGCGCGTAGTAGTTGCCGCCGTGGAAATCAGGGTCCGACAGGATGGCGCTGCGCGCGACCTCGTTGAAGGCGATATTCTGCGCCGACAGCTTGGGCGTGGACGCGACCACGATGCAGTGGCGCAGGCGTTCCGGGTACAGCAGGCTCCAGGCCACCGCCTGCATGCCGCCCAGGCTGCCGCCCATCACCGCGGCGAACTGCGTGATGCCGAACGCGTCGGCCACGAGCGCCTGCGCATTGACCCAGTCTTCCACCGTCACCACCGGGAACGCTGCGCCGTAGGGCGCGCCGGTGGCCGGATTGAGGCTCATCGGGCCGGTCGAGCCGAAGCACGAGCCCAGGTTGTTGACGCCGATGACGAAAAAGCGATTGGTATCGAGCGGCTTGCCGGGCCCGACCATGTTGTCCCACCAGCCCACGTCGCGCGGGTCTTCCGCATAGACGCCGGCCACATGGTGCGAGGCATTGAGCGCGTGGCACACCAGCACCGCGTTGGAGCGGGCCGCATTGAGCGTGCCATAGGTCTCGACCATCAGGTCGTAGCCGGCAATGGACGAGCCGTTGCGCAGCTTCAGCGGCTCGGCAAAGTGCATGCGCTGCGGCGCAACCACGCCGACCGAATCGGGCGGCAGGTCGAACGCGGCAGGCGCGGCGGTCGGCAGGGCGACATCAGTCATGGAATCCGGCCCGTGGCGAACGGGCATAAAAAAACCCGACCGGCATTTGCGTATAAAGCGTCGCAGCCAAGTCGGGATTCACTGGATTCCTTGCGGGATTCCGCGTGCCGGCGCCATCCACTACCGTGGAGGCATGGGGCGCCGACCCAACCTCTTTAGCCGCATTTGTAGTGGCAACCCGGAACTTGGTCCCTTGGCTGCCGCGCGCCCGCAAGCCAGTCATCAAATCGGCGCGACCGGGCAATTATAGAGCAATCGGCCCGGCATGTTGATTTAGAACCCATTTCACAATGAAGATGGGGACGCGTTCAAGCCAGGCGCGGCGCAGGCTAGGCGCGGGCCGCCGGCCTTGGTCATTCCAAGGTCAAGGCCCGTAACGACGCATGCGCCGCGCCTGGCTTGAACCCGAAGGGAAGGCTGCTGCCGGGCCCCTTCTTCATTGTGAAATGGGTTCTTAACCCAGCAAGACCCTCAGGTGCGCCTCGGCATGGTCCGACGGCGACTTGCGGAAGCCGCTCTTGGCATAGCGGTGCCACTGGCCCTGCACCGCCGCCATGATCAGCGCCGCGCGTGCGGGAATATCGGCATCCGCCGGGAACGCGGCCTGCGTCACCGCCATCTTCAGGCACTGGCGCAGCGAGGCCTCGATGCGGTCCACCACCTGGTTGATGCGCTCCTGCAGGCGTTCGTGCTCGCCCACCAGCGCCTCGCCGGTCAGCACGCGCGTCATGCCAGGGTTCTTCTCGGCAAACGACAGCAGCATGCGCACAATGGCGTGGGCCTGGCGCAGGCCGTGCTCTTCCTTGTCGGTGATCTGGTTGATCAGGCCGAACACGGTCTGCTCGATAAAGCCGATCAGGCCCTCGTACATCTGCGCCTTGCTGGCGAAATGGCGGTACAGCGCCGCCTCCGACACGCTCAGGCGCGCGGCCAGCGCCGCCGTTGTGATCTTCTCCCCGCGCGGGTGCTCCAGCATGGTGGCCAGCGTCTGCAGGATCTGCACGCGGCGCTCGCCCGGGCGCGGGCGCTTGCGCGCCGGCGTGGCCGGCGGCTGGCCTCCGTCCTGCGCATCCTGCGCACTGCCTGAAATGACCGCCTCTGGCTCGCGCCCGTTGCTTTGCGTCATGACCCGATTCTCCGCATTCGTCGTTGGAGTTGATGCATCGATTGTACTTTTATGTCCACATAGGCCGGCCGGTTCGGCACGCGGGCGCGCACGCGCCGCACGTTGTCGGGCTGCGCCTGCGGTGCCTGGGTCTCCGCGGCCACCAGCGTCACCGACTGCTCCTGCGCGGCGTGGCCGACATGGCGCCGGTCCTCCGCCTCCAGCGTCGAGCGTACCGCGGCATCGCGCCGGCTGCCGTCGTCGCGCACCGCGGGCACCTCATGCGGGCGCGATGGCGCGATCGTGCGCAGGTAGCCCGTCACCCACGCGGTGCGGATGCCGGTGCCGGCATAGCGCTTGAGGTGCGACACGGTGTCTTCCACCAGCACCGCGCGATGTGGCGCGATGCGGGTCTGCACCAGCAACCGGCGCAGCATGCGGCGGTCCGGCTTGGGCCGCAGGTGGCCATGCACCCACATCTGCTCGATTGCCACCACGCGCTCGAAGCAATGCCGTATGCCCGCTATCTCCAGCACCGCCCGCGCGTAGTCCTGCGGCGCATTGGTGACCAGGATCTTGCGCCCCGGCAGGCGCCGCAGGTGCGCGGCCAGCCCGCGCCGCACCCGCACCATGTCGGCCAGCGCCGGGAATTCATGCGCGGCGCGCAGGAAGTCAGCCGGATCCACGCCGTGGTGCCGGATCATGCCGAGCAGCGTGGCGCCGTAGCGCTGCCAGTAGTCCACGCGCACGCGGCTGGCGGTGGCCTCGTCGCAGCCGAGCACGCGCGCCACGTAGTCGGTCATCAGCCGGTTGATGGCCGGGAAGATCGCGTGCGAGGCGTCGTGCAGGGTGTTGTCGAGATCGAACAGCCAGACCGTATCGCCCGAGGTATTGCCCGCGGGGCGGCGGCAGAGGCGAGCGCGGACACGGCGCGGAGAAGGAAGACTGGAAGGCACGCCGGGCAAACTCGGAGGGTGATGGGATAACCGGGGCGGCCGGCCGCTGCCGGCACCGCCCCGAGGCTCCGCTCAGTGCGAGCGGATCATGGTGCCGAAGGCCTGCTCGGTCAGGATTTCCAGCAGCAGCGAATGCTCGATGCGGCCGTCGATGATGTGCACCGAATGCACGCCGCTCTTGGCCGCATCCAGCGCCGACGAGATCTTCGGCAGCATGCCGCCCGAGATGGTGCCGTCGGCGAACAGCTCTTCGATCTCGCGCGCGGACAGGTCGGTCAGCAGGTTGCCCTTCTTGTCCATCACGCCCGGGATGTTGGTCATCATCACCAGCTTCTCGGCCTTCAGGATCTCGGCCATCTTGCCGGCAACCACGTCGGCGTTGATGTTGTAGGCCTGGCCGTCGTCGGAGAAGCCGATCGGCGAGATCACCGGGATAAAGGCGTCGTCCTGCAGCGCCTTGACCACCGCGGGGTTGATCGCCTCGATGTCGCCGACGTAGCCGATATCGATGAACGCCCCCGGGTTCTCGCGGTCCGGCATCTGCAAGCGCTTGGCGCGGATCAGGCCGCCGTCCTTGCCGGTCAGGCCCACGGCCTGGCCGCCGTACTGGTTGATCAGCATCACGATGTCCTGCTGGACCTCACCGCCCAGCACCCACTCGACCACTTCCATGGTCTCTTCGTCGGTGACGCGCATGCCCTGCACGAAGGTGCCGACCTTGCCGACCTTCTTCAGTGCCTCATCGATCTGCGGGCCGCCGCCGTGCACCACCACCGGGTTCATGCCGACCAGCTTGAGCAGGATCACGTCGCGCGCGAAGCCATGCTTGAGCTTCTCTTCGGTCATGGCATTGCCGCCGTACTTGACCACGATGGTCTTGCCGTGGAACTTGCGGATATACGGCAGGGCCTCGGCGAGGATCTCGGCTTTCAGCGCGGGAGCAATGGCGGCCACCGTGGTTGCGGCAGGCCCGGGGTTGTCGGCGTTCATGGGGGACATCCGTGAGAATCAACAGGTATGATGGCTAATCGGCCACGTAGCCAGGGATAACCAACGGGGATCGCCCGAAAGTGCGCCATCCGGCCATGGCAGGCGCCGATTTTACAAGAAACCGCGCGGGGCGCGAGTCAACCGGCCGAACGTGGTCCCGCGAACCGCCTGCAAGCGCCCCACGGGGCACCAACGCGTTCCGTCCACGCAACAACGTGCCACCACTCAGCCGTTTGGCCTGCGCCGCGGCACAGCGTTCCCCACCTTGGCCATCATGCCCGCCGCCAGCCGCCTCTTGCCAGCCAGCATCCCCGATTTCCCGCCAGCGCCGGGAAGCCAGCCATGAGCGACGCCTCGACCGTGCTGACCGGCCAGCTGCGCCCGGTCGAACATTGCAGCCACTGCGGCGCGGGCTTTGTCTGCGGCTACGTGGCGGGGCTGCCCGAGTGCTGGTGCGCCAGCCAGCCGCTGCTGCCGGCGCGGCGCATCGTGCCGGGCCAGCATTGCCTGTGTCCGGCCTGCCTGGCAGCGCGCCGGCAAGCGGCTCAGGAACCTGATTCCGCCGCTGGCTGAGGCGCCGGCCCGGGCCCTGCGGCACTGCCCCACTGCATCACCAGCATCCCCGCCACGATCAGCGCCGCGCCCGCCAGCCGCGCCGGCGTGAGCGCGCGCACCGCAAAGCCGGCCAGCCCGAACTGGTCCACCAGCAGCGCCGCCAGCACCTGGCCCGCCACCACCGCGGCGATAAAGCCCGCGGCGCCCAGCTTCGGCGCCATCATCAGCGCGGCCGAAATATAGAACACCCCAAGCACCCCGCCGATCCAGAGCCAGCCCGGCGCGCGCGCCAGTGCCGCTGGCGCCGGCAGCGGCACGCGCATCAGCCACAGCACGGGCAGCAGCGCCGCCAGGCTGACCAGCAGCGACACCAGCGTGGCCGACAGCGGATGCCCGAGTGTGCGCCCGAGGGTGGCGTTGGCGCCGGCCTGGAAGGGGATCGCCGCGCCGGCCAGCACGGCCGTGCCAAGCGGCAGCCAGAGTGAAACCGGGAAGGAAAACGGCAACTGGGTGCCTGACATGAAGCGCTCCATAGGGCAAGATGCGATGCCAGCAGTTTGAAATATCGCAATGCGAATTTCCAATTCTGCTTTCGTACGTTTATTATTCGCCGAATGAATAGCCTACGCGGAATCGACCTCAACCTGCTGGTGGTGCTCGAAGCACTGCTGGCCGAGCGCCATATCTCCCGCGCCGCGCTGCGGCTGCACCTGAGCCAGCCGGCGGTCAGCCACGCGCTCGGGCGCCTGCGGCAGCTGCTCGACGACCCCATCCTGGTGCGCGGCAAGGGCGGCCTGGTGCTGAGCGCGCGCGCCCATGAGCTGTCCGGCCCGCTGGCCGAGGCGCTGGCGCAGGTGCGCATCCTGCTGGGGCCGAGCGGCTTCCAGCCGGCCACCGCGCGGCGCAGCTTCCGCCTGGCCATGTCCGACTACGGTGCGCTGGTGGTGCTGCCGCGGCTGCTGCGCGCGGTGCGCAAGGCCGCGCCCAATATCGACCTGGTGGTGTCGCAGGCCAGCCGCGAAGGCATGACCGCCCAGGTGGCCGATGGCGAGATCGACATGGCGCTGGGCGTGTTCACCCACCAGCCGGAAGGCGTGAAATCCGCCGAGCTGTTCTGCGAGAGCTATGCCTGCGCGGTGGATGCCGCCACCGTGCGCGACAGCGGCCGGCTTGACCAGGTGGCCTACCTGGCGCGCTCGCACGTGCTGGTGGCCACGCACAGCGAACGCATGGACGCGATCGACACGGCGGTGGCCAAGCTGGGGGGACGGCGCAAGATCGCCTGCGTGGTGCCGCACTGGAGCGTGGCGCCGGCGCTGATCGCCGGGACCAACCTGGTGCTGACCACGGCACGGCGCAGCCTGGCCGCGCTGGAAGAGGACCCGCGCTACGCCGTGTTCGCGCCGCCGTTTGCGCTGGACGACTTCACCTTCAGCATGATCTGGCACGAGCGCACCGAAGCCGATCCCGCCCACGCCTGGCTGCGCGAGCGCGTGCTGGCCGCGGCGGCCAGTCAGGAATCGGAAGAGCCGATCAGCTTGCGCGGCTGACGGCGCACCCCCGGCTTGGCTGGCGCCGGGGGCTGGGCATCACGGCGCTGCGCGGGAACAGCAGGTGGCCTGGCGGGGCGCGTGTCGCCGCGAAAGACCAGCTTCTGCCGGGTGCCGTGCTGCTTGTTGGCCATGATGGCTGGATGGGTGGATGGACGAGGCCGGCCCCGTCAGGCGCTCAGTGCTTGTGTTCGCCGTGGCCGCCGCTCGCGCCGGCGGCGGCGGGCACCATGTCACGCACTTCAGCCGTGACCTTCTGCTCGATCATCTTGCCGCCCTGCTCGATCTTCAGCGTGATGGGCACGGTGTCGCCCTTCTTGAGCTGCGCCTTCAGGTCCATCAGCATCACGTGGTAGCCGCCCGGCTTCAGCTCGACGTCCTTCATCTTTGGCAGGTCCAGCGACTTGACCTGGCGCATGCGCATCACGTTGCCTTCCATCTTCATCTCGTGCAGCTCGGCCGCGGCCACCGGCGACGACACGCCGACCAGCTTCGCGTTGTCGTGCGCGTGCAGCACCATGAAGGCGCCGGAGGCAGTCTGGGTCGGCACCGTGCCGCGCACCCAGGCGTTGCTGACATCGACCTGGGCCAGCGCGGCGCCGGACGCCAGCGCGGCGGCGAGGGCGACCGATGCGGCCAGCGTGGCCGAGCGGAATTTGGCTTGCATGAAAGGCTCTCCTGAAAGCAGACATTAGACCATGGCGATGCCCGCCCGTGCATGCCCCAGGCAACCCCGCCATGCGGCGCACAGCCGGCTAGTCTGGCAGCCCGACCGGCGCAGCGCCAATGCGGCAAGGTGTCGCACGCACCAGTGCCCCGTGGCCGCATTGATACACTCGCGCCATGACCACCGCCGCAGCCGTGACCCGCTTGCCCGACCTCCCCTTCCTGTCGCCACTGCCGGCGGGCACCTCCGCCCGCCATGGCCAGGTGACGCTGCGCCGGCTGTTCTGGCTGCGCTGGGCACTGCTGGCGGGACAGGCGCTGACCGTGCTGAGCTGCGAGCCCATCGCCGGCATCCGCCTGCCCTACGGGCCGCTGCTGGTGGTGTTCGGCCTGCAGGCGCTGTTCAACCTGCTGACCGGCCTGCGCCTGCGCCAGCACACGCGGCGCAACAGCGCCCCCGGCGAGGCCGAGCTGATGGGCCAGCTGCTGGTGGACCTGACCGCGCTGTCGGCCATCCTGTTCTACACCGGCGGCGCGACCAACCCCTTTGTCTCGTTCTACCTGCCGGGGCTGGCCATTGCCGCCGCCATCCTGCCGTGGCGCCAGGTGATCGCGCTGGCGCTGTACGCGCTCGCCTGCTACACGCTGCTGCTGTTCGAATATGTGCCGCTGGACCTGCACAACCCGGACAACGCGGTGAACTACCACCTGGCCGGCATGTGGCTGAACTTCGTTGCCAGCGCGGTGATGATCGCGCTGTTCGTGGCGCGCCTGTCCGGCGTGCTGCGCCAGCGCGAGGCGCAGCTGAACCTGGCACGCGAGCAGCTGCTGCGCGAGGCGCGCGTAGAAGACCTGAACGGCCAGGCCGCCGCGGTCGCGCATGAGATCGGCACGCCGCTGGCCACGCTGGCGGTCATCGCTGGCGAGCTGCGTGCCGATGCCTCCGACGCGGGCCGCGGCACCTCCGCAATCAACAGCTACCTGCCCGACCTGCAGACCATGGAGCAGCAGCTGGCGCTGTGCCGCACCACGCTCGCGCGCCTGCGCGAAGACCCGGCCACGCTGGCGCCGCAGCGCATCGACGGCTGGCTGCCGGCCTTTGCCGAGCGCTGGCAGCTGCGCCACCCCAACGCCAGCCTGCAGGCCAGCGCCACGCCGGGCGCCGGCGCGCAGGCGGTGGAAACCGCGCGCGTGGGCCAGATCCTGACCATCCTGCTGGACAACGCCGCGCGCAGCCAGCAAGCCGCCGGCCGCGGCCAGGAGCCGCTGCAGCTGCAGATCGCCATGGCGCCCGGCAATACCGCGCCGTGGCTGTCGTTCCGCATCGCCGACCACGGCGACGGCATTCCCGAGATGCTGCGCGGCCAGCTGGGCGAAACCCCGGTGGCCAGCCAGCACGGCGGCCAGGGCATCGGCCTGTACCTGGCGCAAAGCGCCGCCCGGCAGATGGACGGCGAACTGGCCTGGCATGACCGCGCCGGCGGCGGCACCGTTGCCGAGCTGCGCCTGCCCGCGCTGTCCACCCTTTCCGCATCCGCCGCCGCCACGGCACCACGAACCCCATGACCGACACCCTCACCCCGGTACCCGAAGCCACCGCACCGGCTGGCACGCCCTTCCTGGTCATCGACGACGACGAAGTCTTTGCCGGCACCCTGGCCCGCGCGCTCACGCGACGCGGCTATGCCGTGCAGGTGGCGCATGACGGCCGCACCGCACTGGCGCTGGCATCACGCATCGAGTTTGCCTATGTCACGCTGGACCTGCACCTGGAGCCGCCGCCGGATGCCGGCAGCACCGTGCCCGCCGAATCGGGGCTGCAGCTGGTGTCGCCGCTGCGCCAGGCGTTGCCGGACGCACGCATCCTGATCCTGACCGGCTACGCCAGCATCGCCACCGCGGTGGCCGCGGTCAAGCAAGGCGCGGACGAATACCTGGCCAAGCCGGCCAATGTCGATTCGATCCTGACCGCGCTGATGGCGGGCGTGTCCGAAGATGCGGCGCAGGCCGCGCTGGAAGAGCCGGTGCCGCTGTCGGTGGCACGGCTTGAGTGGGAGCATATCCAGCGCGTGCTGGCCGAGCATGACGGCAATATCTCCGCCACGGCACGGGCGCTGAACATGCACCGGCGCACCTTGCAGCGCAAGCTGGGCAAGCGGCCGGTGTCGCGGTAAAGAAAAAGGCCGCGCGGATTGCGCGGCCCTTCCGGTGGCAACTGCTGCCGGCGTTACAGGCGCAACTGGACGTAGTCCCAGTCCAGCCCGTCGGCGCTGCCCTGCGGCGTGCTGCCCTGCGCGACGATGCGCATGGCATCGCCGGCATGCCGGTCGGCCAGCGTGAACAGGCCGCCAGAATCCAGCGCCAGCTTCGCGGCCGCGGCAGTGGCCGCGCCGCGCGAGCCCGATTGCGCAGCCTCGGCGGCGGGCACGGCGGGACGGATGCAAAGGAAGGCCGTCGCGGCGGCCAGCGCGGCCAGCAGGCCGCCTGTGGCCAGCACGACACGGCGGGTCTTGTAATGGACCATTCGATTTCTCCTGCCAGTGAGTTGAGTAGGATGCGGTGGCTCCCGCACCGGTCAATCGACCGTCAAGGTGACGAAGGGTCGCATTGTCGGGCCGTTGCGCGCCAGCGTGCTTACCAATACTTACGCTCCTTACCCGCATGTGGCAGCCGGATACGTACGGATATGTGAAATCCGTTCCCGCCAGGGGCGGAAACTGGCCCACAGACGCAAAAAGGGCGCACCGTGGTGCGCCCCTCCCGCATTCCGCCCGTATTGCCTTACAGCACGTAGCGCGACAAATCCTCATTGACCGCCAGGTCACCCAGGCGCTCATCGACATATGCCGCGTTGATCGTCACGGTCTCGCCCGACGACTTGGTCGCATGGAACGACAGGTCTTCCAGCAGCCGCTCCATCACCGTGTACAGCCGGCGCGCGCCGATGTTCTCCACCTTCTCATTGACCGAGAAGGCGATCTCCGCCAGCCGGCGGATGCCGTCATCGGCAAACACCAGGTCGACCGATTCCGTGCTCAGCAGCGCCTGGTACTGCTTGGTCAGGCTCGCATCGGTCTGCGTCAGGATGGCCTCGAAGTCCTGCACGGACAGCGAATCCAGCTCGACCCGGATCGGGAAGCGGCCCTGCAGTTCGGGAATCAGGTCGCTCGGCTTGGACAGGTGGAACGCACCCGAGGCAATGAACAGGATGTGGTCCGTCTTGATCATGCCGTACTTGGTGCTCACCGTGGTGCCTTCCACCAGCGGCAGCAGGTCGCGCTGCACGCCCTGGCGCGACACCTCGCCGCCGCCGATCTCGCTGCGGCTGGCGATCTTGTCGATCTCGTCCAGGAACACGATGCCGTTCTGCTCGACATTGGCGATGGCCTTGTGCTTGAGCTCCTCGTCATTGACCAGCTTGGCGGCCTCTTCGTCGATCAGCAGCTTGAAGGCTTCCTTGACCTTCATCTTGCGGCGCGCCTTCTTGCCCTGGCCCAGCCCGGCAAACATGGTGCGGATCTGCTCGGTCATGTCTTCCATGCCCGGCGGGCCCATGATGTCCATGCTCGGCATGCCGGCGGAGAGTTCCAGCTCGATTTCCTTGTCGTCGAGCGAGCCTTCGCGCAGCTTCTTGCGGAACACCTGGCGCGTATTGGAATCCTTCTCTTCCGGCTGCGAGAAACCGATATCGCGCGCCGGCGGCAGCAATACATCGAGCAGGCGGTCCTCGGCCGCGTCCTCGGCCTTGGTGCGCACCTTCTTCATCTCGGACTCGCGCGTCTGCTTGATCGCCATCTCGGCCAGGTCGCGCACGATGGTGTCGACATCGCGGCCGACATAGCCCACCTCGGTGAACTTGGTGGCCTCGATCTTGATGAAGGGGGCGTCGGCCAGCTTGGCCAGGCGGCGCGCGATCTCGGTCTTGCCGACCCCGGTCGGGCCGATCATCAGGATGTTCTTGGGAGTGATTTCCTGGCGCAGGGGCTCGGCCACCTGCTGGCGGCGCCAGCGGTTGCGCAGCGCCACCGCCACGGCCTTCTTGGCCTTGTTCTGGCCGATGATGTGCTTGTCGAGTTCGGAAACGATTTCCGACGGGGTCATGGTGTGCGACATGGTATCCGTTCAGTGGGGGCGCGCCGGCCTGCGCGGTGGCCGGCCTGCGCTTATTCCAGCGTCTCGATGACGAAGTTGGTGTTGGTATAGATGCAGAGCTCGCCGGCAATGGTCAGCGCCTTCTCGACCACGTCCTTGGGCGCCATTTCGGTGTTCTCGGCCAGCGCCTTGGCGGCCGACTGCGCATACGCGCCGCCCGAGCCGATCGCGGCGATGCCGCCCTCGGGGTCGAGCACGTCGCCGTTGCCGGTGATGACCAGCGTGGTGTCGCGGTCGGCGGTGATCAGCATGGCTTCCAGCCGGCGCAGGGCGCGGTCCGAACGCCAGTCCTTGGCCAGGTCGACCGCGGCGCGGGTCAGGTTGCCCTGGTACTTTTCCAGCTTGGCCTCGAAGCGGTCCAGCAGCGAGAAGGCATCGGCGGTGCTGCCGGCAAACCCGACCAGGACCTTGCCGTTGTAGATGCGGCGCACCTTGCGCGCGGTGCCCTTCATCACGATATTGCCGAGAGTGACCTGACCATCACCGCCGAGTGCGACCTGATTGCCGCGGCGGACGCTGACGATGGTAGTGCCGTGATACTGTTCCATGGTGGCTTCCGTGAATATGTCAGGACCCTAGTTGGCGACGCCCCCGGCGGGTTTCAAGGCCCTCGCCTGCGCCGGGCGCGGTCTGACCAATATAGGATGCCTGCCGCCACGTTGCCCGGCGCCGCGCCCAAACAAAAAGGGCCATGCGTTGCCGCATGGCCTTTGTCCGCGACGCGCGGGGCCACTGGCCCGCGCGCCTCGCGCATCACTCCACCAGATCAGTCCGCATACACGCCGGCCTTCTTGATCACCGGGGTCCACTTGTTGATCTCGGCGGTCAGGAGGGTGCGCAGCGAATCCGGCGTGGCGCGCTGTGCCGGCGCGGCTTCGGCGCCCAGCTCGGCCATCTTGGAGCGGAAGGTCGGGTCGGCCACGGCCTTCTGCAGCGCAGCCGACAGCTTGTCGATCACCGGCTTGGGCGTGCCCTTGGGCGCGTACATGGCGTGCCAGACCTTCACTTCCACGCCCGGCAGGCCTTGCTCGGCCGCCGTCGGGATATCCTTGAACGCTTCCACGCGGCGTGCCTGCATGGCCGCGTACGGCTTGACCGAGTTGGCCTTGAGGTGGCCTGCGAGATTGGTGGTCTGGTCGCACAGCAGGTTGACCTGGCCGCCCAGGATATCGGTTAGTGCCGGCGCGGCGCCCTTGTACGGCACGGTGGTCAGTTCGGTCTGGATCGCGCTCTGGAACAGCAGGCCGCACAGGTGCGAAGCCGAGCCGATGCCGGCATTGGCCAGCGACAGCTTGCTGGCGTTGGCCTTGAGGTACGGCAGCAGGTCCTTGAAGGTGTTTGGCGGCAGCTGCTTGTTGCCGACCAGGATCATCGGCACGTCGGCGATTTCGCCGACCATCTCGAAGTCCTTGAGCGGATCGAAGCCCAGGTTGCGGTACAGCGCCGGGGCCGTGGCCATGCCGATATGGTGGATCAGCAGGGTGTGGCCGTCGTTCTTGGCCTGGGCCACCTTCTTGGCGCCGATGGTGCCGCCGGCGCCGCCGAGGTTCTCGATGATCATGGTCGCGCCCAGATGCTTGGACATGATCGCGGTCAGCTCGCGCGAGAGCTTGTCGGTCGGACCACCCGCGGCAAACGGCACCACCGCCGACACCGGCTTGCCGCCAGGATATTCCTGGGCGTACGCGCCCGACGCCACACCCATTGCGCTGACTGCCAGCGCGGCCGCGACCATCTTTATTACTCGTTTCATGCTCTCTTCTCCTGATTCCCTTTGATACCCGTCTTGCAATGCGTTGCCGCCGGCCCGGCCCCTGCTTGTGCGGGGCGCATCTGGCGCGGTCTCTGTGGCGGCGCTCTTGGACCATGCCGGCTGGCTCGGCTGCCCCTGCCGTAAAACGGCAAGGGCGGGCCTTGATGTTAGCAACTCCAGACAATACGCAGGTATAGGGGCTAACCCGCTTGCAATCAGCCGCATATGGCGGGAAACGGGGAGGATATGGCAGAGATCGGATGCAAAGGCATGCGTTTGTGACACCCGGTGCGGCCTAACGGAAGAAACCGAGCATTTCCTCAAGCAGAGGTTCGGCGGCCTCTTCCGGGATGTAGTGCCCGCACGGCAGCGCCTGGCCGCTGATGTCGGTCGCCACCTCCTGCCAAAGCGCCAGCGGCTCGAAGCAGCGCGCCACCACGCCGTGCTCGCCCCACAGCACGCGCAGCGGCAGCGCCAGCCGGCGCCCGGCCTCGCGGTCGGCGCGGTCGTGCTCCAGGTCGATGGTGGCGGCGGCGCGGTAGTCCTCGCACATGGCATGCACGCGCGCCGGGTCGCGCATCGCCGCGGTGTAGGCAGCCATGGCGTCGGGGGCGAAGGGCGTCAGGCCCGCGTGGCGCAGGCCCATCAGCTTCTCGATGTAGAAATCGGGCTCGGCGTTGATCAGCGTCTCGGGGAACGGCGCCGGCTGGATCAGGAAGAACCAGTGCCAGTAGGCGGCGGCAAAGGCCATGCTGGTGCGCTCGTACATCGCCAGCGTGGGCGCGATGTCCAGCAGCATGGCGCGGCTGACCGCGTCCGGATGGTCCATGCACAGCCGGTGCGCGACGCGGGCACCGCGGTCGTGGCCGCACAGCGCAAAGCGCTCGAAACCGAACGCCGTCATCAGCGACACCTGGTCCTGCGCCATGGTGCGCTTGCTGTAGTGCTCGTGGCCGGCATTGCCGGGCGGGGCCGAGCTGCTGCCGTAGCCGCGCAGGTCGGTGGCGATCACCGTGAAGTGATCGGCCAGCGCCGGCGCCACCCGGTGCCAGATCAGGTGGCTCTGCGGGTGCCCGTGCAACAGCAGCAGCGGCGGTCCCGAACCGCCGCGCACGCCGGCGATCTCGACCTCGCCGACACGCTGCCGGAAGGGTTCGAAGTTCGGGAACAGCAGCGCGCTGGCGTCATTCAGCATGGGTCGTCTCCGCTTCTAAGGGTCGTCCTGTGCCGATCATAGGCGCAAACCGCCTCATCGGCGTGGCTGCGCCGGCTTCGCCATTCGGCCCGCTGACGCAACTGAATTGCATCAACCGGGGGCCTATGGTTAAATCCGCCCATGACCCGTCCCAGTCCGGACCGGCCGGCCGCTGTGCCGGAACCGGCGATCCCCACCCCTGAGTCCCTGGAAGCCGCCCACGAGCGCCTGCGCCACCTGGGCGCGCGCGTGACCCAGCCGCGGCTGTGCATCCTGGCCTGCCTGATCGGCAGCGAAGAGGCGCTGACGCACCAGGCCGTGATCGACCGCCTGCCCGAACCGGGCGAGACCATAGACCGCGTCACCGTCTACCGCGTGCTGGACTGGCTGGTGGAACAGGGCGTGGCGCAGAAGCGTGCCGGCAACGACCGCGTGTTCCGCTTCAGCCTGGTTGAACACGAGGCCGCGCGCGCGCAGGAGCACCGCCAGCACAGCCATTTCCACTGCACCCGCTGCGACCGCACCTTCTGCCTGGACGATGCCAGCGCGCCGGCTCCGCCGGCCGCGCCGCGCGTGCCCAGCGGCTTTGCCATCGAACATGTCGAACTGACCGTAAACGGCGTCTGCGCCGAGTGCGGCAAGCGTGCGCCCGCCTCGCCTGGCGGCGCTTCGCACTGAACGGCAATCTCTCATACCCGGAGAACAACAATGTCCAAACTGACCCCGGTCACGATCCTGACCGGCTTTCTCGGCAGCGGCAAGACCACCCTGCTCAAGCGCATCCTGAACGAGCAGCACGGCATGAAGATCGCCGTGATCGAGAACGAGTTCGGCGAAGAGAACATCGACAACGAGATCCTGGTGCAGGACGGCCGCGAGCAGATCGTGCAGATGAGCAACGGCTGCATCTGCTGCACCATCCGCGGCGATCTGGTGCAGGCGCTGTCGACGCTGCTGACGCGCCGCGACGCCGGCGAGATCGACTTCGACCGCGTGGTGATCGAGACCACGGGCGTGGCCAACCCGGGCCCGGTGGCGCAGACCTTCTTCATGGACGAGGAAATTGCCTCGCGCTACCTGCTCGACGCGGTGATCACGCTGGTCGACGCCAAGCATGCCCACCTGCAGCTGGACAAGCAGGAAGAGGCGCAGCGCCAGGTTGGCTTTGCCGACGCCATCTTCATCACCAAGTCCGACCTGGTGACCGAAGCCGACGTGGCCGAGCTGCGCCACCGCCTGCTGCACATGAACCCGCGCGCGCCGATCCGTCTGGTCAACTTCGGCGAGGCGCCGATCGACACCATCTTCGACCTGCGCGGCTTCAACCTGAACGCCAAGCTGGAGATCGACCCGGAATTCCTGCGCGCCGACGACCATGACCACGATCATGACCATGAGCATGGCGAGCATTGCGGCGACGACTGCGGCCATGACCACGGGCACGACCATGCGCACGGCCATGGCCACGCGCACGACCACCACCACCACCACCACCACCATACCGACCGCATTGCGTCGTTCGTCTTCCGCAGCGACAAGCCCTTCCACTACGGCAAGCTGGAGGAATTCCTGTCCGGCATCCTGGCCGTATACGGGGAAAAACTGCTGCGCTACAAGGGCGTACTATATATGGACGGTGTGGACCGCAAAGTGGTGTTCCAGGGGGTCCACCAGCTGATGGGCAGCGACATCGGCGCCAAGTGGGAGGAAGAGACCCCGGGCACGCGCATGGTGTTCATCGGCGTGGACCTGCCCCGCGACGCCATCCTCAAGGGCCTGGAGAACTGCCTGGCCTGAGTGCACCAGTCGCCCCATCGGCGACGCCCCCTCGAACCCCGCTCCGCGGCCGCCCCCCGTTCGGGGTACCGGGGAAATACCGAAGCGCCAGCCGGTTTTCCCCGTATCTCGGAAAAATTTGTTCAAGTACAATAGGCCGGATTTGATACCGGTGGCGCACCTTTTTCCCGCTGCCGGCATTTGGTCCATCGGATCTGGTGGACTTGCAGGGCGGCGGTTGTCGTCAGCATGAGGCAGGCCGCCGGCAGGTGCGGTCGCAGTGCTTCGTGCGGAGACCGCCTTTTTCCGCCTGGGGTGCCCCGACGCGCGCCGTCACTGACTGACGCGAGAGAGAGGTGTCCCCATGACAGCCGCAACGAAGACGAAAGAAAGCCGCAGCAAGACTGGTACTGCAGCGGCAGAGACGCTCAAGGCGCAGCCTGTGAAGGCAGCGCCCGCTCCCCGCGGCAGTACGGCGAACGCCGAAGCGGGCGCAACGAAGGGAGGCCCGCGAAGCAGCAAGACTGCAGCCAGCCAGAGTGAAACAACCGAGGCGCGCAAGCGCGCGGACAGCGCACCCGAGCGGACCCGGACGCCGCCGGCCGCATCAACAAGAGAATCAGCAGCAACCATGAGCAGCAACAAACTTCTGACTGAAGCTGAAATCCTGAAGATGAGCGACAAGGATTACATGAACGAAGCGCAGCTCGCCTTCTTCAAGCACCGTCTTGAGCAGCTGCGCGACGAAATCCTGAAGAACGCTGACCAGACCACGGAACACCTGCGCGAAACGGTCATCGTGCCGGATCCGGCCGACCGTGCCACCATCGAGGAAGAGCATGCGCTGGAACTGCGCACGCGCGACCGCGAACGCAAGCTGCTGAAGAAGGTGGAGCAGTCGCTGCAGCGCATCGAGTCCGGCGACTACGGCTGGTGCGAGGAAACCGGCGAGCCGATCGGCGTGCCGCGCCTGCTGGCCCGTCCCACCGCCACGCTGTCGCTGGAAGCGCAGCAACGCCGCGAACTGCGCCAGAAGCTGTTCGGCGACTGATACGCCGCGCGCCGGCACGGACGGTGCGGCAGGCGTAACGTGACGGCCCGGTTACCCGGGCCGTTTGCTTTGGCGGGCCGCGTCCGCCTTGTCGTGCCGTCGCCACGGCCTACCATTGAGAATCGTCCGGCTGTTGCCGCCCCGGCCTTTCTGGTAAATTCGCAACCTTGTTGCAACAACGCGCCCCTCGCCTGGGCTGCGTAGTCCCTCGTCACTTCCATCTCTCCTGCCATGGCTGATCGCCTGCCCGTCACCGTGCTGTCCGGCTTCCCCGGCGCCGGCAAAACCACGCTGCTGAACCACCTGCTTGCGCACAGCGCGGGCCGGCGCCTGGCCGTGCTGGTCTGCGGGCCGCAGCATGGGCAGGCGCTGGCGCCGCTGCCGCCCGGTTGCGAGGCCACGCTGCTGCCCGTGGGCGACGCCCTGCTCGGCGAAGCCGCCCGGCTTGCCGCCGAGCGCCGCTTTGACTCGCTGCTGATCGAAGCCAACGGCCTGGACGAGCCGCTCGCGATTGCCGAGGGCTTCCTGTTCGAGGCCAAGCATGGCGCCGGGCCCGACGCGGCGGTGCAACCCGACACGCTGGTGACGGTGATCGATGCCGCCACCTTCCTGCGCGACCTCAACGAGGCCGAGTTCCTGGCCGACCGCGGGCTGGCGCCGGCCACGGACGATGACCGGACCGTGGCTGAAGTGCTGGTGGCGCAGGTCGAATGCAGCGACGTGATCGTGCTGAACAAGGCCGACCTCGCCAGCGCGGCCGAACTGGCGCGGCTGCACGCCGTGCTGCAGGCGCTGAACCCGCGTGCCGATATCGTCGAAGCCAGCTTCGGCAAGGTCGCGCCCGAGCGCGTGCAAGGCACCGGCCGCTTCGACTTCGAAGCCGCCGCGGACGCACCGGGCTGGCTCGCCGCGCTGCGCGGCGAGTTGCCGGCTGCCGACGCCAGCGGCGTCTCCACGCTGGTCTACCGCCGCCGCCGCCCGTTCCACCCGCAGCGCTTCGCCGACCTGATCCATACCGAATGGCTGCGCGAGCACGGCAGCGTGCTGCGTTCCAGGGGCCTGTTCTGGCTGGCCAGCCGCATGGACACCGCGGGCGACTGGAACCAGTCCGGCGGCGTCTGCCGCCATGGCGGCGCCGGCGCCTGGTGGGCCGCGCTGGATCCGGCCGAATGGCCGGCCGACAGCGCCGAACGCGCCGAAGTCGAAGCCGACATGCAGGTCGACGGTGCCCCGGCAGCCTTCGGCGACCGCCGCCAGGAACTGGTGCTGACCGGCCTGGACCTGGACCATGCGGCGCTGCAGGCCCGGCTCGACGCCTGCCTGCTGACCGATGCCGAGATGGCCGCGGGCGCGGAAGCCTGGGCGGGCTATGCGGATCCCTTCCCCGCCTGGGTCGACGACTTTGACGACGACCACGATCATGACCATGGCGATGATTGCGGCTGCGGCGATCCCGACCACCACCACGGCAACCACGCCGGCCATCCGCATGCGCACTGACTGGTTCGCCCGCCTGCGCGCGCATGGCCCGGGCCTCTGGTCCGCGCTGTGGCTGACGCTATGCCTGCTGCTGGCGCAGCACGCCGGGCTGACCCACCGCATCGTGCATGGCAGCCTGCTTGCGCCGTCGGCCTCCGTGACAACGGCCGACGCCGCCTCGGCCAACGACCCCGAGCCGCACCCGCTGGCGCAGAAATTCAGCGGCCACTCGTGCGTGCTGTTCGATGGCGCCACGGTTGCCGACACCCTGTGCGGCAAGCTGCCGCTGCCGCAGCTTGCCTTTGGCAAACCGGTCAAGCCGGCCAACCTGGCCTGGCGCTGGCCCGACCTGCCCGCCACCCACCCCTTCCAATCGCGCGCGCCGCCGGCGCCTGCCATCGCCCTCGCCTGATCCGGGAAGCGGCCCTCGCCGCGCACCCGGCCTGACCAATTCCGAGCTGAACGCCTGCCTATTCCGGCTGCGCGGCCACGCCCATCGCGGGCGGCCGGCGCAGTGCCGGGCAGCTGCCGTGCCAGCCGGGCCGATTGCCATTGCCTCACTCCGCGCGCCATGTCGAAGAATCGTTACACCGCACCAACCAGCGCACCGCGCCTGACCCCGCTGGCGGCCCTTGCCGCGTCCCTCACCGCCACCATGGCCACCGCCTTCGTCGCGCCCGCCGCGCTGGCACAGGCCACGGCACCTGCCGCCGACAGCGCACCCGCCACGGCCACGGCCACCGCCACCGCCACCGCGCCAGCCGGCGCCATGCTGCGCGAAGTCGTGGTCACCGCCAATCCGCTCGGCAGCGACCTCAACGACATGGTGGCACCGGTATCGACGCTCGGCGGCGACGCCCTGGCCGTACGCCAGGGCAGCACGCTGGGCGACACGCTCGACAAGCTGCCCGGGGTCTCGTCCAGCTACTTCGGCCCCAATGCCAGCCGGCCGGTGATCCGCGGCCTGGACGGCGACCGCATCAAGGTGCTGCAGAACGGCGGCACCACCGTCGACGCCTCCACGCTGTCCTACGACCACGCAGTGCCGGTGGACCCGCTCGTGGCCGAGCGCATCGAGGTCGTGCGCGGCCCGGCAGCGCTGATGTACGGCGGCAACGCCATCGGCGGCGTGGTCAACGTGATCGACAACCGGATTCCGAAGGAGCCGATCGAAGGCATCGGCGGCGCGGTCGATGCCAGCGCCACCGCGGGCGGCGACCAGGCGCGCAACGCCAGCGCGCTGATCGAGGCCGGCAACGGCAAGTTCGCCGTCCACGCCGACGCCTTTGCGCGCAAGACCAGCGACCTGCGCATCCCCGGCTACGCCCGCAGCGACCGCCTGCGCAGCGCCGATCCTCTGCCGGAAGGCGAGACCGAAGCCTATGGCCGCCTGCCCAACACCAGCGCGCAGCAGGAAGGCGGCGCGATGGGCGGCTCCTACACCTGGGCCGATGGCTTCGTCGGCGCCAACTACAGCGCCTACCGCAATGAGTACGGCACGCCCGCCGAGGACGACGTGCGGCTGAAAATGCGGCAGGACCGCTTTGCGCTGGAAGGCGAGGCACGCAACCTGGCCGGCAACACCGCCGGCTGGCTCGAATCGGTCAAGGGCAAGTTCGGCTACACCGACTACGAACACAAGGAGATCGAGGGCGGCGAGACCGGCACGATCTTCAAGAACCGCGGCTGGGATGCGCGCCTGGAGGCCAGGCACGCGAAGATCGGCAACATGACGGGCGTGATCGGCACACAGTTCGGCCATACCGACTTCTCCGCGTTGGGCGAAGAGGCATTCGTGCCGAGCACCAATACGGATAACGCGGCGCTGTTCGTGTTCGAGGAACTGCCGCTGACCGCTTCCGGCGACCTCAAGCTGAACCTGGGCGGGCGCCTGGACCACAGCAGCATCAAGGCCAGCGCCAACGGCAACGACCGCTTTACCGATGCCAGCCGCAGCTTCAACGCCACCAGCGCGTCGGCCGGCCTGCTCTACAAGGTCAACCCGCTGTGGTCGCTGACCAGCAACCTGTCGTACACCGAGCGCGCGCCGACCTTCTACGAGCTGTATGCCAACGGCCCCCACGTGGCCACCGGCGCGTGGGAGCTGGGCGATCCCAATGCCAACAAGGAACGGGCCACCTCTATCGACCTGGGCGTGCGCTTCAAGTCCGGCGCGCACAGCGCCGCCGTGTCGGGCTACTACAGCCGCTTCGCCAACTACCTCGCGCTGAACGCCACCGGCCGCACGCGTGACGAGGCGGGCGATGTGGTCGCCGCCGGCAGCCCGGACGCGCTGCCGGAGTTCCAGTACCTGGGTGTGCCGGCCACGCTGTACGGCTTCGAGGTGGAAGGCAAGACGCGCTTGCTGCAGAAAATGCTGACCACCAGCGACACGCTGGACTTCGAGGCCCGCGCCGACTACGTGCGCGGCGAGAACCGCGATACCGGCGAACCGCTGCCGCGCCTGGCACCGCTGCGCCTGGGCGGTGCACTGGTGTATGGCGCGGGCCCGTGGGGCGCGCGCGTCGACGTGACCTACGCCGCAAAGCAGACCCGCGTGCCGACCAACGACACGCCGACCGATGCCTATACGCTGCTGAGCCTGGCGCTGACCTACAAGTTCAAGGTGTCGGGCACGCAGACGCTGGTGTACCTGCGCGGCGACAACCTGACCAACCAGGATGCGCGCAACTCGGCTTCGATCCTGCGTGATATCGCACCGCTGGCCGGGCGCAGTGTGAAGGTGGGGTTCAGGACGTCGTTCTGAGGATGCAGGCAGGCGTGGTGAATCAATCCCGATTCACCACCCACTCCCCCTCCACCGCCAGCGCCTTCACTCCCGCCAGCGCGCGCACCGTCTGCGCGCAGACCTCGGCCATCTCCAGCCCCGGCATGAAGCGCTGGCGGATGCGCACCATCAGCGGCGCGGCCTCCATCCATGCCACCAGCGCGTCCTGGGCCATGCGCTGCTGCTCCAGCAGCTTGAACTTCACCAGCACCTTGACCGCATGGCTGGCATTGCGCGCCGGGTCGGCGCTCAGGTAGGCCAGGCGCCCCTGGGCGCGTTCGACCGCCGCCGCCACATCGGTAAACATCCGGCCATGGCCCGGGATCACCAGCCGCGCGTCGAGCTGGGCGATGCGCTCCAGCACCGCCGCCTGCTCGGCGAAGCCGCTCTCGCCATCCAGCTCGGGGAAGATCACGCCGAAACCGTTCTCCCACAGCGCATCGCCGGAAACCAGGATGCGCCCGGCCGGTGCGAACAGCATCACCGCGTGCGGGTCATGGCCGGGAGCGGCCACGACTTGCCAGTCGATGCCGGCCAGGCGCAGCGTGTCGCCGTCGCTCAGCACGCTGTCGAAGGTGAAGCGGTCGCACTGCTGGCCGGTGGCGTTGTAGCTGAGCGCTTCTGTATCCCACGCGGCAACGGCAGCGGCCTCGGCCGCGGGGATAGCGGTGCGCGGCTGCCAGCGCGCCTGCAGCGCGGCATTGCCGCCGCAGTGGTCGGAGTGCAGATGGGTATTGATCACGCGTGCGAGCGGCCGGCCCTGCAAGGCGGCCGCCACCAGCGCCACCGTCTGCGGCGCGTGGGTGACGTAGCCGGTATCGACCAGCACCGTATCGTCGCCGTCCACGAACAGGATATTGTTAGCCGACAGCCAGCCGCGCTCGAACACGCGCATGGATGGCGGCAACTGCGGAACCGGGCTTGCGCTCAAGGGGATGCCTCCTCGCCTGCCAGCCATGCTGCGCGCTGCGGCAGTTGCGCCCACACGTGGCGCTTGTCTTCGTCGCTGGCCGAGGACCAGCCGGCGATTTCGTCGATCGTGCGCAGGCAACCTGCGCAGTAGCCGCTGAACGGGTCCATGTGGCAAATGTTGCGGCATGGCGAAGGCACAGGCGACGCGCGCAGCGCGAGGTCGGCTTGCGCCGCCAGTTCAGCCGCGGAGGGGACGGGCGTGGGCATGGTGGCCATCGGACAGCGCTCAGCCCGCCGCGCGCGCGGCCTTGGCGGCGACCTTCTCATTGAAGCGGCCGGCGTCGATCAGGTGGCGCTCATGCACGCCCTCGGAGATCTTGTCCTCGCCGTCCCAGGCGCTCAGCTGGAAGCGCAGGCGGCGCCCGTCCACCGCCACCAGTTCGCCCTTGACCGTCACCGTCATGCCGGGCGGCGTCGGCGCCAGGTGCGAGAAGCTGACCAGCGTGCCGAGCGACTGCTCGCGCGGCCAGTCCAGGTGTTCGCGCAGCATCTGCAGGCAGGCACACTCCATGATGCCGACCATATAGCCGGTGGCCAGCACGTCGGGCATCTCGGGGCAGCCCGGGATATCGTCGTACAGGCGCGGCACGGTGGCCTTGGGCGGCACCGTGTATTGCCAGCTGAAGGTCAGGCCGGGGCGCAGGTCGGGACTCATGCCACTGAGCCTGCCGCGACGTCGGCCACTTCAGCGCCCGTCATCTGCTGCAACTGGTGGGGCGTCAGGTTGAATACCGCATGGGGATGCCCCGCCGCGGCCCACAAGCTGTCATAGCGGAACAGGTCCTGGTCCAGCAGCATCACCGGCGCCACCGCATGTCCGATCGGGCAGACGCCGCCGATGGCGTAGCCGGTCTTCTCGCGCACGAAGCGCGCGTCGGCCTTGCCCAGCGCGCCTACGCGCGCGGCCACCTTGGCCTCGTCGACGCGGTTGCTGCCGCTGGCAATCACCAGCACCGGCGCATCGTCGGCCACGCGCCGGAAGATGATGGACTTGGCGATCTCGGCCACGCTGCAGCCCAGCCCCGCCGCGGCCTCGGCCGAGGTCTTGCCGGTGGCCGGCAGCATCACCACGGGCCGGTCATGGCCAAGCCCGGCCAGCAGGTCCGCCACGCGCTGCGCGGACTCGGGCAGCGCTTCGTCATTCACCGTCATGCGTACTTCTCCTTGTTCCGTGGCCCGCGCCTGATCCGCACTTACGCGCAGGCAGGCGCCGCATCGCTGGCGGCGGCCCACTTGGTCAGCAAGGCACGGCCCACGCGCGAGCTGTTGGCGCGGCCAATTGCCTGCGAGATATAGTCGCCGGTGCGCACCACCGCTTCCAGGTCGATGCCGGTGTGGATGCCCATGCCGTGCAGCATGTACAGCACGTCCTCGGTCGCCACGTTGCCGGTCGCGCCCTTTGCGTACGGGCAGCCGCCCAGCCCCGCCACCGACGCATGGAAGATCGAGATACCCACTTCCAGGCTGGCCAGGATATTGGACAGCGCCTGTCCGTAGGTATCGTGGAAATGGCCCGACAGGCGGTCCAGCGCAAACTCCGCCGCCGCGGCGCGCATCACTTCCTGCACGCGCACGGGAGTGCCCACGCCGATGGTGTCGGCAATGTCGATCTCGTCGCAGCCCAGTTCGCGCATGCGCCGCACCACGTCGACCACCGCGTGCACCGGTACTTCGCCCTGGTACGGGCAGCCCAGCGCGCACGAGATGCTGCCGCGCAGGCGCACGCCCTTCTCCTTGGCTGCGGCGGCCACCGGCGCAAAGCGCGCGATCGACTCGGCGATCGAGCAGTTGATGTTCTTCTGCGAGAACGCCTCGCTGGCGGCGCCGAAGATCACGACCTCGTCGGCACCGGCCTCGATCGCGCCTTCAAACCCCTTCATGTTCGGCGTCAGCGCCGAAAACAGTGTGCCGGGCCGGCGCTGGATGCGCGCCATCACGTCGGCACCGTCGGCCATCTGCGGCACCCACTTGGGCGACACGAACGACGCGGCCTCGATATTGACGAAGCCGGCATCGGTCAGCTGGTTGATCAGCGCGACCTTGACCTCGGTCGGCACCATCGCCTTCTCGTTCTGCAAGCCGTCGCGCGGGCCGACTTCAACGATCTTCACGTAGTTCGGCATGGTCATGGCAATCTCCTGTCTTTGATTGGTATTGGTCGGGCGCTCAGTAGCCGCGCTGCACGTCGACCACGCCCGCGATCGGCTGGCCCGCGCGCAGCGCGCGGATCTTGCCGGCGATCTGCGCGATGCTGTCTTCGCGCAGCGTGAGCGCCGAGATATGCGGCGTGACGGTGATGCGCGGCTCCTGCCAGAACGGGTGTTCGGCAGGCAGCGGCTCGGTGCGGAACACGTCGAGCGTGGCACCCGCAACCTGCCCCGACTGCACCGCGGCGAGCAGGTCTTCCTCGACCAGGTGCTGCCCGCGCGCGACGTTGATCACATACGCGCCCTGTGCCAGCCGCGCGAACAGCGCGGCGTTGAGGATGTTCTCGGTCTGCGGTGTCAGCGGCAGCACATTGACCAGTACGCGCAGGCCATCGAGGAACGGCGCCTGCCCGGCATCGCCATAGAAGCCGCTCACGCCTTCGATGGCGCGCGCGGTGCGGCTCCAGCCACGCACCGGGAAGCCGAAGCCCGCCAGCGTGCGGGCGATATGCGTGCCGAGCGCGCCCACCCCCATCACGCCGATGGTGAAATCCGCGCGGCGATGCGGCTTGAGGAACTTCCAGTTGCCGGCGCGCTGCTGGGCCTCGTAGGCGTCCATCTTGCGGAAATAGCGCAGCACGGCGTGGGTGACGTACTCGGCCATCTGCGCGGCCATGCCGGCATCGTCGAGCCGCACGATCGGCACGCCCGCGGGCAAGGCGTCAGGGGCTTCATCGCGCAGGCGCAGGATGCCGTCGACACCGGCGCCCAGGTTGAACACCGCCTTCAGCTCGGTACGGCCACGCAGCATCTCCACCGGCGGGCGCCAGACCACGGCGTAGTCGGCCGGTTCGCCACGGCTGTCCTCCCACGTCACGCATTGCGCTTCGGGCAGTGCCTCGGCGAATCCTGCGATCCAGGCGTCGTAGCGGCCATCGGGGACGTACAACTGCAACTTCATTTTGTCTCCAGGGGAATCTGGTGGGGTTAAAGACGTATTTTGGCAGAGGAACGGACGTGGGGTTGGTTGGGGCAACGGTGACCGCGCCCCTGCCCCTGTCGGCATCAAGCCCCCGACTTCCCCTCGAACGCCAGAAGCTGCGCCCCCTCCACAACCTGCTCCCCGACCCGGTAAAGCACCTCACTCACCACCCCGTCCACCGGTGCGCTGATGGTGTGCTCCATCTTCATGGCCTCCATCACCAGCAACGGCGTGCCGCGCGTGACGGTGCTGCCAGCCTCGACCATCACGGCAATGACCTTCCCGGGCATCGGCGCAGTGAGCTTGCCGCCTTCGCTTTCGGTCTCGCCGGCATGGGCCAACGGATCGAGCCAGGCCAGGCTCACATGCCGTCCGGCATAGAAGACGTGGAAGGTCTCGCCATCCGCATGCACCTGCCCGTGCGCGCGCCGGGTGCCGAGGTTGATGCGGATATCGTCGGCCTGGCAGGTGCAGGCAAAGGGCGCCGCCTGGTCCGCATAGATCAGCGTGCTACCGCGCTCATTGGTGCTCAGCGTCACCTCCAGCACCTGCTCGCCATAGCCGAAGCGCAGCGTGCGCGACACGCCGCCGTTCAGCCGCCACGCG